>NZ_CP109090.1:1837654-2143930 GCF_035917575.1 Streptomyces sp. NBC_01788 | reverse complement strand
AAGGGACATCAACGATGATGCGACGACGTACCACCCTGCTCACGGGCTGCACCGCCCTCGTCCTCGCCCTCGGCGCCACCGCCTGCGGCGGCGACGACCCCGTCTCCGCCGGTGGCGGCGACAAGGCGCTCAGCGGCCAGACGGTCACCGTGGCCGGCGTCTGGTCCGGCAGCGAGCAGAAGAACTTCCAGAAGGTGCTGGACGCGTTCTCCGCGAAGACCGGCGCCAAGACCCAGTTCATGTCGACCGGCGACAACGTCTCCACCGTCGTCGGCAGCAAGATCGAGGGCGGCAACGCCCCCGACGTCGTGATGGTCCCGCAGGTCGGCGTGCTCCAGCAGTTCGCCAAGAAGGGCTGGCTGGAGCCGCTGTCCGACACCACCCAGAAGTCGGTGGACGCCAACTTCGCGCCGGTGTGGAAGAAGTACGGCAGCGTCGACGACACCCTGTACGGCCTGTACTTCAAGGCCGCCCACAAGTCCACCGTCTGGTACAGCCCCGACGCGCTCGACCAGGCCGGCGTCAAGGCACCGGCGACCTACGACGAGATGCTCAAGGCCGGCCACACCCTCTCCGACTCCGGACTCGCCGCCTTCGCGGTCGCCGGACAGGACGGCTGGACCCTGACCGACTGGTTCGAGAACGTCTACCTCTCCCAGGCCGGCCCCGAGAAGTACGACGCCCTCGCCGCCCACGACCTGAAGTGGACCGACGACAGCGTGGTCAAGGCCCTCACCACGCTCGGCAAGCTGTTCAAGGACAAGCAGCTGATCGCGGGCGGCCAGAAGGGCGCCCTCAACACCGACTTCCCGGGCTCGGTGGAGAAGGTCTTCGGACCCAAGCCCGAGGCCGGCATGGTCTACGAGGGCGACTTCGTCGCGGGCGTCGCCCACGACCAGTTCGACCGGACCATCGGCAAGGACGCGGACTTCTTCCCCTTCCCGCCCGTCGACGGCGGCAACGCGCCGGTCGTCAGCGGCGGTGACGCGGCCGCCGTCCTCAAGGACGGCAAGAACGCCAAGGCCGGCATGAAGCTCCTCGAGTACCTGGCCACCCCCGAGGCCGCGGCCGTGTGGGCCAAGGCCGGCGGATTCCTGTCCCCGAACAAGAACCTCGACCTCGCCTCCTACGGCGACGACGTCACCCGCGCCACCGCCAAGTCCCTCATCGGGGCGGGCGACTCCGACGCGGTCCGCTTCGACATGTCCGACCAGGCCCCGGCGGCCTTCGGCGGCACCAGCGGCGCGGGCGAGTGGAAGCTGCTCCAGGACTTCCTGCGCGACCCGTCCGACCCGAAGGGCACCGCGGCGAAGCTGGAGGCCGCGGCGGCCAAGGCGTACAAGAACCAGGGCTGACCCGCCATGACCGCCCCCACGCTCCCGAAGGAGAAGGGCGCGGGCCCCCCGTCGCCCGCCGCGCGCGCCGAGCAGGTTCGGCGCGCGCGGCGGCGGGGCCGGGTCGTCGCGCTGCTGTTCGTCTTCCCCGCACTGCTGCTGCTCGGCGCCCTCGTCGTCTACCCGGTGCTGTTCTCCGTCGGCCGGAGCTTCTTCGACGCCTCCGGCAACCGGTTCGTCGGCGGGGACAACTACACCGAGATATTCCACGACCCGGCGACGCTGAAGGCCATCCGGAACACCACGATCTGGGTCGTCGTCGCCCCGGCGCTGCTCACCGGGCTCGGACTGATCCTCGCCGTGCTGGTGGAGAAGGTCCGCTGGGCGACGGCGTTCAAGCTGCTGCTGTTCATGCCGATGGCCGTCTCCTTCCTGGCTGCCGGCATCATCTTCCGGCTCGCCTACGACGAGGACCCGGACAAGGGCGTCCTGAACGCCGCCGTGGTCTCCGTGCACGACGCGTTCAAGGAATCCCCGGCCTACCCGAGCGCCCGCGCCCGCGAGGGGTTCGGGCTGACCGAGGGCCGGGACGGCTCCTACCTCACGAACACGAGCCTCTCGCCGGGCTCCACGGTGACCCTGCCCATGGTCGGCGTGCTCCCCAAGGACCTGCCCGGCGGCGCCTCGCCCGCCCGCCCGGTGGAGGACGGGAAGACCGCCGCGGACGAACTGCGCGGAGTCGTCTACCTGGACTTCGCACCCGGCGGAGGCGGCACCCAGGGCAAGATCGATCCCGGCGAGAGCGGTATGCCCGGCATGAAGGTCGAGGCGGTGCGCGACGGCCATACGGTCGCGAGCACCACCACGGGCTCCGACGGCTCCTTCAGCTTCACGGGCCTCAAGGCGGGCTCGTACGAGGTGAAGCTGCCGCAGACCAACTTCGCCCAGCCCTACCAGGGCGTCTCCTGGCTCGGCCCGACGCTCGTCACCCCGATGATCATCGGCGCCTACCTGTGGATCTGGACCGGGTTCGCGATGGTGCTGATCGGCGCCGGACTGTCCGCGCTGCCGCGTGACGCGCTGGAGGCGGCGCGCATCGACGGGGCCAACGAGTGGCAGATCTTCCGCCGGATCACCGTGCCGCTGCTCGCCCCCGTCCTCACCGTCGTCTTCGTCACCCTCGTGATCAACGTGATGAAGGTCTTCGACCTCGTCTACATCATCGCGCCCGGCCCGGTGCAGCAGGACGCCACCGTGCTGGCGACCCAGATGTGGCTGGTGTCCTTCGGCGGTGGCAACAACCAGGGCCTCGGCAGCGCGCTCGGCGTGCTCCTGCTGCTCCTGGTGATCCCGGCGATGGTGTTCAACGTCCGCCGCTTCCGAAGGAGTCAGTGATGAACGCGGTCAGGCGAGGCCTGAGCAGCGCGCTGGTCCAGGCCGTCCTCGTGGTGATCGGCCTGGTCTGGATGACCCCGCTCGCGGGCCTGTTCGTGTCGTCGCTGCGTTCGGCCCAGGACACCGCGAAGGGCGGCTGGTGGACAGCGCTGGCAAGACCGCAGCAACTGTCCTTCGACAACTACTCGGCACTGCTGAAGAACTCCGGCATCACCAGGGCCTTCTGGAACACGGTGCTGATCTCGGTGCCCACGACGTTCCTGGTCGTGGTCGTCGCGGCGCTGGCCGGATACGCGTTCGCCTGGATGGACTTCCCGGCCCGTGAGCCGCTGTTCCTGCTGGTGGTGGCCATGCTGGTGGTGCCCGTGCAGATCGGTCTGCTGCCCGTAGCCAAACTCTTCGGCCAGCTCGGCCTGTTCGGCACGATCCCCGGCGTGGTCCTCTTCCACGTGGCCTACGGACTGCCGTTCGCGGTGTTCCTGTTGCGGAACTACTTCGCCGAGATGCCGAAGGAGATGCTGGAGGCGGCCCGCATGGACGGGGGCAACGAGTGGCGGATCTTCACCCGGCTGGTGCTGCCGGTGGGGCGCCCCGCGATCGCGAGCCTCGCCATCTTCCAGTTCCTGTGGGTGTGGAACGACATGCTGGTGGCGCTGCTGTTCGCCGACACCTCGTCGCAGCCGCTGACGGTGGAACTCCAGTCGCAGATCCGGCAGTTCGGCAGCAACATCGATGTGCTGGCGCCGGGGGCGTTCCTGTCGCTGATCGTGCCGGTGGTCGTGTTCTTCGCCTTCCAGCGGCACTTCGTGCAGGGGGTGATGGCCGGGTCGGTGAAGTGACGCCGACCTCCGGTCCGGCCTGAACGGCCTCCTCCCCGCGTGCCGGACGGGCCGGGAACAAGGTGCGGCGGCGGTGATCTCACCACCGCCGCACCTTGCCGTTCACGCCGAAGCCGGTGGATACAGCGACCGTGGCAGTTGCGAGGCCGCCGCTGTGTCCAGGAGCCACAGGGTGCGGGCGCGGCCCCGGGCGCCGGCTGCCGGGGCCTGGATCTCGCCCGCGCCCGACAGGGCCATCGCCACCGCGTTGGCCTTGTCCTCGCCTGCCGCCAGCAGCCAGACCTCACGGGCCGAGCGGATGGCGGGCAGGGTGAGGGAGACGCGGGTGGGCGGCGGCTTGGGGGAGCCGTGCACCCCGATCACCGTACGCTCCGTCTCGCGCACCCCCGGGTGCTCCGGGAAGAGGGACGCGACATGGGTGTCCGGGCCGACGCCGAGCATCAGGACGTCGAACGCCGGGACCGCGCCGTGGTTCTCGGGGCCGGCCGCTCGGGCCAGCTCCTCGGCGTAGGCCTCCGCCGCCGCCTCGGCGTCCGCCCCATGGGGGCCGTCCGACGCGGGCATGGCGTGCACGCGCTTGGGGTCCAGCGGCACGGAGTCCAGCAGGGCCTCGCGGGCCTGCGTGACATTGCGCTCCGGGTCGCCCTCCGGCAGGAACCGCTCGTCGCCCCACCACAGGTCGAGCCGGCCCCAGTCGATCGCGTCACGGGCGGGCGCGGCCGCCAGCGCGGCCAGCACACCGTTGCCGTTGCGGCCGCCGGTGAGAACCACGGACGCCGAGCCCGTCGAGGCCTGGGCGTCCACGATCCGCGTGATCAGCCGGGCCGCGGCGGCCTGCGCCATCAGCTCCTTGTCGTGGTGGACGACCAGTTGCGGAGTGCTCACTTGGCGGCCTCCTCCTGGGGCACGGGCACCGCGACCGGCTCCGGCGCCGCAGCCCTGGAGCCGTCGGACGCCCGGGTGCCGTCCAGCCGGTCCACGCCGAACCGCAGCGCGGAGGCGTACGTGTCGTCCGGGTCGAGCCGCCGCAGCTCCTCCGCGATCAGCTCGGCCGTCTCCCGCCGCTTCAGCGCCACCGCCCGCTCCGGCTGCCCCTGGATGGACAGGGTCGCCAGCCTGCCGTCGGCCCGGTCCAGGGCGATAGGGCCGCAGCTGGTGTCCATGCGGACCGCGGTCAGACCGGGGCCCGCGGACTGCGAGCGCCTGACGGGTACGTCGAGCCGGTCCGCGAGCCACATCGCCAGCAGCTCGCAGCTCGGGTTGAACTCCTCGCCCTCCACTTCCACGGCCCTGACCTCGCAGGTGACCTGGTCGAGGGCCGCGGCCAGCATCGAGCGCCACGGCGTGATCCGGGTCCAGGACAGGTCCGTGTCGCCGGGCGTGTACGCCTCGGCCCGCGCCGAGAGCTCGCGCACCGGCTGCTCGGAGGAGTAGGTGTCGGTGACCCGCCGCTGCGCCAGGGCGCCCAGCGGGTCCTTGGCCGGGTCGAGCGGCGCGTTCACCGGCCACCAGACGACGACCGGCGCGTCGGGCAGCAGCAGCGGCAGCACCACAGACTGGGCGTGGTCGGCCACCTCGCCGTGCAGGCGCAGCACCACCGTCTCGCCGGTGCCGGCGTCCGCGCCCACCCGCACCTCGGCGTCCAGCCGCGAGGACGTGCGGTCGCGCAGGGTCCGGGCGTGCCGCTTGATGACGACCAGCAGGCGCGAGGGATGCTCCCGCGAGGCGTCGCCGGCGGCCTTCAGGGCGTCGTAGGCGTTCTCCTCGTCGGTGACGATGACCAGCGTGAGCACCATGCCCACGGCCGGGGTGCCGATCGCCCGCCGGGCCTTCACCAGCGCCTTGTTGATCTTGCTGGCCGTGGTGTCGGTCAGGTCTATCTTCATGGCCGGCGCCAGCTCCGTCCGTCTCGTGCGAGCATGTCGTCCGCCTCGGCGGGGCCCCATGTCCCGGACGGGTACTGCGCGGGCCTGCCGTGCTTGTCCCAGTACGTCTCGATCGGGTCGAGGATCCGCCAGGACAGCTCGACCTCCTCGGTGCGCGGGAAGAGGTTGGAGTCGCCGAGCAGCACGTCCAGGATCAGCCGCTCGTACGCCTCCGGGCTGGACTCCGTGAAGGACTCGCCGTAGGCGAAGTCCATCGACACGTCCCGGATCTCCATCGACGTGCCGGGCACCTTGGAGCCGAAGCGGACCGTGACGCCCTCGTCCGGCTGGACGCGGATCACGATGGCGTTCTGCCCGAGCTCCTCGGTGGCCGAGGTGTCGAAGGGGGAGTGCGGCGCCCGCTGGAAGACGACCGCGATCTCGGTGACGCGGCGGCCCAGGCGCTTTCCGGTGCGCAGATAGAAGGGGACACCCGCCCAGCGGCGGTTGTCGATCGCCAGCTTGACGGCCGCGTAGGTGTCGGTCTTCGACTTCTTGTCGATGCCCTCTTCCTCGAGGTAGCCGATGACCTTCTCGCCGCCCTGCCAGCCCGCCGCGTACTGCCCGCGCACGGTCGACCTGCCCAGGTCCTTGGGCAGCTTCACCGCGCCGAGCACCTTGGTCTTCTCCGCGGCCAGCGCGTCCGCGTCGAAGGAGGCAGGCTCCTCCATGGCGGTCAGCGCCAGGAGCTGCAGCAGGTGGTTCTGGATGACGTCACGGGCGGCGCCGATGCCGTCGTAGTAGCCGGCCCGGCCGCCGATGCCGATGTCCTCGGCCATGGTGATCTGCACATGGTCCACGAAGGACCGGTTCCAGATCGGCTCGAACATCGTGTTGGCGAAACGCAGCGCCAGGATGTTCTGGACGGTCTCCTTGCCCAGATAGTGGTCGATGCGGAAGACCTGCTCCGGGTCGAACACCTCGTGCACGATCCGGTTCAGCTCCTCGGCCGACTTCAGGTCGTGGCCGAAGGGCTTCTCGATGACCGCGCGCCGCCACGAGCCGTGGCTCTGGTCGGCGAGCTGGTGCTTCTTGAGCTGCTGGATGACCACCGGGAAGGACTTCGGCGGCACCGACAGGTAGAAGGCGAAATTGCCTCCCGTGCCCTGCGCCTTGTCCAGTTCCTCGATCGTGCCGCGCAGCCGCTCGAACGCGTCGTCGTCGTCGAAGGTGCCCTGCACGAAGCGCATCCCCTGGATGAGCTGCTGCCAGACCTCCTCACGGAACGGCGTGCGCGCGTGCTCCTTGACGGCGTCGTGCACGACCTCGGCGAAGTCCTCGTGCTCCCAGTCGCGGCGGGCGAAGCCGACCAGCGAGAAGCCCGGCGGCAGCAGACCCCGGTTGGCCAGGTCGTACACCGCGGGCATCAGCTTCTTGCGCGACAGATCGCCTGTGACACCGAAGATGACCAGTCCCGACGGCCCCGCGATGCGCGGGAGCCGTCGGTCGGCGGGGTCACGGAGCGGATTCGCTCCGGTGACGGTAAGAGGAGCCAAGGTTCTCAGCCCTCCGCGGGAGCGAGGCGCTCCAGCTCCGCCTCGGTGGACTTCAGCAGGTCGTTCCAGGACCCCTCGAACTTCTCGACGCCCTCGTCCTCCAGGACCTGGACGACGTCGTCGTAGGAGATCCCGATGCGCTCCAGCGCGTCGATGTCCGCGCGGGCCTGCTCGTAGGTGCCGGTGATCGCGTCGCCGCGGATCGCGCCGTGGTCCTCGGTGGCCTCGAGGGTGGCCTCGGGCATGGTGTTCACCGTGTTCGGCGCCACCAGCTCCTCGACGTACATGGTGTCCTTGTACGCCTTGTCCTTCACCCCGGTGGACGCCCACAGCGGACGCTGCTTGTTGGCGCCCTCCCGCTCCAGCGCGCTCCAGCGGTCGGTGGAGAAGACCTCCTCGTACGCCTCGTAGGCCAGACGCGCGTTGGCCACGCCCGCCTTGCCGCGCAGCGCCTTGGCCTCGTCGGTGCCGAGCTCGTCGATCCGCCGGTCGATCTCGGTGTCCACGCGGGACACGAAGAAGGACGCCACCGAGTGGATCTTCGACAGGTCCAGGCCGCGCGCCCGGGCCTTCTCCAGGCCGCTCAGGTACGCGTCCATCACCGCGCGGTAGCGCTCCAGCGAGAAGATCAGGGTGACGTTGACGCTGATGCCGTTGCCGATGGTCTCGGCGATCGCCGGCAGGCCCGCCCGGGTGGCCGGGATCTTGATGAGCGTGTTGGGCCGGTCGACCAGCCAGGCGAGCTGGCGGGCCTCGGCGACCGTCGCCTTGGTGTTGTGCGCCAGACGCGGGTCCACCTCGATGGAGACCCGGCCGTCCTTGCCGCCGGTGGCGTCGAAGAGCGGGCGCAGGATGTCGGCGGCGTCGCGGACGTCCGCCGTCGTGATCATGCGGATCGCCTCATCCACCGTGACCCGGCGGGCGGCCAGGTCCGAGACCTGCTGCTCGTAGCCGTCCCCGTGCGAGATGGCCTTCTGGAAGATCGTCGGGTTGGTGGTGACGCCCACGACGTGCTGCTGGTCGATCAGCTCGGCGAGGTTGCCGGACGTGATCCGCTTGCGCGACAGGTCGTCCAGCCAGATCGCGACGCCTTCGTCGGAAAGGCGCTTCAGTGCGTCTGTCATGGAAAATGCATCTCCTACGGGTCGTGTATGAGCGTCAGCGCTGGGCGGCGGCGATGGATTCCCGGGCCTTGGCGGCCACATTCTCGGCAGTGAAGCCGAACTCGCGGAACAGCACCTTGGCGTCGGCTGAAGCGCCGAAGTGCTCGAGGGAAACGATGCGGCCGGCGTCTCCCACGTACTTGTGCCAGGTCAGACCAATACCTGCCTCGACCGCGACACGTGCCCGCACGGCCGGGGGCAGCACGCTGTCCCGGTACCCCTGGTCCTGTTCCTCGAACCACTCCACGGACGGCATGGACACCACCCGGGTGGGAACGCCCTCGGCCTGGAGCCGCTCACGGGCCTCCACGGCCACGTGCACCTCGGAGCCGGTGGCGATCAGGACGACCTGCGCCTCGGTGTTCTGCCCGTCGGCCCCCTCGGCCTCGAACATGACGTAACCGCCGCGCGCCGCGTCGTCGTTGGGCTCGTACGTCGGCACGCCCTGCCGGGTCAGCGCCAGTCCGTGCGGGGCGCCCTTGCCGAACTCCTTGGTCCAGCGGCGCAGGATCTCGCGCCAGGCGATCGCGGTCTCGTTGGCGTCGGCCGGGCGCACGATGTTCAGGCCCGGGATGGCGCGCAGCGAGGCCAGGTGCTCGACCGGCTGGTGGGTGGGGCCGTCCTCGCCCAGACCGACGGAGTCGTGCGTCCAGACGTAGGTCACCGGCAGGTGCATCAGGGACGACAGACGCACCGCGTTGCGCATGTAGTCGGAGAAGACCAGGAAGGTGCCGCCGTAGACGCGGGTGTTGCCGTGCAGCGTGATGCCGTTCATCGCCGCGGCCATCGCGTGCTCACGGATGCCGAAGTGGATGGTGCGCCCGTACGGGTTCGCCTCCGGCAGCGGGTTGCCCTCGGGCAGGAACGACGAGGTCTTGTCGATGGTGGTGTTGTTCGAGCCGGCGAGGTCCGCCGATCCGCCCCACAGCTCCGGGACCACGTCGCCGAGCGCCTGGAGCACCTTGCCGGACGCGGCACGCGTGGCCAGGCCCTTGCCCGCCTCGAACACCGGGATCTTCTCGTCCCAGCCGGCCGGCAGCTCGCCCGCGGCGATCCGGTCGAACTCCGCGGCCCGCTCGGCGTTCGCCTCGCGCCAGACCTGGAGCGACTTCTCCCACTCGGCCCTGGCCCGGCGGCCCCGCTCGACGGCGCCGCGGGTGTGGTTCAGCACCTCGTCGGAGACCTCGAAGTGCTGCTCGGGGTCGAAGCCGAGGACGCGCTTGGTGGCCGCGACCTCCTCCTCGCCCAGCGCCGAGCCGTGCGCGGCCTCGGTGTTCTGCGCGTGCGGGGCCGGCCAGGCGATGATCGAGCGCATCGCGATGAAGGACGGCCGGTCGGTGACGGCCTTGGCCGCCTCGACGGCCGCGTGGATCGCCTGCGGGTCGAGGTCGCCGTCCTCCTTGGCCTCCACGCGCTGCACGTGCCAGCCGTAGGCCTCGTACCGCAGAGCGGTGTCCTCGGAGACGGCCGTCTCGGTGTCGCCCTCGATCGAGATGTGGTTGTCGTCCCACAGCAGGATCAGGTTGCCGAGCTTCTGGTGGCCGGCCAGCGAGGACGCCTCGGCGGAGATGCCCTCCTGGAGGCAGCCGTCACCGGCGACGCAGAAGATGAAGTGGTCGAACGGGGACTCGCCTTCGGGGGCCTCCGGGTCGAACAGACCGCGCTCGTAGCGGGCGGCCATCGCCATGCCCACCGCGTTGGCGACACCCTGGCCGAGCGGGCCGGTCGTGGTCTCCACGCCCGCCGTGTGCCCGTACTCCGGGTGGCCCGGCGTCTTCGAGCCCCAGGTGCGGAAGGACTTCAGGTCGTCCAGCTCCAGGCCGAAACCGGCGAGGTACAGCTGGGTGTAGAGGGTCAGGGAGGAGTGGCCGGCGGACAGTACGAAACGGTCGCGGCCCACCCACTGCGGATCGGCCGGGTCGTGCCGCATCACCTTCTGGAAGAGGGTGTAGGCGACGGGAGCCAGGCTCATCGCCGTGCCGGGATGGCCGTTGCCGACCTTCTGTACGGCATCGGCGGCCAGGACGCGCGCGGTGTCCACGGCACGCTGGTCCAACTCGGTCCAGTCGAGGTCTGTGGTGGTCGGCTTGTTGCTCACCCTGAGTCAGGGCTCCTCTCCACATGTCGGATGCCGGCGTACGGGGGGACCGCGCACCGGTTTGCCGGCCTTCTCGGCGTCGGCCGGACGTTGTCGAGCCTATCCCGTCAGAACGTGCGTTTTTCCGCGTCGTTCCAGAGTGCCGGGACTCTCCGGGATCCGCCTCCCCGCTGGTCGGAATCGCATTCCGCACATGAATACGGAGCTGCTCATTCGATCGCTCAATCGAGCCGGATCACGCCCTTCCGGAGGGCCCCGCCAACACGATCCGACCCCCGCGAATGTCCGGGTCTGGGCAACGTCTACAGTGGCGTGGTACGCGCGAGTCCTTACCGTCGGTTCACACGGGTGGCTCGCTGGGAGTCTCTGTCAGGGGTGTGCGTGACGGCCGTCGAATCCCGTCCAGCGGGGGTACTCGGTGCGAGCCAGAGCCCGAGCCACCGGCCGTTCGGGGCCCGTGTCAAGGCGTTCGTGGCGCTGACCAAGCCGCGGATCATCGAGCTGCTGCTGATCACCACCGTTCCGGTGATGTTCCTGGCCCAGCGGGGCGTGCCCGACCTGGGGCTGGTCCTGATCACCTGCGTCGGCGGTTATCTGTCAGCGGGTGGCGCCAACGCGCTGAACATGTACATCGACCGCGACATCGACGCGCTCATGGACCGCACCTCCCAGCGCCCGCTGGTCACCGGCATGGTCAGCCCGCGCGAGTGCCTGGCCTTCGGCATCACGCTGGCGGTCGTCTCCACGCTGCTGTTCGGCCTCGCCGTCAACTGGCTGTCCGCGTGGCTGTCGCTCGGCGCGCTCCTCTTCTATGTCGTCGTCTACACGATGATCCTCAAGCGCCGCACCTCGCAGAACATCGTGTGGGGCGGCATCGCCGGCTGCCTGCCGGTGCTGATCGGCTGGTCCTCGGTCACCAACTCGATGTCCTGGGCGCCCGTCATCCTCTTCCTCGTCATGTTCTTCTGGACGCCGCCGCACTACTGGCCGCTGTCCATGAAGGTGAGGGAGGACTACGCGCGCGTGGGCGTGCCGATGCTTCCGGTCGTCGCCTCGAACAAGGTGGTCGCCCGGCAGATCGTGATCTACAGCTGGGTGATGGTGGCGGTCTCGCTGCTGCTGACCCCGCTCGGCTACACCGGCTGGTTCTACACGGCGGTGGCGCTGGCGGCCGGCGGCTGGTGGCTGTGGGAGGCGCACGCGCTGCAGAACCGGGCCAAGGCCGAGGCGACCGGCGCGAAGCTGAAGGAGATGCGCCTGTTCCACTGGTCCATCACCTATGTGTCGCTGCTGTTCGTCGCGGTGGCGGTGGATCCCTTCCTGCGCTGAGCTCTCGCCGGAACGTCCGGGCGGGGTACGTGGTCAAGGCCACGCACCCCGCCCGTCGCCGTTTGATCTACCCGTGGGTAGCATCCTGACCATGGCAGACACGCAGCAGGTTGACCCCAAGGCCGAGCGCAGGGCCGCCCGTCTCGCCCGGCGGATCGGCTCCTTCTCCAAGGCCCACGGAGGCGCCGAGGGACAGGTCGCGTACCTCGGGGAGCGCGGCGCCAGGATCGTCCTGGTCGGCGAGGACGGCACCTGGGGCGACCTCGTGGCCCCCACGTACGCCATCGCCGAGCAGGCGGTGGAGAAGTCCGGGATCACCGTCCACGAGGCGTTCGACGGCGCGTTCGCGGCCAAGGTGCGGACGGGCCCGTACGAGTGGAGCCGCATGGCGGGCCTCCAGGTGGGCGGCCCGTCCAACCGCTGACCGGAACCGGACGCCGGGGCCGGCGGTCACCTGACGGCCGGTTCACCCCTGGAAGCCGCTCGCTGTACGGCGGCGGCGTCACCGCTCACCTCGTCGACATGGGGGTGAGGGGCGATGCGAACGGGCCCGGCGGGGGCATCCGGGGCGGACCCCGGATGCCCCCGCCGGGCCCGTTCGGTCTCAGGCCTTCGCCAGCGTCGCCTCGGTGGCGGGACCCGGCAGATCGGCCACGGTCTCCGGCCGCTCACGCAGCGACAGCAGCACGCGCAGCACCCAGATCCACATGACGCACGAGCCCAGCATGTGCAGGCCGACGAGGGCCTCGGGCAGATGCGTGAAGGACTGGACATAGCCGATGACGCCCTGGCCCAGCAGGATCAGGAACAACTCACGGGTCCGCGCCAGCGGGCCCCGCGGCGCGTCGACGGCCTTGAGGATGAACCACAGGGCGAACGTCAGCGTGATCACGATCCACGCCAGCACGGCGTGCAGCTTGGCGACCGTCTGCCAGTCGATCGGAATGCGGGAGACCTCCTGGGAGTCGCCCGCGTGCGGCCCGGCACCGGTGACCACCGTGCCCACCGCGATCAGCAGCACGCTCGCGAGGACCAGGAACCCGACCAGCTGCCGGATCGGCTTGCCGACCAGCGGACGCGGCTCGGCGTCGCCCTCGCGGGTGCGCTGCCACATCACCGTGGCGACCGCGATCAGCGCCGAGGACAGCAGGAAGTGCGCCGCGACGGTGTACGGGTTCAGGCCCACCAGGACGACGATGCCGCCGAGCACCGCGTTGCCCATGACCACCCAGAACTGCGCCCAGCCCAGCCGAGTGAGGCTGCGCCGCCACGGCTTCTGGGCGCGCGCGGCGACGATCGCCCAGCCCACGGCGGCACACAGCACGTACGTCAGCATCCGGTTGCCGAACTCGATCACGCCGTGCACACCCATCTCGCGGGTGGTGGTCAGCGAATCGTCCGTGCAGGTGGGCCAGGTCGGGCAGCCGAGGCCCGAGCCGGTCAGGCGGACGGCGCCGCCGGTGACGACGATGACCACCGCCATCACCAGCGCGGACAGGGCCGCCCGCTGGACGGTCCTCGGATGCGGGGTCCAGCGTTCGGCGATGAGGGCGAGCGGGTTGCGCGCGGCGCTCACGGCGTCGGCGCGGGTCAGGTTCGGCACGCGTTCCATCGTAGGCGCCCGCTTGTGCATCGTTTCACGAGGGTCCATCGCGCCCTACTCCCAACGGAAGAACTTCCCGGCGGCCGCGAGACCCGCCACCGCCCAGACGACGAGGATCGCGAGGTCGCCCCAGGGCATCCCGGCGCCGTGCTGGAGCACGTCCCGCAGCCCGCCGGAGAGCGCCGAGATGGGCAGCAGGCCGAGCACGTCCTGGGCGACGGGCGGGAACTTCTCCAGCGGCACGACCACCCCACCGCCGACCAGCAGCAGCAGGAAGACCAGGTTGGCGGCGGCCAGGGTGGCCTCCGCCTTCAGGGTCCCGGCCATCAGCAGGCCAAGACCGGAGAAGGCGGCCGTGCCGAGGACCATCAGCAGCAGCACGGCGAACGGGTTGCCGTGCGGAGACCAGCCGAGCGCGAAGGCGATCATGGTGAGCAGCACGACCTGAAGCACCTCGGTGACCAGCACCGACACCGTCTTGGCGGTCATCAGCCCCCAGCGCGGCAGCGGCGAGGCGGCCAGCCGCTTCAGCACGCCGTAGCGCCGCTCGAAGCCGGTCGCGATGGCCTGCCCGGTGAACGCGGTCGACATCACGGCGAGCGCGAGGACCCCGGGGGTGAGGAAGTCCACGGCCCTGCCGGAGCCGGTGTCGACGATGTCCACGGAGCTGAACAGCACCAGCAGCAGCGTCGGGATGACGACGGTCAGCAGCAGCTGCTCCCCGTTGCGCAGCAGCATCCGCGTCTCCAGCGCCGCCTGCGCCGCGATCATGCGGGTCAGCGGGGCCGCGCCCGGCTTCGGGGCGTACGTACCGGTGGCGGTGGCGGTGACGGTGGTCATGAGCGCAGCTCCTTGCCGGTCAGCTCCAGGCTGTGTTTTCCCGGGGGACAACCCCCGGACCCCCGGCCGTGCCTCAGGTGGACCGGAATCATGAGCGCAGCTCCTTGCCCGTCAGCTCCAGAAAAACGTCCTCCAGGGTGTGCCGCTCGACGGAGATGCGGTCCGGCATCACGCCGTGCTGGGCGCACCAGGACGTCACGGTCGCGAGCAGCTGCGGGTCGATCTTGCCGACGACGCGGTAGGAGCCCGAGGTCAGCTCGGCGGCCGAGGAGTCGGCGGGCAGTGCCTTGAGCAGGGAGGCGACGTCGAGTCCCGGGCGGCCGGTGAAGCGCAGGGTGTTCTCGGCGCCGCCGCGACACAGCTCCTCCGGGGAGCCGTGGACGACGACCCGGCCGCCGTCGATGATCGCGACGTCGTCGGCGAGCTGCTCGGCCTCCTCCATGTAGTGCGTGGTGAGGATCACCGAGACGCCGTCGGCGCGCAGGTCACGCACCAGGTCCCAGGTGGCCCGGCGGGCCTGCGGGTCGAGTCCGGCGGTCGGCTCGTCGAGGAAGACCAGTTCGGGCCGCCCGACGAAGGCCATGGCGAGCGCGAGCCGCTGCTGCTGGCCGCCGGAGAGCCGGCGGTAGGAGGTGCGCCCGCAGCTTCCGAGCCCGAGCCGTTCGATGAGGGCGTCCACGTCCAGAGGGTGGGCGTGCAGTCTGGCGACGTGCCGCAGCATCTCGTCGGCCCGCGCGCCGGAGTACACGCCACCGGACTGGAGCATCACGCCGATACGGGGCCTGAGCTGCGCGGACTGTCTCACGGGGTCGAGGCCCAGGACGCGCACCGTGCCGGAATCCGGCCGCCGGTACCCCTCGCAGGTCTCGATCGTCGTCGTCTTGCCCGCGCCGTTGGGGCCGAGCACGGCGGTCACGCCCGCCCGGGCCACCAGGTCGAGGCCGTCCACCGCGGTCTTCGTGCCGTACCGCTTCACCAAGGCCTGGACCTGGACCACGGGCTCACTTCGCATGAGGCCAAAGTCTAGGGACGCGCCGGACGGCTCAGGCGGCCGGGTGAGGGAAGTCATCCTCCCGGGGCCGGTGCACCGCGAGCCACCGCTCCGCGTACGCCACCGCGTCCGCCAGCGGGAACAACCGCGACGGTGCGGCGCCCACCGAGCCGCGGACCACCGGCCGGTCACGCTCGAAGTCGTGCCCGAGCTCGTCGAACCGCTCGGAGGTGATGGAGACTTCGGTGACCACCTCCCAGCCGTGCGGCCCCGGCCGGCCCTCCTGGGCGAGCGGCGCGGGAATCCGGTACTCGGCCAGGTGGAAGCAGGTGCAGGAGCCGTATCCGGCCCCCAGCATCAGCACCCGGGCGCCGAGCGTCTCCAGCCGGGCGAGCGGGCTCCGTTCGCCGAGCCGGCAGTCGGCGGCGTGCCCGTCCACGACTTCCGCGGCGCGCGGGCCGATCGCGGCGAACGAGCCGTCCGGGTGCGCGCTGCGCAGGGCCCCCGGCCAGGTGCGCACGGTCTCCGGGATCACCCCGACCCCGTAGGAGGGGGAGACGCGGGGGTCGTAGGCGGGCATCGTGGCCCGGATGGTGTCCCACCACTCCTCGGGCACCGGCGGTCTGCTCCAGCGCGCCGGGTCGGAGAGGTCGCCGGAGTGCGTGGGGACCACGAGCGTGCCGTCGGGACCCAGCACGTCGAGCAGCGCCTGGACGACCGCGACCTGGCCGCCGCAGACCCAGCCGAGCGAACTGAGGGAGGAGTGGACGAGAAGGGTCTCGCCGGGGCGCACGCCGAGGTCGCGCAGTCCCCCGGCGATCGTGTCCCGGGTGACGAGCGGGCCGGTCGGAGGCGGTGTGGGCATGGTCGGGGAGTCTGGCGCATCGCCCCGGAGGGTGCCACCCGTTTGATCGACCGGAGATCGTTTCCGCAGGTCGGATTAGGTTTGCCTAAGTGACGCAGGGCACCGCCCATCCGGATCAAGGCCGCTTGTCAGTCCGTGAGGAATTACGCAACAATGGCGTTGTGAAAAACGTCGGCGAGGTTCGGGAGACCCCCACGGGGGCCCCGCAGGAGGAGTTCGCAACCGGGGAGCGTTCCACGCGCAACCGGGTCGCGCGGTCCATCCTGGACCACGGCCCGTCGACCGTCGCCGAGCTGGCCGGCCGGCTGGGACTCACCCAGGCCGCCGTGCGGCGCCACCTGGACGCCCTGGCCGCCGACGACGTGGTCGCGGCGCGGGAGCAGCGGGTGTACGGAGCGCGGACGCGCGGCCGGCCCGCCAAGGTCTTCGCGCTCACCGACTGCGGCCGGGACGCCTTCGACCAGTCGTACGACAAGCTCGCCGCGGACGCGCTTCGCTGGATCGCCGAGCGGGAGGGCGGACCGGAGGCGGTCGCCGCCTTCGCCCGGGCCCGGATCGCCGCGCAGGCGGGCGCGTACCGCAAGGCGGTCGAGGCCGTCACGCCCGACCAGCGCACCGAAGCGCTGGCCAAGGCCTTGAGCGTGGACGGGTACGCTGCTACGGCGCGCAGCGCGCCCCTCCCGCAGCGGGGTGAGCAGCTCTGCCAGCACCACTGCCCGGTCGCCCATGTCGCGGAGCAGTTCCCACAGCTGTGCGAGGCGGAGACGGAGATCTTCGCCGAGCTGCTGGGTACTCACGTCCAGCGACTGGCGACCATCGCGCACGGCGACGGCGTCTGCACGACGTTCATCCCCAAGATTTCCCAGACCGATCACCAAAGCCAGAACGCATCCGCAAGCACGGCCGGGAGGAACCCCGCATGACTCTCCCCACGGAGACTGCCCACCCCGAACTCGAGGGCCTGGGCAAGTACGAATACGGCTGGGCCGACTCCGACACGGCCGGCGCCTCTGCCAGGCGCGGTCTGAACGAGGAGGTCGTCCGCGACATCTCCGCGAAGAAGTCCGAGCCGGAGTGGATGACCAAGCTGCGCTTGAAGGGCCTGCGGCTCTTCGAGAAGAAGCCCATGCCGAACTGGGGCTCGGACCTGTCGGGGATCGACTTCGACAACATCAAGTACTTCGTGCGCTCCACGGAGAAGCAGGCGCAGTCCTGGGAGGACCTGCCCGAGGACATCAAGAACACGTACGACAAGCTCGGCATCCCCGAGGCGGAGAAGCAGCGCCTCGTCGCCGGTGTCGCCGCGCAGTACGAGTCGGAGGTCGTCTACCACCAGATCCGTGAGGACCTGGAGGAGCAGGGCGTCATCTTCCTCGACACGGACACCGCCCTGAAGGAGCACCCGGAGCTCTTCAAGGAGTACTTCGGCACCGTCATCCCCGTCGGCGACAACAAGTTCGCCTCGCTGAACAGCGCCGTGTGGTCCGGCGGCTCCTTCATCTACGTCCCGCCGGGCGTCCAGGTGGAGATCCCGCTCCAGGCCTACTTCCGTATCAACACGGAGAACATGGGCCAGTTCGAGCGGACCCTGATCATCGTCGACGAGGGTGCCTACGTGCACTACGTCGAGGGCTGCACCGCGCCGATCTACCAGAGCGACTCCCTGCACAGCGCGGTCGTCGAGATCATCGTCAAGAAGAACGCCCGCTGCCGCTACACGACCATCCAGAACTGGTCGAACAACGTCTACAACCTGGTCACCAAGCGCGCCGTGGCCTACGAGGGCGCGACCATGGAGTGGATCGACGGCAACATCGGCTCCAAGGTGACGATGAAGTACCCGGCCGTCTACCTGATGGGCGAGCACGCCAAGGGCGAGACCCTGTCGATCGCCTTCGCGGGCGAGGGCCAGCACCAGGACGCCGGTTCCAAGATGGTCCACATGGCGCCGAACACCTCGTCCAACATCGTCTCCAAGTCGGTGGCGCGCGGCGGCGGCCGTACCTCGTACCGCGGTCTGGTCGAGATCGGCGAGGGCGCCGCGGGCTCCAAGTCCAACGTGCTCTGCGACGCGCTGCTCGTGGACACCATCTCCCGCTCCGACACGTACCCCTACGTGGACGTCCGCGAGGACGACGTGTCCATGGGCCACGAGGCGACCGTCTCCAAGGTCTCCGAGGACCAGCTCTTCTACCTGATGAGCCGCGGTCTGAGCGAGTTCGAGGCGATGGCGATGATCGTGCGCGGCTTCGTCGAGCCGATCGCCAAGGAGCTGCCCATGGAGTACGCGCTGGAGCTCAACCGGCTGATCGAGCTGCAGATGGAGGGCGCGGTCGGTTAAGCACCGACCCGGGCCGGCGCGAATCGCCGGCCCGCAGTCCGCCGTAGCCCACACGCAAGAAAGCGAGCAATACGACAGCCATGGCTGAGGCCCAGAACATCCCCGTCGGTTCGACGACCGCCGGCCAGATCGCGGTCGCCGCCGAGTCGACCGTCGCCACGCGCATGAGCGCGCCGCCCTCCTTCGACGTCGCGGACTTCCCGGTCCCGCACGGTCGCGAGGAGGAATGGCGCTTCACCCCGCTGGAGCGGCTGCGCGGTCTGCACGACGGGACCGCGACCGCCACCGGCGAGGGCGTCAAGGTGGACGTCCAGGCCCCCGACGGCGTCACCGTCGAGACCGTCGGCCGCGACGACGCCCGGCTCGGCAAGGCCGGCACCCCGGTGGACCGCGTCGCCGCCCAGGCCTACTCCGCCTTCGAGAAGGCCTCGGTCGTGAGCGTGCCCAAGGAGGCCGTCCTGACCGAGCCGATCCGCATCGCGGTGCACGGCCAGAGCGGGGTCGCCTACGCTCACCAGGTCATCGAACTCGGGGCCTTCGCCGAGGCCGTCGTCGTCATCGACCACACCGGTGACGCGGTACTCGCCGCCAACGTCGACTTCCTGCTCGGCGACGGCGCCAAGCTGACCGTCGTCTCCATCCAGGACTGGGACGACAAGGCCGTGCACGTCGCCCAGTACAACACGCTGATCGGCCGCGACGCCTCCTTCAAGTCGGTCGTCGTCACCTTCGCCGGTGACCTCGTCCGCCTGAGCCCGCGCGTGACCTACGCCGGCACCGGCGGCGAGGCCGAGCTGTACGGGCTGTACTTCACCGACGCGGGCCAGCACCAGGAGCACCGCCTCCTGGTCACCCACAACACCCCGCACTGCAAGTCGAACGTCGCCTACAAGGGCGCCCTCCAGGGCGACGACGCGCACGCGGTGTGGATCGGTGACGTGCTGATCGAGGCCAAGGCCGAGGGCACGGACACCTACGAGATGAACCGCAACCTGGTGCTCACCGACGGCGCCCGCGTCGACTCCGTGCCGAACCTGGAGATCGAGACCGGCGAGATCGTCGGCGCCGGGCACGCCTCCGCGACCGGTCGCTTCGACGACGAGCAGCTCTTCTACCTGATGGCCCGCGGCATCCCGGAGCAGGAGGCCCGCCGTCTGGTGGTCCGCGGCTTCTTCGCCGAGCTGGTCCAGCAGATCGGTGTCAAGGACATCGAGGAGCGCCTCATCGCCAAGATCGAGGAGGAGCTGGAGGCGGCGGTCGGATGACCCACACCTTCGTACGCGTCTGCGGGCTGAGCGAGCTGGAGGAGGACACCCCGAAGCGGGTGGAACTCGACGGCACGCCGGTCTCGGTCGTGAAGACCGAGGGGGAGGTGTTCGCCATCAACGACATCTGCTCCCACGCGAACGTCTCGCTCTCCGAGGGCGAGGTCGACGACTGCCACATCGAGTGCTGGCTGCACGGCTCGCGCTTCGACCTCCGTTCCGGCAAGCCCGACGCGCTCCCCGCGACGCGCCCTGTCCCCGTATACCCCGTAAAGATCGAAGGGGACGACGTGCTCGTCTCCCTCACCCAGGAGTCCTGAGGCACCCATGGCAACGCTTGAAATCCGAGACCTGCACGTCACCGTCGAGGCCGACAACGCCACGAAGGAGATCCTCAAGGGCGTCGACCTCACCGTGAAGCAGGGCGAGACGCACGCCATCATGGGCCCCAACGGCTCCGGCAAGTCGACCCTCGCCTACGCCCTGGCGGGCCACCCCAAGTACACCGTGTCCGGCGGCTCCGTCACCCTCGACGGTGAGGACGTCCTGGAGATGTCCGTCGACGAGCGCGCCCGCGCGGGCCTGTTCCTCGCCATGCAGTACCCGGTCGAGGTCCCCGGCGTCTCGGTCTCCAACTTCCTCCGCACCTCCGCCACCGCCGTCCGCGGCGAGGCGCCGAAGCTGCGCACCTGGGTGAAGGAGGTCAAGGAGGCCATGGAGCGGCTGTCCATGGACCCGGCCTTCGCCGAGCGCAACGTGAACGAGGGCTTCTCCGGCGGTGAGAAGAAGCGGCACGAGATCCTCCAGCTGGAGCTGCTCAAGCCGAAGATCGCGATCCTCGACGAGACCGACTCCGGCCTCGACGTCGACGCCCTGCGCATCGTGTCTGAGGGCGTGAACCGGGTCCGCGAGAGCGGCCAGGTCGGCACCCTGCTGATCACCCACTACACGCGCATCCTGCGCTACATCAAGCCCGACCACGTCCACGTGTTCGCCGGCGGCCGGATCGTCGAGTCCGGCGGCGCCGCGCTCGCGGACAAGCTGGAGAACGAGGGCTACGAGGCATACGTGAAGGGTGGCGCATCCGCGTGACACAGCTGCCGGGCCTCCTCGACACAGAGGCGATCCGCAAGGACTTCCCCGTCCTGGACCGGCTGGTCCACGACGGCCAGAAGCTCGTGTACCTGGACAACGCGGCGACCTCGCAGAAACCGCGCCAGGTGCTGGACGCCCTGAGCGAGTACTACGAGCGCTACAACGCCAACGTCCACCGCGGTGTGCATGTGCTCGCCGAGGAGGCCACGGCGCTGTACGAGGGCGCGCGCGACAAGGTCGCCGCGTTCATCAACGCGCCGAGCCGCGACGAGGTGATCTTCACCAAGAACGCCTCCGAGTCGCTCAACCTCGTGGCCAACATGCTCGGCTGGGCCGACGAGCCCTACCGGGTCGACCACGAGACCGAGATCGTCATCACCGAGATGGAGCACCACTCCAACATCGTTCCCTGGCAGCTGCTGGCGCAGCGCACGGGCGCGAAACTGAAGTGGTTCGGCCTCACCGATGACGGCCGCCTCGACCTGTCGAACATCGACGAGGTCATCACCGAGAAGACGAAGATCGTCTCCTTCGTGCTGGTGTCCAACATCCTCGGCACCGTGAACCCGGTCGAGGCGATAGTGCGCCGCGCCCAGGAGGTCGGCGCGCTGGTCTGCATCGACGCCTCCCAGGCCGCGCCGCACATGCCGCTGGACGTCCAGGCACTCCAGGCCGACTTCGTGGCGTTCACCGGCCACAAGATGTGCGGCCCGACCGGCATCGGTGTGCTCTGGGGCCGCCAGGAGCTCCTTGAGGACCTGCCCCCGTTCCTCGGCGGCGGCGAGATGATCGAGACCGTGTCGATGCACTCGTCGACGTACGCCCCCGCCCCGCACAAGTTCGAGGCGGGCACCCCGCCGATCGCGCAGGCGGTCGGTCTGGGCGCGGCGATCGACTACCTGAACTCGATCGGGATGGACAAGATCCTCGCCCACGAGCACGCGCTCACGGAGTACGCGGTGCGGCGGCTGGCGGAGGTCCCCGACCTCAGGATCATCGGCCCCACCACGGCCGAGGACCGGGGCGCGGCGATCTCCTTCACGCTGGGTGACATCCACCCGCACGACGTGGGCCAGGTCCTCGACGAGCAGGGCATCGCGGTGCGTGTGGGCCACCACTGCGCACGGCCGGTGTGCCTGCGGTACGGAATTCCTGCGACCACGCGGGCGTCGTTCTATCTGTACTCCACGCCGGCCGAGATCGACGCACTGGTGGACGGCCTGGAGCACGTACGGAACTTCTTCGGCTGACGGGACGAACGATCGCATGAAGCTGGATTCGATGTACCAGGAAGTCATCCTGGACCACTACAAGAACCCGCACGGGCGTGGTCTGAGGGATGGCGACGCCGAGGTGCACCATGTGAACCCGACGTGCGGCGACGAGATCACCCTCCGAGTGAAGTACGACGGTACGACGATCAAGGACGTCTCGTACGAGGGCCAGGGCTGCTCGATCAGCCAGGCCTCGGCCTCCGTACTGAACGAACTGCTTGTCGGCAGGGAGCTGGCCGAGGCGCGGAGGATCCAGGAGACCTTCCTGGAGCTGATGCAGTCCAAGGGACGGATCGAACCCGACGACGCCATGGAGGACGTCCTGGAGGACGCGGTCGCGTTCGCCGGGGTGTCCAAGTACCCGGCCCGGGTCAAGTGCGCCCTGTTGAGCTGGATGGCCTGGAAGGACGCGACGGCCCAGGCGCTGAGCGGCGCCGACGCCGAAAGGAAGACCGCATGAGCGAGACCGTGGAGATGAAGCCGGCCTCGGAGGAGGAGCTCCGCGAGGCCCTGATGGACGTCGTCGACCCCGAACTGGGCATCGACGTCGTCAACCTCGGCCTGATCTACGGCATCCACGTCGACGAGTCGAACATCGCGACCATCGACATGACCCTGACGTCCGCGGCCTGCCCGCTCACCGACGTCATCGAGGACCAGGCCAAGTCCGCCACGGACGGCCTCGTCAACGAGCTGCGCATCAACTGGGTCTGGATGCCGCCGTGGGGCCCCGACAAGATCACGGACGACGGCCGCGAGCAACTGCGGGCGCTCGGCTTCAACGTCTGAGATCAACGAGCACAACGGCGAACGGCGAGGTCCACTCGGACCTCGCCGTTCGCCGTTCAGTGCGCCGTGACCACATGGCCACCCCTCGATGTGTACGGCCGTACACATCGGTGGATACGCTCACCCCCATGGGATACGTGTTGCTCGCCGGGGCCATCGCCGCTGAAGTCGCGGCCACGACGGCCATGAAGTACAGCGACGGCTTCAGCAGGTTCGGGCCCTCGCTGGTGACCGTCGTCGGGTACGTCCTCTCCTTCGTGCTGCTCGCCCGGACCCTGCAGACCGTTGCCATCGGCACCGCCTACGCGATCTGGTCCGGCATCGGCACCGCGGCCGTCGCCGCGCTCGGTCTGATGCTGTTCGGGGAGGGGCTCGGCCTCGCCAAGGTCGCCGGGATCGTGCTGATCATCCTCGGAGTGGTCGTCCTCAGCCTGGGCGGGGCCCACTGATGGCCCGGCGGTACGACCCGGAGCGGCGGCAGCGGATCATCGACGCGGCGCTGCGCGTGGTGGGCGGCAAGGGCCTGGCCGGACTGAGCCACCGCACGGTGGCCGCGGAGGCGGACGTACCGCTGGGCTCCACGACCTACCACTTCCGGACGCTGGACGAGCTGATGGTCGCGGCCCTCGGGCAGGCCAGTGAGGGCTTCGCCAAGGTGATCGCCGCGCGCGGCGGCCTCGAGGACCCGCGCACCGACCTCGCGGAGGCGCTCGCGGGCTGGATGGGGGAGTGGCTGGCCGGTGACCGCACCGGGGTCGAGCTGGAGTACGAGCTGTATCTCGCCGCCCTGCGCCGTCCCACGCTCCGCCCCGTCGCCGCCGAGTGGGCCGAGGACGTCGCGGCCCTGCTCTCCCGCCGCACCGACCCGACCACCGCCCGCGCCCTGGTGGCCCTGATGGACGGCATCTGCCTCCAGGTACTGCTGACCGGAACCCCCTACGACGAGGGCTACGCGCGCGAGATGCTGAGGCGGATGATCCCGCCGCCCGCGGACGCCTGACCCGGCGGCACGCCCGCCGCGCCGCCTCCCGCGCGGGCCCCTGACCGGCACATGAGACGTCCACCGCACCGGTTCGCCGGTGCGCCCCGCCTCACGTTAGGTTTCCTTCTATGACCGACACGACTGTCCCCCGCACCACCGGCGCCGTGGCCGCCGGACTCGCCACGATCGCCGCCGACGGCACCGTTCTCGACACCTGGTTCCCCGCCCCCGAGCTGACGGACCAGCCCGGCCCGGCCGGCAGTGAGCGGCTGTCCGCCGAGCGGGCCGCGGAGCTGCTCGGCGAGGGTGCCACCGCGGCGATCGGACCGGACGCGCGCCGGGGCGTCGAGGTGGTCGCGGTCCTTACGGTCATCGCCTCGCTCGACGAGAAGCCGATCGACGCGCACGACGTCTACCTGCGTCTGCACCTGCTCTCGCACCGGCTGGTCAAGCCGCACGGCCAGAGCCTGGACGGCATCTTCGGTCACCTCGCCAACGTCGCCTGGACCTCGCTCGGCCCGGTCGCCGTGGACGACATCGAGAAGGTGCGGCTCAACGCCCGCGCCGAGGGCCTGCACCTCCAGGTGACCTCGATCGACAAGTTCCCGCGCATGACCGACTACGTCGCCCCGAAGGGCGTCCGCATCGCCGACGCCGACCGGGTGCGGCTCGGCGCGCACCTCGCCGAGGGCACCACCGTGATGCACGAGGGCTTCGTCAACTTCAACGCGGGCACCCTGGGCACCTCCATGGTCGAGGGCCGCATCTCCGCGGGCGTCGTGGTCGGCGACGGCTCCGACATCGGCGGCGGCGCCTCCACCATGGGCACCCTCTCCGGCGGCGGCAACGTGATCATCGCCATCGGCGAGCGCTGCCTGGTCGGCGCCGAGGCGGGCGTGGGCATCGCGCTCGGCGACGAGTGCGTGGTCGAGGCCGGTCTGTACGTCACCGCCGGCACCCGGGTCACGATGCCCGACGGCCAGATCGTCAAGGCACGCGAGCTGTCCGGCGCCTCCAACATCCTCTTCCGCCGCAACTCGGTCACCGGCGCCGTCGAGGCCCGCCCGAACAACGCGGTCTGGGGCGGCCTGAACGAGATCCTGCACAGCCACAACTGACCATGGGCGGCCGTGACGTGCGGCCGCGTACTGGATCAACGCCCTGACCCGCTGCTCTGAGCCGTCGACAGTTGCCGACGTCGGTCATGGCTGAGCGCCCTTCCTCGGCCCGGAGACGGCCCAGGGAGGGCGCTCGCGCGTGAGCACCGCATTGGGAGTTCGGTCGGAACGTTGTCCAGACGCGCTTGGTATTGGCCTGACTGGCCTTCGGTGTGCGGGCACGACCGCTGATGTGCGGGACCGTTGATGTCAGGATGGGATGTCACCCATTAGTTTCATCCCGAAGTGTCTTCTTGGCCCTTGAGAATACTTGCGGCAAGGTCGGCGACGGACCGACGGAGCTCTCGCTCCGACAGTGAGTCTTTGGGGCCGAACCGCTCGACGTAGAGCGTTGCTCCCCCACCTACGTCAACGGTGAGTTGAGCCTTCCAGGCGTCGCCGTACAAGACTTGGCGGGCAGCGGCACGCTCCTCGATCAGCAGCGGCTCTGCCTTCTCTGGGATTACGTCTGTACCATCCACCGTCTGGCGCAATGACGTTGTGGTGGGGTAGAAGGCGACCACGAACCCAGCCGGTTCAGCGGTGCCGTCCTCCGTCATCATCAGATAGCAGGAGGCGCCGCCCTTCTCCTCAGCCATAGGAGACGCCTCTCTGATGCTGAGCTGCCGTTGCATTGCACCGCTCACGAGCTTGCAGACGGTTTTCTTGCTGACCCCGGTAATGATCGGAGCGCTTCCAGGCGTCGAGGCGCTTGTAGACCTGGAGGAGTGCGCAATGGAATAGCCGAGGCCGGCGCCGACGGCAAGAGAGATCACCGCAGTGAGGGCCAGCATGCTCGTTGACGGGTTACGACGGCGCTTCGTGGGGGCCGCAACCGCTTCCTTGACGGAGCCCACGGCTGGGCCACTGTCGTGAGTTGAGGTGTCCTCGCTGGCCATGGCGCGAGCATCACATCGGCACCGTGGCCAATGCCGTGATGATGCCCGATTGTTACGGGTCAAACGGCGAGCCATGAGCTTGGGAATCACCGGTGCTCGGGCTGTTAGCCTCGATCTTTCTTGACGGTCCGCCGACGTAGTCGGTGGACCGTTTCGCTTTTGCTGGCTGTTGGTGGGCAGGCTGTGGGCCCGAGCGTCGTCTCGGGTGGACGCCGGGTTCCACTGCTCCGGTCTGGATCGTCTTCTCGTAGGGACAGGCGAATCCGCTGGTCAGCCGGGGGTCGGTAGAAGGGCGAGACGTTCGAGGGCGCCGGTGATCTCACCGGTCCAGGGCCAGTGGCGGGCGAGGCGAAGGAGGCGGCGCCGGGCGGTGGTGACGAGCTGTCCGGCCGCGGAGAACAGGCGGAATCGCAGGCGGCGGGGCTCCCAGAGGCGGGCCTGGCCGGTCAGGGCGAGCATGGGCAGCCAGGCCAGCAGGTCGAGAGCGATCTGGACGATCTCCAGCCAGACCTGGTTCTGCGTGGTGTGGTGCAGGGGCAGGTTGCGCAGGCCGGTCGCCCGGGCGGCCCGGATCCGGTCTTCGGCGCGGGCCCGCAGGCGGTGACGGAGTTCAAGCTGGGCGATCGGACGGTCGGCGGTGTTGGTGGCGAAGCAGGTGAGCCGCATGCCGTCCGCGTCCGTGATCCTCAACTGGGCGCCGGGGTGGTTGAGTCGGCCCGCAGCGGGGTGTCGGTGTCGCCACCGGTCCGTTTCTGCGGGCCGCTCGCCGAACCCGGCGTGCGCGTTTCCACGCACCGGGCTCTCCACGGTCTCTGCCCTCAGGCGTGGTTGGCCAGGGTCCAGGAGTTTGGGATCTTGTTGCCGCGGTACCGGTATCGCTCGGTTGGTACCCGGCCGAGGTTGAACAGTTCGATCCCGTCTGATGAAGGCATTCGCCACCGGCCGGCGTGGTCGGTGAGGTGCCTTCGCAGGTCGGTCCAGCTCCAGCGGTGCAGCCGCATCCACCACCGGGCAACCCGCCGCCAGACGAAAATGGCGAGGGTTTGCATGGTGCTCTTGGCGACTGCGTATCTGAAGTAGTTGGACCAGCCGCGCGTGATCCGGTTGAGCCGTCTCAGCACGTCCCTGGGTGGCTGTTGCGACAACCTGGGTGTCAGGGCACGGATCTTGTCCTTCAGGGACCGGATGGGCCGGTCGGCGATGAAGGTGTAGACGTACCACTTGTCCGTACCTCGCTTGCGTTTCCACTGGAGGCGGAACCCAAGGAAGTCGACCCCTTCACTCATATGCACGATGCGGGTCTTGGCTCCGGAGAACCGAAGTCCCAGCGGCACGAGCACATCAGCGATTTCCTCGTGCAGGATTTTCGCATCGTCGCGACTGCCGAACACGAGCACGACGAAATCGTCCGCGTAGCGGATGATCCGCCAGTTCGGCAATCCCCTCCGACGGCGGAGGGCGCGACTTACGGGGCTTCCCATCGCCCTGCCCGGCCGCCACGGCCCGTGGACGTGCTCATCGAGCGCGCTCAGAGCGATGTTGGCCAGCAGCGGCGACAGGATGCCTCCTTGCGGCGTGCCAGTCGGGTTGTCCTCGAGGTGACCGGTTTCGGTCATGACCCCGGCCTTGAGGAACGCCTTGACCAGCAACAGCACATGCTTGTCCTTCACCCGAGTCCGCACCCGGTCCATGAGGGCCGTGTGGTCGATCGAGTCGAAACACGCTTCGATATCCGCATCCAGCACCCAGCGGTAGCCTTTGGTGCCGAAGTACTGAATCTCCGCGACTGCATCGTGTGCCCGTCGCTTCGGCCGGAACCCGTATGAGACCGGCAGGAAGCCGGCCTCGAAGATCGGCTCCAGCACCAGCTTCAGCGCCGCCTGGACCACCCGATCCGCGATGGTCGGGATTCCCAGCTTCCGGACTTTTCCGCTGCCACTCGGCTTGGGGATCTTGCGTTCCCGCACCGGAAGCGGACGAAATGATCCGTCCTTCAACTGGGTTCGCAGGTCGTCCAGGAACCCGGACATCCCGGCGATCTCCTCAATGTCGGTGACGGTCAGGCCGTCGACTCCGGGAGTTTTCGCGCCGGTGTTGCCCGCAACCCGATCGAACGCCACCAACAGCGTCGCCGGATCGTGCACGAAGTTGAACAGGTCGTCGAACCTGCG
This sequence comes from Streptomyces sp. NBC_01788, assembly GCF_035917575.1. Lineage (GTDB taxonomy): Bacteria > Actinomycetota > Actinomycetes > Streptomycetales > Streptomycetaceae > Streptomyces. The sequence goes on along the minus strand of NZ_CP109090.1, from coordinate 2,116,079 downwards.
GCCGGGATCGGCCGCCGCCCAACGGTGAAGCTTGGCCTGCATCCTCGATACCCGAACGCGCGGCCCCACCGGGTCCGTCGCGTTCACGGCGCCGATGTTCACCGGCGCGTCTTTCGACATTGCAGCCTCCTTCCCTTCTCGAAACCGCTGCCGTCCTTCCCCATGTGACCGGGCTTTCCCCGGCTCGGAGTACTACGACGGCTCCGCCCCATCCCGGCCCGGTCAGCGGTCGGTGCGCTTAGCCACCCGACCGGGCTGGCGGCCCGGCCGGGTGGCAAGACCCGGATGGTTCCCGTGTTCACTGTGATTCGCTCGACGGAGGAGGAGCCCGACTCTGCCCCTGCGGCATCACCACGGCTACCCCGCAGCACTTCACCGTGGTCTCCCGGCCAGCCGTCCTATCTGGCCCAGGAGTTACCCGCCGATATCCGGTGGGTTGCGCACCGCCCCCGGCCCATATCCGCCAGATTCGAGCCGGTGCAAGATGAAGGGACGTAAACGCCGGTTCCTCTCGTACTCCTTTCCGTCCCGCTCGCCGGACCCGCACCATCTGGCAGTGCTGACACGTCCCGGCTTTGTCAGGGCCGCTTCCCGCCTTCACCGGCACCACCCGGATCGGACTGCCCTCAGCTCCACCGTCCTGCTGCGACAGGATCAGCGACGAAGGTCTCCCACCTCCGTTCGAATCAACAGCGCCTCACGGCGCACCGGACGTTCCTTGCGGACGATCAGGCGCATGCCCTTCGGCCAGTCGGCGAGAAGGTCCCCGGTGAGTTCGGCGACCCAGGCCCCGTCACGGACCTCGCCGTCCGACTCGACGGCCGGAGTCCAGGCCGAGGCCGGGACCCGAAGAACGTACTGGTGGATGGCCTCGGTGATCACCATGCCGACCGAGTAGGACAGCCACCGCCCACGTTGGGCGAGCCAGGCCACGAACTCATGGGTCCCGCCCGCGGAATCACAGCGGATCAGAGTCCGCCGGCCCCGCCGGTACTTCTTCGGCAGTTGCGCCAGGGCGAGACGGGTGGCGGTGATGTGGTCGGCGGCCGTGTTCGAGCCCGCGTTCCCTGGACGGAGGAGCGCGGCGACGGGTTCGCCGGTCCCGCCCGGCCCGTGGTCGACGAAACCCATCAGCGGGTGGTGGCCGTAGCTCTTCTTCCAGGTCGGGGCCGCGTCCTGCTTGTCGGAGTGGGCGAGGACCAGCACCCCGTCCAGGTCCACGGTCACCTGTCCGCCGGCATCCGGAGCCCGGTCACCGGCCAATCCCCAGACGTGTCGGCGTACTTCGGAACGTGCGGCGCGGATCGCCGTGAGCGCCTTCTCGCTCGAGGCGGCCAGGGTGTCGATCAGGCGGGAGACCGTCGGATCGGAGGCGACCGGCCCGAACACGGCCGGCTCGGCCCGCAGCATCGCGATGTCCGCAAGGCAGTCCCCGCCGAGCGCGACCGCCAGCGCGAGGTCCACGAGTATCTTGCCGGCGTCGTGGACGGCCCGGGGCTTGCGCCATGGGGCCAGGGCCGCGGAGATGGCCTGGTCAAGGCCACTCTTGCGTACAGTTTCGACCAGCAGGACCGAACCGGCCTGCGAGACCACGGCCCGGCCGTCCCCCTGGACGCGGACATGGGGATAGGAGCCGGTAGGCTTCTTCACCTGGAAAGTGCCTCTGGATTCAGCGGGAACAGGGACCTAGACAATCCTCATTCTTGCTGGTCAGAGGCCCTTTCTGTTTGTGTGACCACCTGCCGGACAGCCCGCTTCATGAAAGCGCGAGGTTAGAGAAGCTCTGACTTGCGCTTTCCCGTTGGGTGGGGTGTTTGGGTACGGGCTCTGGGAACCGCACCTGACCGTTGTTGTCCGCTCCGCTGGGCACGGATGGGGCACGCGCCCCGGTAGGGGCCTGTTCCGGGTGGGCTGGCGGGTCAGAGAGGGATGATGCGGACCCGGTCGCCGCAGAGCTTGGTCATGTCGTCGCTGTCGAACGTCAGGAGGGTGACCGGTTTCGGCTGGCCCAGTGCGACCTCGGCGACCGTGGCGTCGATGGCGTGCATGTGCCTTAAATTTCTGGTCACGATCTTCAGTCGCACCTTCTCGCCGGCGACTGGATCGCCCCCCGCCATGACAGGCTGATCAACTGCGACTGCGTCTCGTTGGGCGGCCAAGAGGCGCATATGCACGAGTCCCGGCCCTTTTCTTTATTCCGGCGAGGCGTGAGTATGAGGGCACATGCGAACAACACCGGAGGCCGGAGCTTCGACGGAGGGAACTTCGGACGGGGTTTGGCGGCCATATGTAGATCCTCCACTGATCACTCCCTGGATGATCAGGCCGGGAGTCGGCGAGCCAAAGGATGAAGCGCGGCTGCGTCGTTACCTCCTTGCTCTCGTTGAGCGGCGAGCCGCTCCCGTCCACGTCGCGGTTGCCTTCAACGCCGTGTACTTCGGCTTCGATACGGATGCCGCCGGATACGCCGGGGGGCCGCTAGACATCGGTGACTTCCCCTCGGTTGCCCTCGGCGACGACATGGAGGCGCTCCCGGTTGGCGCGATGATCAATGTACGGACCGGCGGCGATCTGTTGCCTGCGGAGATCGTCTACAAGGAGGGTGCCCACGAGGCACTCGGTATCGAGGGGGATGTTCCGGGCTGGCTGTCGGGTGCCCCCGCTGGAGCCCAGGGTCCGGACTTGGTCGACGGGACGAAGGCCGCGTCCCTGCGCGAGCGATTGGTCTTCGACGCCGACGCATTCGGGCCCGGGCTGGCTGCTTCTGGTACGCGCCTGCAGAGGCTGAGGCGCCGCGGCACCATCGACGCGCACGGGTCTCTGGTCGTCAACAGTCTGTACGACCGGTCCGGCGACGGCCTGCCCGAGAGCGACCTCGACGACACGTCGTACTACCTGCGCTACCTCATGACGCGCGGCAGGGACCAGCTGGACAGCTCACTCGCCCCCATGCCGCTGCCCTTGATGCTGCCTCCAGGTGCTACTCAGCAGGACAAGGAGGCCGGACTGCGGAACCTTGTGAACGTGGTCCGGCGTGCTCTTGTGTCGCTGCCTGAAATTCGCCTGTGGGGAGAGTACGCCTTCACTCGCGCCTCGATGGCGGACCGCCTTGACGACGGAGGGCCGCTGGGACGTGACGCCCTAGAGACACTCGCTCGGTCCGTGGCGCGCGGCGCTGCGCCGATTGCTAGCCGCGGGACAGCGGCACGGAGGCGGCCGGTCTACACCGCTCTCGGGCCCGCACTGTGTTCCCTGCCGGAGGCCGCGAGGCTGATGCGGGGCACGAGATACCCGTCGGCCGTCCTTCACGCCAACGCCGTACTGATGGACTACGTAGGGCGTGAAGCCGATGAGAAGACGGGTCTGTTACCCACCGGCGTACGGGTCGCTCTTGACGACCGCTGGCAAGGCGGCGGAGTGTGGCGGGCCGAGCACTCGGGGGGTGATGCGGCGTCGGAGGTGCTACGGGGGGTCTCGGAGGAGCCAGCGGGGCAGGGTTGGGCGGAGTGTCGAGAGCTCCAGGCTCCGGCGGCACCCATGGTGACACCGGATCCCGGAGCTCCGTATCCCGTGATGCTGTGGCCGGACGAGCCCGATCTAGGGGAACCCGTTCTGGTTCACGAGGGGCCTGGCCGGCTGGAGTGGCAGCAGCCCCTGCGTACCCGACAACTGGAGGGCGGGTACTTGCCGATGCCTCCGGCCGTGACGACCGGGCAGGGCAGTGCCGAACTGGCGGGCCGCGCTCCACTCGACGGTTCGTTTCTGCGGTCGGGTCCGAGTCCGGATGTCATCTTCCGCCTGGAACACGACGGTCATCCGTCGTCCGTACAGTGTGTTCGGATGGACGAGGAGGGACGGCTCGTCGGATTGCACTGGCCGTCCACCTGCTTCCCCGGCATCCTGCTCGACCTCGCCTGGCAGCGCGGCAGCCGGACCGTGGAAGCGAGGACGACCGCGCTGCTTCGGCCAAGGACCGTCGACCGGGAATCGATCGACCACCGGTACGACCAGCGGGTGCACACGAGGGATGCTGCATGGCGATGGCCACCGGATGACACACCCATCGGCCGCACCCGGTGGCTGGTCATGACGGCGGTTCGTAGGTTCGGCCTGCTGGATGTCGTCGGCCGGGCCATGCTGGCCCGTGAACTGCTAGCCCTCACCCTGCCACTGGTCATGACCGATGCCACAGAGGACCCTACGGCCGAGCGCGTGGGCGCGGCGGTGGTTGAACTACTCGCCGCCGGAGCACTGACCCGCTTGCGTGGCAGCCGGGGCGACGATGGGCGGCCGCATTATCCGGCACGACTCGGCGAACGCATCATCGAACTGCTCTGCTACACCCCGCAGGTGGTGGAAGGCCGACCCAGAGGGCACAGGGAGACGGAGGACGGCACGTCGCCGGTTCGTGCGAAGGCCGTGCACCACGTGCCCGGATTTTTGCGCTACATAGGCCATTTGGGGTACGAAGCGAGCCCGGAACAGCGACGCTTGTTCCGACAGGACTTTCTGAAGTTCGGCCTCGTCGGCAGCCCTGAGCTGCCCCCCGGCTACACCTACGTACGGCCGCATCAACGGGGCTCCTGACCGCCAGTCCCAGCAAATCAGCTCGCAGGAGTTTGTGTGACATCACCCCGTAGTGGAATGCACCTGTGCGAAGAGTTGGACGTGCCGTTCTCCGTGGTGGAGGACGCGTCGGATGCGCCGGCTCTCACCGATGCCTTGGAGGCGCTGGCACAAGCGCTCCGTATCATGCCCTCGCCGGTTGGCGCGGCCATTGAACGGCTTCAACAGGCTGACATCGAATATGCGTTGAACTCCATGCCGATGCAGTGGCGACGACACATCCTCGGCGCGCTGCGGATCCCGGTAGCGGGCACCCGCGTGAGTCCGGCCTTGTGCCGGGATGTGCTTACGCGGATGAGGCGAGACCCCTCCTCTGCCAAGTCGCGGCATGCCGCGACTCACTTAACCCAGCCGCTCCTGAACGACCTGTTGCTGGCCGCCGACTCGACGGAACCATTGACCCGGCGCTGGAGTCCGGGCCTTCTCCGGCTGGCCGGGTGGTCACATCTGCGGGTCAGTGCAGAGGATGCGCCGCTGTGGCTCTGGGCTCTCAACCAGTCTTGGATGACAGACAGTTTGTCCATCAAATCGATTTCGTCGGTGCGTGAGGCCGCCCAACGGGTGGCGGAACTGGCCCCAGCACCTCAGCCCCTGCGAGGAGAGGAAGAATCCACCGACACTGGGGCGGAACCGGCCATGGCCGCAGCCCTGGAGGATCCTGTGGACCACGACGGGGCCGTGGGGCTGCAGCCCCACGCTGCCGCGCTCACCGCAGCCGTCGAGCGTGTGGAACAAGCGCTGACAGCCGCTCGCGAGCCGGTCCGACGGCTCGCTGGCTCGGTGTCCGCGCAGATCCGGCCGGCCGACGCGGACCTCGTTTCACTCCACGAGCTCACCGCGGCATTCGACGACGCACTGGCAGGACTCAGGGCCTACGGTGCGGAGCCCGCACCCGACCTTGGAAGCCTGCGGAAACGCACGGTGTCGGTGGTCGAGACACTCGCTTCCGAAGCACTGCGCATCCGGCTTGCCGACGTAGACGAGCTACGCCGCGCTCCGGGGGCCACCGTATCCTCTGTCGTCGTGTCCGAAGCTCGGGAGGCCGCCCGTGCACTGTTGGCCCGAGCCGATTGGTCCCAGCAGGACCGGTCGGACGCCGAGGCTCTCGGGATGCTGCTGAGAATGGTGGAACTTGCCCACAGCGGTGAGGAACGCTCGTCTGACATCCTCGGGCTTCTCCAGGAGATGTCCGCAAAGTCCCCCACCTTCCTCGTGCTTGCCGCGCAGTACGGGGGCCTGACTCTCAGGCCCGCCCCGGATGCCGACCTCGCCCCCTCTTCCGAAACTGGCTCGGAGGCGGGCCCGGACACGACTGTGGACGTGGCAACGGGTGTGGTCGTGGCCCCGGGCGCGAGCGGGGGAACGGGATCGGACCCACAGTCTGGCGAAGCGCTCCACGCCGAAGTCGTAGGGGCTCACGGGGTCCTTGACACCTCCGATCCCGGCGGCCCGCACCCGCACGGGAGCCCCCGTACAACTGAGCTTGGCTCGCACACCACCGGGAAGGGGCGTCCCGCCGTTCCTGCGGACCGCGGCGTCGCGTCCAGACCGCGCCGAGGACCCGCTCTGGGGGAGGACCGGCAGCGCGTCAACCACCCGACACAGCCCGATGCGTCGTCCCGTTCCGCCGAGCCGACGCCTGCCCCCCCGGCCGCGCAGCCCGCCGCTTCGAACTCCGTCTTGTCGCAGCAGGGCCCGCACCCGACCGGCGACACGGCCGTGAAGGCGGGCCCAGCGCTCGTGCCAGGTGACTCTCCGGAGGCTGTCCTGGCCCCCTTGGTGGCGGAACAACGCTACGGAGCCGCTGCCGCGCTGGCCGAGCAGAATGCCGAGCCCGGATTCCGCACTGCCGCCCTGCGGATCTCCGCGTACGCCCTCGCGCTGCGTTCCTCCAGCGGAGACTGCGCCTCGCGGGTACGCGCCGAACTGGCGGGGATGGACATTGATGCCCTCGTCCAAAGCCGCCCGGACGCGGCTCTCGTCACGGCCGCTCTGCTGCGGATCGTCCTTGTGACCGGGGACGCTGAGACCAGCGCCCCGCTTCAGCAGGTGGCCGCCGTACTGCCGCCGAGCCTCGTGTCCGTAGCCGACGAGGTTTCCCGGTGCGCGCTACAGTCCATGCTGCTGCATTCCCCGCCGCTCAGCCTGGCGCGTGGCACAGCCGAACTGGAACGCTCCCTCCAAGAGGCCCGCGAAGAATGTCGGCAGGGCCTGGACCAGCTGCCCCGCATCCGGTTCAACCGGGCCACCGAGATCACCCGGCTCTGGCTCGCACCCTCCGGTCTCATCGGCAGCCTGCTCCGCCAGGCCGCTGACGACAACAGGGACGGCCTGGACGAGGTCGCGAACCGAGTGCGGATGCTGACCAACGGTTCCGGCCTCCAGGACGAACTCAACGAGGTCGACCGCAGGCTGATGAAATCCAGCAGGAGCCGCCTGGAAGGGCCCGCCAGGCAGAACTTGCTCCGACTGATGAACGACCGGCTGCGCACCGCCGAAAAGTGGGTCGTCGCCGCTCGCGCGCTCGATGTCGGAGCGAACGACTGGAGCGTTGATCAGGTCCAGGCGATGCGCGGGGCCGTGCTGGCTCTGCGAGACCACGTACTGGATGACCTGGCGGTACAGTCGCTCGCCGGCGACGCTTACACCCAGTCCGCCATGCGAGCCGCTGCGGATTCGCTGCGGCGCACCTTCGACCTGTTGGCGGGTGACGCTAGGCTCGATCCCCCTGAGTATTCGGCGGAAGTCGTCCTTGGCATTGATCTCCTCAAGCTCCCCGGCGTGCGGGTGGAAGAGGCGACGGGACGCGTGATTCCACCGGAGCTGACCGCCGAGAGCATCGTTGAGGCCGCCGACCGGTCCTGGCTGGACGTCATCGACAGCCATCGGGCGGCTGAACGGTTCGACCTCGCGGATCATCTCCTGGGTCTTTCCGAGATGCGTTTGCTGCCACCTGGCCCGAATGGTCATGAAGAGTTGACTGACGAGAGCGTTCATCTTGCATTGCGGGAGGCGGCACGGAACACGGTGGCCGCTCTGGAAGGCAAGCGGCGGGAACTTGAGGACTCGCTGCGCCGCACGCGCGTCAACGGCGTCTTCAAGGAAGAGGAGGAGCGCGATTTTGAACACCGGCTTCAAACGCCCGCGCTCACCACGAAATCTGACCTTGCTTCCATACGGCAGCGGCTCGATGCATTGTCGGAGGAGCTTGAACGTGCCCACGCGACAGCCACCGCCAAACTGCGGACGCGGCTCATGGAGATCCCCGGCCTGAAGACCGAGGATGCCGCACGGGTGACTCCCCTTCTCGACGACGGCGACCTGCTGACCGCCGAGGAGCTGATCTCTCACCTTTCCAACGGCGAGAGCATCCCCGACACGCGTTACGGGGACCATCCGCTGAACGCCTTCTTCCCTTCGGTGCCTGATGCCCTGCCCCACGGCATCACCGAGGAGCTCATTCGGGCGGTACGGGACCGGCAGCGCTTCCAGAACCTGGACGCACTCGACTTCTCCGCCATGTCACAGGAGTTCACCGATCAGGCAGCCAATGGTCTGTCGGGTTGGCGAGAGATGGCCTCACGACGGGGCGTCAGGAGGACAGAGGGCCTGAGCGAGGAGAATCTGCTCATGCCGGCGCTCCGTCTCATCGGATACCGAAGCCTGCGCAAACCGCAACGTGACCGACAGCGCAGCACCACCGCCGAACACCGTTTCCTGGACCTGCAGGAGGTCCGGTACACGGGAGAAGCCTTGGTGCCCTCTTTTGGCTCTGCTCTGCGTGGCAGGCTGCGGGTCATGTTGGCGTGGGGCCAGCCGACTCCGGAAGCGTTGATGGCGCGCGTACAACAGGACCCCAGCCAGGAGAGCCTGCTGGTCGCGTACTTCGGCACACTTTCCGCACAGGCTCGGACCTCACTGGCCGCGCTCAGCGTCGGACGTCGACCCATGGTGGTGCTCGACGATGCGGCCCTCGCCTACCTCGCCGCCCGGGGCAACCAGCTGCTCGACCCGGCGATGCGGGTGCTGCTGCCGTTCTCGGCCGTGAATCCGTACGTCAGTGAGAAGCGCGGCCGCGTGGCCGAGGAAATGTTCTTCGGACGTCTGGAAGAACTCGGCTCCGTACAGAACCCGGTGGGCAACCAGGTGGTGTTTGGAGGCCGAGGGCTCGGCAAGTCAGCACTGCTGAAGGAAGCGGGCCGGAAGTTCACCGCGCAGGCACCTATGGCTCACATCAGCATGGCTCTCAGCTTGGACTCCACTTATAACGGCACCAGTGCCCAGTCCTCGGCCGTGTGGAATCTCATCGGGCGCAGGCTGCTGGAGGAGGGCGCCCTTCCACTGCCCAAGCGTGTGCGGGCCGATGCGACCCTCACCTACGACAACGTGCTGACCGGCATCAGGGCTTGGCTGAAGGCCGACAGCAGTCGGCGGATGCTCATCATGCTGGACGAGGCGGACGGATTCTTCGAGTCGGACTCGCCGAGGTTCACCGAGACCCGGCGGCTGCGTGACCTCAGTTCCGAGACCAACGACGGTGTCAAGATCGTCTTTGCCGGACTCCACTCGGTACAGCGATACGCCACCCTCGCGGCGAACAATCCCTTCAGCCACCTCTCGCAGCATCCGACGGTCATCGGCCCGCTTCAGCCCCAGGACGCGGCGAACCTGCTTCTCAAACCGCTGGCCGCACTGGGATACCAGTTCTTGGAGCCGCCATTGGTGCACCGCATCCTGGGTCACTGTTCTTACCAGCCGTTCCTGCTGCAGATGTTCGCGCACCGGCTTGTGCAGACCATGCACGCTAGGAGGCGGGAGGCGAAGTCAGGTCCGCTGCACTTCATCGCCCGCGATGATGTCGAACGCGTTCAGTCCGATAAGGACCTCCAGCGGAGTATCACCGCCGCCTTCCACGACACCTTGCGGCTCGATTCCCGGTACAACATGATCGCTAACGTGGTAGCGCACCACGCTCATCACCACGGGATTGACGCTCGGATGACCCATGCCGAACTGCGCGACGGGTGTACCTACTGGTGGGCGGAGGGGTTCAGGGACCTGGACCCGGACCAGTTCCGCGCGTACCTCACGGAGATGGAGGGTCTCGGTGTTCTCGCCCCCGACCCGGATCACCGGGGCTGGCATCTACGCAGTGCCAACGCCCTCAGCATGATCGGTACGTTGGAAGACGTGGACGCGCAGCTGGAGAACACCTCCAGCCGGCAGGTGACCGAACGGCTGACCGCCCTGGAGACACGGCACAAGTCCGCGAAGTCCCACTTGCACTGCCCGCTGACCGCCGCACAGATCGCAGACATCCTGCCGGGGAGGCAGGTCTCCGGTTCTGAGCCGGGGCGCCGGAATTTGGCTCGGGTGGTACTCGGCTCCCCCGCCACAGGCGTACACCGGGTCACCACCGCGTTGCGCGAGATTGCTGAGACCACCGGCTGGAAGATGCCGCATGTGGTTCGACGGGCCGACTTCGAGCGGGAGCTCGTCGGCGGCGAGCCGGGGATGAGTCGACTCGTGGTCTCCGACCTGACCGTCAAGTCTCCCGGCGAGCAGTCCTGCCTCATCTCCCCGGAACTGGCAACCACCCGACTGCCCGACGGTCCAGGGGTGACTCGATCCGCCGTGGTCGTGGCAGGGCTTGAGCAGCTTTCCCTGTGGGCATCCTTGTTGTCGGACGAGCAGACGTCCGCCGTCGGAGTCGTCCCGCTGCGGCGCTTCACCCGACACGGGCTGCGCACCTGGTCCCTCGACCAGAACTCGTTTACGTCGGAGGCGGCGTTGCAGAGGGCGGCGGAAACCACGGGTGGCTGGCCGCTGCTCATCGATCAACTCTCCGAACAAGTATCCCGGGGCGACTCAGAGGGTGCTGCCCTGAAGTCGGTGCGCAGTCGGCTGGACGGTCCCGAGGGCGCGGCAGACTTTCTGGCCCAGGTGGGTCTCGTACCAGAGACGTTCCGATGGTCGGCGTTCACCGCTGTGCTGGAGTTCATGACAGAGCAGGGCTTGCCGTTCGAAGATCTCGAGGTAGCTGCTGGCGCCGCCGGTCTGAACCCTGGGCCGGAAGCCGTCGATGCCATCCGGATCCTCCGTGCTCTCCAAGTCTTCGACGTGGACTCGGCTGGTCTGCACCGCCCTGAACCGGTGCTGCATTCCTGTTGGTTGAGGGTGACCGGCTCGTGACTTGCTCCGGGTGCCTCTCTAGGCGCCTGGGACATCAACTGCGCAGTGGTGACGACTAACGGCTCTGGACCGACGCGGCAAGGCAGCGGCGTCGGTCCAGTCCAGTGCCCCAAGGAGTGAGCGGGGGCTAACTCTATGGAATCGCCATAATCTTCGTGAATGCCAGCTCGCGAAACGCGTTGCGGTTTGCGCGCCCTGGCGCTGAAGTCCGCGGTGTACGCGCTCATCGCCAACGACCAGATGGCGGAGATCCCGATCGCCGTGCCGGTCGACGAGATGACCCATGCGATGCTCGCCCAGGCGCAACTGCTCCAGCGGATCGCCGACGCCCGCGGCATCGTCATCATCCACCAGACCGATCAGGAGCACACCGACTACCGCGCCGGTGGGTACACCCACGAGTGCTACCGCCTGGCGTGGGGTAAGCCGCCGGCCCGGTACTGGCTGGACCATGAGGAGGTCGTGCGGCGGCGAAGCGTCCTGGCCGGCCTGTACGAGAGCATCGGCATGGGCCGCTCCGGCCGGGAGCACGCACTCGACTTCGCCGATCCGGTCGCGGTCTGGCCGAGGGCGGCGCGCAGCACTGCTGTGACGTCGGTGTCGGGGTCGGCGGCGAGCAGGATCGCAGTCGCCTGCTGGATCACCTCGTCGCAGGCGTCCGGCGGTGCTGCGGTCAGCACCTGGCGTACCCAGGCGGGGACCTCGTCGGCCTCAGCGGGCGGCGGGGTCTCCCACGGCAGCGGGAGCCTCTCGGTGGCGTACGGAGCGGCGGGCAGCCCAACCCTCTCGGGGTGCACGCATACGGGTACGCCAGCCGCAGTGAAACGGTGGCCGGTCTGGGGGTCGAAGGGGCAGTCACGTGACGGGCGCTCGACGACGTCGAACCGGCCGGCCGTCCCGCGCGAAGACCTCGCTCCGCTCCTTCATCCCTGCACCACCTCGCTCTGATGCGCAGCAAGGTAGCCGATGTGAACAGGGCGGCGGGCAGGACTGGCCCTCTCCTCACCCCCGCCGGGGACGGGGGGTCCGTTCATCTGACGAGGTCGGCGAGCGGCGTGTCGAGCGCGACGGCGATGCGGATGAGCGTGTCGACCTTGGGTGAGGCGTGGCCCTGCTCGATCAGTTGCAACTCTCGCGCGATCGCCGCAGCCACGCTGTCCGTGTCCATGCTCATTGGATCGTCATGGCCCAGCTGCCCCCCGGGCACTCGCAAGTGGAATAGCAGCCAACCGTTACAGGCACTATGACTGCTGGTCGGCGCAGCTGCGCCCCGGAACCGTAACTGCTCTCACAGCCCTCCACCCACCAGTCACCCCAGCTCCCATCCCGTCCGCCGTCGACCCACACACCGTGGAGCGGGCGGGGTTTCAGGCGCCGGTGTGGCACAGGGTTCGAACGCTTTCCGCTGAGGTCGTCAAGAGCCCTGTCGGGCCACGAGTGCCGGGATGGCGGCGATCTTCTCTGCCGTAAGGGCCGACCAGTCGACTCCTGACGGGCGGTGGGGGTTCGGGCAGGCGATGGTCTCGTCGGGGGTCACGATCAGGTCGACTGCGACATCGTGCTCCGTGGTGGGGATCGGGGTTTCGGTCACCTGGAGTGCGTGGACGGTGGTGACGACGATGGTCTCCGGCGTCACCAGGCCGGCCTCGGTGAGCAGGGCGAACTCGATGTCGGAGTAGCCGGCGCCTTTGCCGATGCGGGTGCCGTCGCGGTTGACGGCGACGCTGCCGAGGATGATCAGGTCCAGTGGTCGGAGGGCGTCGACCTCGACGGTGGGGGCGATCGTGGCGGCGGTGCGGCTGGCTGCGGCCTCGTTGGGTGGGACGGTGAGGCTGGCCGGGTCGAGGAGGTAGAAGGGTTTGAGGGTGGCCAACTTCGGCACCGCCATGTAGACGGTTTTGCCCTCCTCCAGGGCCCGTGCCCGAACCGGAAGCTGGGCCTTGTCCGGCACTGCCTTGACGACACTCGCTCGCTGCCAGGCCGGGAGCCCCGCGAGTCGGGCCGCAGCTTCCTCGGCGCCCTTGAAGTGAGGGATGCGGCCGTGGACGGAGGGGTCGTGGACGGCGTCGGCGGCGGTCAGGGCGTCCCAGACCTGCGTGCGTACCGCCTGCTTGGCGCGGTCCAGGGAGTTGGCTGCCACCGGTGTCTCCTTCTCTCTCCTACGCTGCCGTCATCAGGCCGAGCAGTCTGTCGTGGACCTCCGCGACGAGGGGTTCCTGTCGCCAGGGGCGCAGTTCGCGGGCGGCTCCGAAGACGATGTTCATGCCTCCGCCTCCGCGTGTGGTCTCCAGCTCGGCGATGGCTTCGGTGAGGCTGGCCACCCCCGCCTCGACATCGCGTTGACGGATACGGGCGAGCGTAAGGTTCCCCAGCACGATTGCGCGTGACTTTCGCCTGTCCCGTAGCTTCTCTGCCGTGCTGGTCAGCAGGGTTTCGGCCCGTTGGTGGTCTCCAAGCGAGAGATAGCAGGAGCCCGCGAGGCGGCCGAACTGGGTTGGGGACACCAGGTCGGCGGCGGCGTCGCTGTCGTCCGCGTGGTCGAGTTGGCGCTCTGCGCGGGAGAGAGCGCGTTCGCAGTCCGAGGTCGACCGCAGCATGGCGTGTGCCTCGGCGACGTGCAGCAGCGCCAGCCCGGACAGGGCGGGACTCGTGCGCTGGGCAATCTCGGCTGCGTGCTTCGCGAGCGCGAGCCCTGCCTGCGCGTCGTGTGCGCCGTACAGCGCGACGTAACAGGTGCGCAGTAAGGCGTGGGCTTCGAGAGTGGTGTCCCGTAGGTGGCGAGCGAGGTTGGCGCTCTGCTCGTAGTACGTCTTCGCGGTGGTGTGGTCGCGGCGCTGAGAGGCGTCCCAGACCAACTGACCCATGAGAGTGCAGGCGTCGGCGTGCAGGGCGTCGAGTTCCCTCTGGACGCGTCCGCGGGCGGAGCCTGCGGCGAGCTGGTCGATGCGGTTGAGCTGCGCTGCTGCTTCTGCGATGAGGCCGGCCGAAGGCACAAGGTCGTAACGAGCGGCGCAGTCGTCGAAGCGAGTACGAAGTGTGGCGACGGCGGGCAGATCGAGGCGGCCCGGGTGAAGCATCGCGTAATCGAGGGCGTCCTGTGCCTGCGTGCTGCCTGGCGACCAGGCGGTCAGTAGGTCGTTGAGACCCTCGGCGTTGACGCGAAGAAGGCGGGCCAGCCGTGGACGCATCCAGGGCTGCGGGGCGGTGCGGCCTGATTCCCAACGGGTGATGGTGGAGCGGTCCACCTGCATGTGCTCGGCGAGGGCCTCTTGGGTGAGGCCCACGGTTCGGCGACGCGCTGCGAGGCCGTTGCGGTGGTGCGCCATGACGCTGTCTCCCCGTTTCTCCTGCCCTGCCAGGACGTGCGGCTGGGCGAGTCCCCAGGTGAGGCGTGGTGGTGACGCACGGATGCCGCATTGGTGCGTCCATTGTGCTCTGGGCGTTGGCAGCTGTGAGCGGTTGTGTGGAACTCCGACGCACACAGCCAGGAAGGTTCGCCCTCCATGACGTTCCGAGCACCTGCCCCGAAGTTCTCGTCCCTCTGTGTCCCATCGGACGTCAGCTCCGTTTCTTCCGCTCGTCGCAGGGTTGTCGCGATCGTCCGTGACTGGGACGTGCCACTTGCGGAGGACACGGTCGAGACGCTGGAGCTGCTGGCCGGTGAGGTGATCGCGAACGCCGTGGTGCACGCGGGGGAGGGTTGCCGGGTCACGGTGAGCTGGGACGGGACTCGCGTACGCCTGGAAGCCGAGGACGCGGAAGGCGGCCTTCTCCCGCAGCGGGCGCCGGCCGACCTGGACGAGGAGAGCGGGCGCGGACTGCAGTTGGTCGACGGTCTTGCCCAGGCGTGGGGCGTCCGGTCGACCACGGCCGGAAAGGCGGTCTGGTTCGAGGTCGGCAGTTGCTCGCCCTCGCAGTCCCGCCCGTTCCCCGCCGCATGCGAAAGCGATCTCTCGTTCGGGGGTGCACGGCGGCCGGTGACGGTTGCCGAACCGGGATGTGGCGTGCTCAGCGGCTCCCGTGCGCATGTCACCACCACCTGATCACTGACCACCTGACTTTTGGACGCATGAGTCCTGAAGCCGGGTACAGGCGCCTCCGGCCGGGCCGCCACCGCCTGGTGGGGCAGCTGGAGACGCCACAGCCAGGGAGTGGGCAACCTGCTCGCTTCCGCCAACACCTAAGGAGACACAGCCATGTCCGAACAGAACGTGACCACGAACGGTGATCAAGAGGGCCACGGCCTGCTGGTCGCCCGTCGCCGGATCGCCGCCGCCCGATCGCGGGCCGAGCAGCCCTCGGACGGCGGTTCCACCGGTCGTTCCGACGGCAACGACTGAGAAGGGCCGTAATCGATGACCACCGACGTACCCGCGGTGGTCGCGCGCCTGGGCGAGGACTTCCTCGCCCAGGTGTACGGCCGTACCTACCGCCACTTTCCCGGTGAACCGGGCCGCTTCGGCGGCCTGCTCGGCTGGGACGACCTGAACGCCCTGCTCACCCACCACCGGCTCGAACCGCCCCGCCTGCGCCTCTCGGCGGGCGGCGAGGCGCTGCCCCAACACGCCTACTCGGCGCCGGTCACCACCCGTCGCAGCACCGTGTGGCACCGGCTCAAGCCCGCCGAACTGCACCGCCACCTCGCCGAGGGCGCCACCCTCGTCCTGGACGCGATCGACGAGTTGCACCCGGGCGTCGGCCACCTCGCCCAGGAACTGGAACGACACCTGCGCACCGGCATCCAGGTCAACGCCTACGCCTCCTGGACGCCCGAGGAGGGCTTCGGAGTCCACTGGGACGACCACGACGTGCTCGTCCTCCAACTCGACGGCGCCAAACGATGGCGCATCCACGGCCCCACGAGGCAAGCCCCGCTCCACCGTGACACGGACGTCCCCGAACCGCCGCCGCATGAGCCTCTCGTCGAACTGGTCCTGCACGCAGGGGACATGCTGTACCTGCCGCGCGGTTGGTGGCACGCTGTCGCCGCTTCCGAAGGCGTCCACTCCCTCCACCTCACCTGCGGCATGCAGACGACGACCGGCGCCGACCTCCTCCAGTGGCTCTCCGAGGATCTGCGCCGTGAAACGACCGTGCGCAGCGACCTGCCACGCTTCGGGACCGAGGAAGAGAAGGCGGATTTCGTGCGGTCGCTCGGCGACCTCGTCATGAAGGAGTTCGAGGACGAACGGCTACTCGACCGCTTCCTCACCATGCGGGACGCCGCCGACCGGGCCCGCCTCGTGCCCTCACTGCCGTATGTCGAGGGCGTACCGCCCGACCCCGCCGTCGTCGTACACCTGGTGACCGCTCGCGCCGGGCTGCACAGCGACAGGGAGGGCCACGCGGTGCTGACAGCAGGGGGAGAGGAATGGACCTTCTCCCCGCAGGCCGCGCCCCTGCTGTCCCTCCTCGTGGACGGAGGCCATTACCGCCTGGACACACTCGCCCGGGCGGCCGGGCTTCGCGTCGGGCAGGTGGCGCAACTCGTGAGCGAACTGGTGGACGGCGAGGTCGCGGCTGTGGGGCGGGCTGGATGAGCGCGCGACTGGCAGCCGGGACGTATCGGTGCCGTGACGTGTCGCAGTCGGTGGTCGCGGCCGTGGACGCCGGGGTGACATGGGTCGATACGGCGCCGAACTACGCGTCCGGTACGGCCGAGGCAGCTCTGCGGCCGGTCCTCGACGCGTGTCCACAGGTACGTGTCTCGACCAAGGTCGGCTTCGTGCCCGACTCCGACCGGCAGGCTGCTCGGGACGCCGGGGTGCCGCCGTACGACCGCGATCAAGGCCACTGCCTGGCACGTCCCTACATCGCCTGGCAGCTCGCCCGTAGTCGTGCCCGCCTTGGCCGCGTCCCGGACCTGGTCTTCGTTCACAATCCGGAGCACGGCCGGACGGACAGGGCCGATCTGTCGCGGACGCTGACCGACGCATTCGAGGAACTGGAGAGCGCGGCGGACGCCAGCAAGATCGGCGGCTACGGCGTCGCCACCTGGGCGGGCCTGTCGAGCGGAATGTTCACCATCTCTGAACTCACGGCACTTGCGGAAACCGTGGGCGGGCCACATCACTGCTTCCGAGCTGTGCAGTTCCCGGTCTCACTGATTCAACTCGCCGTGGTGGCGGACGCACTCGACGGGTGCGGAGCACTGGTGGAGGCACGGGAAGCGGGGCTCGATGTCTTCGCATCGGCCCCGCTCGGAGGCGGCGAGCTCCTCGGCGCGGTGGCGGAGGAACTGGTGCGCGTCATCGACCCCGCTGCCTCCCCGGTGCAGGCCGTGCTCTCGGTCGCCCTGTCGGCTCCCGGGGTGTCGCGTGTCCTGCTGTCGTCGAGTACACCGGCACACTGGGCTGATGCCCTGGGCGCTGAGGCATGCGAGCCCTTGTCACCCGATCGCCTGAGGAAGGTCATCGATGTCCTCGGAACCTGACGATCCCGAGGTCGCCGCGCGCATGCGGAGGGCCCATACCGTGGCGTGCGGCTTCCTCGGGGCGGTCCTGGATGCTCGGCCGTCTGGCGGAGGCACGCAGGAGGCGTGGGGGTGGAGGGGACGCACGCTGGGCCGACCCGTCACCGGGCCCTACGGGCCGGCATGGCTGCGCGTCGTCCACAGCTCGGCGGACAAGGCGAGCGGCAAACTGTGGATGGGACCGGAGGACGCCGAGCAGTTGGTACCCCAGCAGGTGCCGCGCCCTTGTCTTCGTCTCGTACGGCAGTGGACGAAGGGGGAGGAGGCGTACAAAGCAGAGCTGTATGACCTTGTTGTCGACGGAACCCTCTCGTCCACTGCGGTACTTGCCGCCCCGCCCCGCCTGACAACAGCCTGGTGGGATGGCCTCCGCAAGGCCCTCGACCACCTTTCGGCGGTCCGTACCGACCGGACGGCCGTACGTCGTGCCTACCTGGATCGCGCCATGCCGAAGTACCTCGCTTTCCTCGGCAGTGGGGTGCCCACGACTCCGCCCGCGTGGTCCACCGCACACGGTGACCTGCACTGGGCCAATCTCGCCGGTCCCGAACTCGGCATCCTGGACTGGGAAGGATGGGGCACCGCCCCGGCCGGCTATGACGCAGCCCTCCTGCACGCCTACAGCCTTACGATGCCGGAGACCGCCGAGCGCGTCCGCCGGGAACTTTCCACTGGTCTCGACAGTGACGCCGGGCGCTTCGCCGAACTGGTGGTCATCACCGAACTCCTGCAGAGCGCCGAACGCGGAGACAACCTGGAACTCGTTCCCGCCCTTCGGCAGCGGGCGGAAGAGGTCTGGCACCGGATGACGACCGACGGGGTAGCCGGTTACTGAGCTTCTCACCGCCGGGCGGCGGGGAAGGTGCAAGCAGCTTTTCGCCCGAGCCGGGCACCCCGTTCAGTGCGGTGCCGGTGCCGGGTGCAGGGCGTTGTCGACGGTGCAGCCGCCCTCTCCGGGCATTCGCTGGATCCGGGGCGGCGCCCACACCTCGGTGGCGCCGGGGTCCACGCGGGCAAGAAGGCAGTCCTGCGCGTCGTAGTGGTTGCCCTCCACCGACAGGAGAACACCGACCCGGCCACCGTCCGCCTTCACCTCGGTACGGATCTTCGGATGCAGGTGCAGGGCGGCGAGCGTACGGCGCACCTCCGCCTCGTCCACCCGGCCGCCCACCGGCACACGGGGAAGTTTCGCGCGGAGTTCCTCGTACGGCAGCCGGGGCGGTTCGGGTGGCGGGGCGAAGGCCAACGGAGGGCCGTCCGGGCAGTCCACGTCATGGGGATCCTCACCCCATTCCGACTTGGGCGACACCCGCACCGCGAAACAGCGCCGCACGGCGATCTCGTCGATGTCGACCCATTTGTTGAACGCCGTGCCGGACGTGCGGACGACCACGTCGATGCCGTCGCCGTCGTGCGTCGAGGTACCCGTCACCCGCAGTACCTCCACCCCGTCGATGCCGGAAGCGGAGCGCCCGACCTCCTCCGCCGTGCGCGGACGCTGGCCGTAGAGCCGCTCGCCAGCCGTCCTGGCCACCTCCCGTGCGGCGTCCGTCGCCTCGTCCTCGGAGGACTGCACCACCCCGCAGCCGGCGGTGAACAGCAACAGCGGTGCGAGCAGCAGCAGTCGACGCATGCCTCAACCCTTCCGGGACCGCGCGCGGCGGGCAACCGCTCGGGTACTCAGATCGGATAGGCGATCGTACCCAGCCGGTGCGGCGATCAGATGTGGGCCCCCCGTGAGGCTCCGGCGGCGGGCGTACACCTCGGTCTCGATCCTCATCCGGGGGTCGGCAAGGCCGCAGACCATCATCTTGGCGGCGGGCCGAACGTCGCCGAAGCAGCCGCGGAGCAGGGGCCGGCGTGGCTCGAAGTCGTCGCGGTTGGGGAGGAGATGACGCACCCGGACGACGTCCACGAAGGCGCAGTCCGCTTCTATCAGCGCGTATTCGAAGTTGCGGAGGCAGCTGACGTGATGTCACGGCTGCGGGCGCGTAACCGTGATCATCCCGCCCGCAGGCGTTCGTAGGCCGCGCGCAGTCCGGCCGTCGTTTCGCGGGTGGCCGGGCGCAGGGGTGGGCGGACCGGGCCGGCGGGCAGGGACAGGTCGTTCAGGAGGGCCTTGACGGTGACCGTGCCAGGGAGGCCGGCGGACATCGTCGACTCGATGAGTTCCGTGGCCTGTTGCTGGAGGCGGGCGGCCCGGGCGGTTTCGCCCGCGTCGAACGCGTCGAGAATCGAGCGCAGTTGGCGCGGGACCAGGTTCGCGACCGTGCTGACGTATCCGGTGCCGCCCACCGCGTACAGCGGGAGGATGTGCTCCTCGCAGCCCGCGTAGTACGCCAACTCGGTGCGGGACAGCACCTTCTGGGTGCCGAGGAAGTCGTAGGAGCAGTCCTTGACCGCCACGATCCGGGGGTGTGCGGCAAGGCGCAGCATGGTCTCCGGCTCGATGCGCGTGCCGGTGCGGCCGGGGATGTCGTAGAGCATCACCGGCAGCCCGGAGGCGTCCGCCACCGTGCGGAAGTGCTCCTCCACGGCGTCCTGCGGCGGTCTGCTGTAGTACGGCGTCACCACCAGCACCCCGTCCGCGCCCGCCTTACCTGCCGCCAGTGCCAGCTCGACGGTGTGCCGGGTGTCGGCGGTGCCCACGCCCGCGACGATCGGGGCGCGCTCCCCGACCGCCTCGCGTGCGGCCCGGACCAGCGCCGACTTCTCGGCGTCCGTCGTGGTCGGCGACTCGCCCGTCGTACCGCTGAGCACGAGTCCGTCGCACCCCTCGGTCACCAGCCGGTCGGCGAGCCGCTGGGCGCCGTCGAGGTCGAGTTCGCCCGAGGCGGTGAAGGGCGTGATCATGGCGCACAGGGCGCGGCCGAAAGGCGGGGCGGGAGTGGCTGTGGTCGTCGTCATGGAAGCAGTGTCGGCAGAGTTGACAGTGAAGCTCCACTTAATTCTCCTACCGGTTATCGGTAAGCAAAGCTGGAGGGAAGGCGTCCTGTGTCCAAGTCGGCCGTGATGCGTCACCATGGTCAGGAGGTCACCGACGGCAGGGCACGGGAGGCGTCATGAAGCTCGGCAAGGCACTGGCCACCGGCGTGGCGGAGGAACGGCCGACGGTCCGCGAGGAGCAGGCCGGACTCCCAGAGGCGGTCCAGGAGAGTCAGGAGATCCAGGAACCGCAGGCCGCCGCCGCGCCCGAAGAGGCTCCGGCCGCCCGATGAGGCTGCGGCTGCCCGCGGAACGCCCGACGGAGCCGCCGACCGGATACAAGATCGCCCACCCGGTACTGTCCCACGACGGCACCCGGGCCCGCTTCACCGGTGTGTCGCTCGGCGGCGCGCTGCCGTACGGCGTCGTCGCCGACGCCGCCTGCGTCTACGGCCGCCGGCACCGGGCACCCGCCCGTCTGTGCGACTGCGGCTTCCACTGCGTGCACGAGCGCGCCGCCGCCGAGGCCCTGCTGTGCACGGCCGAGCACCGTGGAGCCGTCCTGCTGGAGGTCTCCGTCCTCGGCGCCTACATCCGCTACGAACGCGGGTTCCGCTACGCCCGCCAGCGGGTGCGCACGGCGACGGTCGGCCCGTGCGCCTGCGGCGCGCCCGCCTCCGCCCTGGCCGACGCCGGCTGGGGCAGGCCCGGCTGGCGGGCGCTGACCACCGCTTGCGCGGGCTGCCTGCACGGCCGTGCATCCGTGACCTGCGCAGGCTTCGCCCGGCTGGCCGGGGCCGGGCTGCGGGTCGCGGCCGGCGGCGGTTGGCCGGCACCGGTCGCCGCGGCGGTCGCCGCCTCCGGGGCGCCGGCCGGGCCGCTCGCCGGACCCGAAGGGCTCGGGGTACCCGAACTCGCAGCGGAGGCCGCCCTGTTGCAGGCGCGCCTCGACTGGTTCCAGACCCAACTGGCCCGGCTCGGCGAGCGCGGTCCTGGTGGTCCCGGCCACGGGTAGTCGCGCAGGTCCCGGGTACCCGGATGGTCCGGACCGAGAGGAGGCGGACACCGTGACCGGGACTATCGATGTGAGGCCTGCGCCCGACCAGCGCCGCCCAGTGCGCGAGCGCCCGGGCGATCGTGCACCGGATACACGTTCGCTGGACGAACGTCTGCCTGCCGAACCGTCGGTGGGTGACCGTTCACCGGCTGTGCCGATGGCGGGCGAGCACTCGGTGGGTGAACTCGTCCACCGGGCCACCGAGCAGCTCTCCCAGCTCGTACGGCAGGAAATGGCGCTGGCCAAGGCGGAGCTGACACAGAAGGGGCGCCGCATGGGACGCGGCGGCGGACTGCTCGGCGCGGCGGGCGCCGTCGGCTATGTCGGGCTGATCGCCCTCGCCGGCGCGGCCACCGCCGCCCTCTCGCTGGCGCTGCCCGTGTGGGCCGCGGCGCTTGTCGTGACGGCCTTGCTGTTCGCGATCGCGAGCGTGCTGGCCATTGTCGGCCGCGCCCAGCTGCGCCGCGCCTCACCACCCACGCCGGAGGAGATGCTCGGCAGCGTCAAGGCGGACGTCGAGGCGATCAAGGAAAGGGCACACCACCGATGACGGACAGGACACAGGGGGACGGCGGCGCCACCACGCCGACCGGAGCGAAGGGCCCCGACGAGCTGAGGCAGCAGATCGAGCAGACGAGGAGCCGGCTCGGCGACACCGTCGAGGAGCTGGCGGCCAAGGCGGACGTGAAGGGCCGCGCGAAGGCCCGCGCGGCGGACCTGATGGACAAGGCCGGCGCCATGACGGTCCAGCTGCGCAGCTCGGCCGCGCACGCCGGGCATCGCGTCCAGGAGAAGGCCATCCAGGCCGGTCACCGGACCCAGGAGGGGGCGGGCCGGTCCGGGCACACGCTTCAGGAGCGGGCCACGCGGGCGGGTCACCTGGTCCAGGAACAGGCCACGCGTGCCGGGCACACGGTCCAGGAGCAGGCCTCCCGGGCCGGGCAGTCCGCCCCGGTGAGCAACGCGGTCGAGGCGTACCGGCGCAACCCTCGCCCGATGGTGATAGCGCTCGCGGCGGGCGCGGCGGCCCTGGTCGCGACCGGACTGCTGATCCGGCGCAGCCGCCGCCGCTGAACCCGCGAGCCGGTCCGGACGCGCGGCGGTGACCACGGCCGACCGGGACCACCGGCACTCCGAAGGCCGCCCCCACCTGAGAGGTGGGGGCGGCCTTCGGAGTGCCGCGCCCGGGGGACCGTTGCCCCCGAACGCGTAGGTGCTACGGGTGGAAGCGCAGCACCTGCGGGTCGTGGTCGCTGGTCTGGTCGTGGAACTCCGCGTTGACGTGCACGCTGTCGTAGTCGAAGTTGCCGCCGCGCCTGATCGCCGGGCTGATCAGGATCTGGTCCAGGACCTGCTGGTTGCCCTGGTAGTCGTAGGTGTAACGCTCGTTCTTGGGCAGCGACTTGATCGCCGACCACAGCTCGCCGTCACCCTCGAGGATCTTCGCGGTGTCGGAGAACTCGAAGTCGTTCATGTCGCCGAGCACGACGACGTCCGCGTTCTTCTCGACCTTCAGGATGTCGTTGACGAAGGAGTTCACTTCGGCCGCCTGGCGGTGGCGCTGGATCTCCGAGCTGCGCGCCGGCGGCTGGTACTGCGCGGTCAGGCCCTGGTCGCCGCCCTTGGAGGCGAAGTGGTTGGCGATCACGATGACCGTGCGGCCGCGGAAGACGAACTCGCCGGCCAGCGGCTTGCGGCTGTTCTTCCAGGCGCTGCTCGCGGGGTCGATCCGGCCCGGGGAGACCGTCAGGGCCGCCTTGTTGCCGTTCACCTTCTGGACGTCGACCGCGGTGGTCGAGTCGCCGCCCGGGCGGTCGGTGAAGGAGACCCGCGCGGGGTTGATCAGGAAGACCTGGCGGATGTTGCCGCCCGGCTCGCCGCCGTCCTGGTCGTTGACCGGGTCGATGGAGCGCCAGTCGTACTTCGGGCCGCCGGCCTTGACGATCGCGTCGATCAGCTTGCCCATGGTCACGCTCGCGTCGACCGTGCCGTCGTCCACGGCGCCGTTGTTGTCCTGGATCTCCTCCAGGGACACGATGTCGGGCGACTGCAGGTTGTGCACGATCGCGGCGGCGTGCTCGTCGAAGGTGGCGTCGGACGGGTCGAGGTTCTCGACGTTGTAGGTGGCCACAGAGAGCTCGCCGGGGGACTGCTTGGCGGTCGTCTCGCGCTGCAGGCCGCCGCTCTTGAGCGTGCCGAGCCGGTTGGCGACGAGCGTGTAGCCGCCGTAGGAGTTGAAGTCCATCGGGCCGGTGGTGGTGCCGGCGAGGGTGTCGCCGACGTTCGCCACGGGGAAGTCGGCGGTGGAGCCCAGCGACTCGACCTGGAGGCGGCCGGTGTTCTGGGAGTCGTAGGAGCCGTAGACCGTGCCGCCGCGGGAGCTGCGGTTCTCGTCCGGCTTCACCGTGACCCACAGCTCGCTGTAGGGGTTGGTGGCGGTGACCACGCGGGCGTCGGCGATCTGGACGTTCATGCCCTCCAGGGACTCGTAGTAGTCCAGGGCGTACTTCGTCGGCTCCAGGGTCAGGCTGTTGATCGAGCCCTTCGCGGCGGGGTCGCCGGCCGGGGCGTAGACGGCGGGAACCGACTTGGCGTCGATCACGACCGGGGCCGGGACCGGGTTGCCCTTGGAGACGACGGTGACCACCGGCTTGGTGATCTCGGTGACCGACTGGTTGCCGGAGGTGGCGCCGCCCGGGACGTACTCGGAGACGGTTCCGGTCACCGTGACGGAGTCGCCGACGGCGACCGTCGGGGTGGAGCTGGTGAAGACGAAGATGCCCTCGCTGGTGGCGGGGTTGTTGTCCGGATTGGCGTCCTGCATCCAGAAGCCTCTGGTGGAGCCGTAGGTGCGCACGGCGGTGACGATGCCGGGCACGGCCGTGACCTGCTGGTTCGCGTAGGGGGATATCCGGGTGGTGCCCTGGATGTCGTGGATGCGCACGGTGTCCGCGTGCGCGGGAGAGGTGAGGACGACGGCGGACGCGGCCGAGCAGACGGCGGCGATGGTCAGCGCGGCGAGACGGGCGGAGGGCTTGCTGGGCACGGTGGATCCCTTCGGGCGTGACGGAGTACGGCGACGGGGGTGCGACGCGAAAGCGCGGGACGCGGGCGGGAGGCACCGGTCGACGCGCGTAGAGCGTGACGGGAACGAGCCGCCTCCGCATTTCTACGCGCGTCAATCTGCTGCGCGGCCCAGTTGGTTGTCAAGGTTTCCGCCATGGACGGGAGGTGACGGAAAGGTGAACCGGATGGGATGGGGCGAAATCCGTCTAGGCTGAGCTTTTGAGTCGTCAGACTTACCGGCCCATGGGCTTCCCACCCTCCGGGCCCCGGTCCGCTAGGAGAAACCAGCCGATGTCAGACAGGTCCTCGTTCCCGCCGGTGCGGATCGCCTCCGAACCGGAACTGGCCCGGTACGCGCTCGCCACACCGCTGCTGTCCCGCGCCGCGCGACTCGCGCGCTGGGCCGGGGACGGGACACGGGTCGACGCGGACGGCGGGCTCGCGCAGGAGCAACTGCCCGCCGCCGCCGAGGTGCTCGGACTGAGCGGCGACGACGCGGCGGCCGGGGCGGGCGAAGCCTGGCGGGTCGCCCTGGACACCGGGCTCGTCCGGATCGCCGACGAGGACGAGGGCGCCGTCGCGCCCGGCCCCGACCTGGAGCTGCTGACCGGCGGCTCGCCGCACGACGTGCTCGCCCTCTGGTCGAACGCCCTCGAGACCGCGCTGGCCGACGCGAGCGTGCCCGACCTGGACGCGCTGGTCGAAGCGGTGGGGCAGGGCGGCGCGGTCGACCTCTCCGGGCTGGACTGGGACCCCGGGGCGGAGGCGGAGTTCCTCGACGGGGTGCTCGCCAATCTCTACCGGCTGACGGCCGGTGCGGAGGGGGCCGGCGGTGTTCCGGTGCCGCTGCCCGTGCTCGCCGCCTCCATGATCGTGCCCAGCGACATGGGGGAGCCCACCAACGACATACTGGAGCAGGTCTCCGAGGCGATGATGCGGCTGGACGACCAGTTCCGGCTGCTGGAGCCGGCGGGTCTGGTCGAGTACCGGCCGGTGGACGAGGAGTTGATGGCGGAGGCCGAGAGCGAGTCGTCCACGCCGGCGGAGGAGGTGGACGTCGCCCGCTACGGCATGGTGCGGCTGACCCCGCTCGGACTGCACGGGCTGCGGACCCGGCTGCTTGAGGCCGGCTGCCGGGCGCCGGTGATCGGCGAGCTCGCGGACAAGGGTGCCGACGCGCTGCTCGACGGTACCGCCGGGTTTCCGCCCGCGGCCACGCACGCGGAGACCGAGCGGTGGCTGGCGAGCCGTGAACCGCTTTCCGCCGCACGGGAGTTGCTCGTTGCGGCGCGCGGCATGGACGCGGGTGCGCCGCTGCGGCGGCTGCGCTGCCAGCAGGCGCTGTCCCTGGTCGGCGCGGAGGCCGAACCGGCGCTGCGGGAGGTGCTCGACGACGCCGAACTGGGCGGTCTTTCCCGGGTCTGGCTGACCGAGCGGGGCCTGGCCGACGTGCCGCCGCCGTCCCAGGAGATGATCTTCTGGCTGACCATCGACACGGTGGCCGCGCAACTGGCCGCCGAGGGCGACTCCGAGGAACTGCACGCCCTCGTCGAGGGTCTCGCCGAACAGCACAGCGGCTTCTTCGCGGCCGCCTGGCGGGTGGACCACCCGCAGACGGCGGACGTACTGGAGGCGATGGGCCGCCTGCACCCGGACAAGAAGACCGCCAAGGAGGCCCGCAAGGCAGCCTTCAAGGCACGCTCCGCGCACGGCGGCTGAGCGAGGACAGTGACCGGCCGCGGCCCGCATTCGCTGTGCGGGCCGCGGCCGTTCGGTCATGTCGCGGGGTTCGTCAATTGCTGACGGCGAAGCGCATCAGGGCGTGTTCGTCGCCCTGCTTGATCTTGCCCGTCTCGTTGATCACTTCGAGCTTCCAGGAGCCGCCGACGCGCATGGCCTTGGCCACGGCGCAGCCGTTGTCCTGGGTGAGCAGGCTCGGCCAGATGTCGGCGACCTGCTGGGAGGTGCCCCCGGTCGCGTCGTAGACCTTGAAGCTGATGTTGCGCGCCTTCTGGAAGGAACTGCCCTTCTTGAACGCGGCGGCGATGAACACGATCGAGGTGATGTTCTGCGGTATCCGCGCGAACTCCACCGTCACCGTCTCGTCGTCGCCGTCCCCGCGGCCGGTCTGGTTGTCGCCGCTGTGCTGCAACGAGCCGTTGCCCATGGGGTCCAGCGAGTCCAGGCCCGCCAGGCGCACCGGGTCCGTGCCCTGCATGGCGACGGCGATCAGGTCGAGGTCGGTGCCCATCTTGCGGCGGAGCATGCCCATCACCCCGCCGGAGGTGCCCCCGGTGGGGTCCCAGGACACGCCGATGGACATGTGGGTCACCCCGTCCAGGTCCGCCGGTCCGTCTTCTTTCGTCAGCGTGATCATGTGTGGTTCATCCTCTGGTGAAGGTGGCTGCGACAGGCGAATTCTGTCCTACAGCGCCTGGGCCGCGGGCTTCACCATGTTCCGCACGGTGCGCGCCTTGACGAAGTCGCCCATGGCCGTCATCTCCCACTCGCCGGTGAACTGACGGATGAGCTTGGCCATCAGCACCCCGGTCTGCGCCTCGGCGTTGGTGAGGTCGAAGCGGACCAGCTCCTCCTCGGTGGTGGCGTCCACCAGGCGGCAGTAGGCCTTGGCGACATCGGTGAACTTCTGGCCCGAGAAGGAGTTCACGGTGAAGACCAGGCCGGTCACCTCCTGCGGCAGGCGCCCGAGGTCGACCACGATCACCTCGTCGTCGCCCGCGCCCTCGCCGGTGAGGTTGTCGCCGGAGTGCTTCACGGCGCCGTTCAGGATGGTGAGCTTGCCGAAGTAGCAGCTGTCGATGTGGTTGCGCTGCGGGCCGTAGGCGATGACCGAGGCGTCCAGGTCGATGTCGGCGCCGCGGTACGCCGGTTCCCAGCCGAGGCCCATCTTGACCCGGGCGAGCAGCGGGCGGCCGCCCTTGACCAGGGACACGGTCTGGTTCTTCTGGAGGCTGACCCGGCCCTTGTCCAGGTTGACCTTCCCGGCGCCCGGGGCGGGGGCGGCCGACGGGGCCGGGGGAACCGGAGGGGCGGCCGGAGACTGCGCGGCGGGCGCCGGGGGCGGCGGGGTGAGCGGCCGGGGCGGGACGGCCGGCTGCGGCGGGGCCACCGGGGCGAGGGCCGGTTCCTCCACCGTCACTCCGAAGTCGGTGGCGATGCCCGCGAGTCCGTCGGCGTACCCCTGGCCGACGGCCCGCGCCTTCCACTGGCCGCCGCGCAGATAGATCTCCACGACCACCAGCGCCGTCTCGGTGCCGAGCTGCGGCGGGGTGAAGGTGGCCAGCACCGAACCGGTGTCCGCGTCGCGGACGGTGGCCGTGGGCTCGATGCCCTGGAAGGTCTGCCCGGCGGCGTCCGGGCTCGCGGTGACCACGATCTTCTCGATGCCCGGCGGCACCGCGGTGGTGTCCACGGTGATCGCGTCGGGCGCGCCGCCGCCGCCCGAACGGTAGGTCACGCCCGGCCCGGACGGCTGGTTGTAGAAGATGAAGTCGTCGTCCGAGCGCACCTTGCCGTCGGCGGTGAGCAGCAGGCCCGATACGTCCAGCCGCACCGGAGCGGCGACGTCGACCGTCACACGCGCGACGGCCAGCGGGATGTTCGAGCCGGGGGTCATAGCTGTCATGTGGGAGGTAACGAGCGAGGGCGCTTTACCGTTCCCTTACCCGGCAAACGGGTGAGGCGGCGCAACGCCCGCAACCGGTGCTCGCTACGGGATCACCACGATCTTCCGGCCCACCCCGGAGGCGAACTGGTCGAGCGCCTCCGGGTACCGCTCCAGCGGGATCCGGTCACTGATGAAGACCTCGGGGTCCAGCACCCCGGCCGCGAACAGTTCGGCGGCCCGTTCGAAGCTGTGCAGCACCGCCATGGAGCCGGTGATGGTGATCTCCTGGTTGTAGATCCGGTACGGGTCGATCATCACCCGGGTCGCGTAGTCGGCCACCCCGAACTGGAGGAACGTGCCCGCCTTGGCCACCCGGTCCAGGCCGTCCTGGATCGCCGCCGCGTTGCCGGTCGCGTCGATCACCACGTCCCAGCCCCGCGGCCGGTCCAGTTCGTCGGCGTTCGCCGCGGACGCCGACACGCCCAGCTGCCGGGCCGTCTCGAGGCGGGCCGGGTTCACGTCGACCACGTCGACGCTGGCCGCGCCGGTCCGCTTGGCCAGCTCCAGCATCATCAGGCCCATGGTCCCGGAGCCGTAGATCAGCACGTTCGAGCCCAGGCGCGTGCGCAGTACGTCGTAGCCGCGGACCGCGCACGACAGCGGCTCGATCAGGGCCGCGTCCTCGGTGCGGATGTGCTCGGGCAGCTTGACGCAGTTGGCGACCGGGGCCACGGCGTACCGGGCGGCGCCGCCCGCGGTGGTCACGCCGATCGCGGCCCACCGCTCGCACATGTTGTTGTGCCCGTCGCGGCAGTAACGACACTCGTAGCAGTACAGCGACGGGTCGACCGCCACCCGGTCGCCGACCGAAACCTCCGTGACCTGCGTGCCGACCGCGGCCACTTCGCCGGCGAACTCGTGCCCGGGCACGATCGGCAGCTTGGGCGCGAACTCGCCCTGGAGGATGTGCAGATCGGTGCCGCACAGCCCGCAGGCCGCCACCTCGACGACGACCTCGCGGGGCCCCGGCGTCGGGTCGGGGACCTCGGTGACGACGGCGCGGCCCACGGACTCGATGACGGCGGCCTTCATTTGACGGCTCCCAACGACAGGCCCTGGACCAGTTTGTCCTGGGCGGCGAACCCCGCGGCGAGCACCGGCAGGGAGATGACGAGCGACGCGGCGCACACCTTGGCCAGGAACAGGCCCTGGCTGGTGATGAAGGTGGTGAGGAACACGGGGGCGGTCTCGGCGACCACGCCCGTGAGGACCCGCGCGAACATCAGCTCGTTCCAGCTGAAGATGAAACAGATCAGGGCGGTCGCCGCGATGCCGGGCAGGGCGATCGGGGCGACCACGCGGCCCAGCACGGTCGGCAGCCGGGCGCCGTCGATCTGGGCGGCCTCGATGATCGCGGCCGGGACCTCGGACAGGAAGGACTGCATCATCCAGACCGCGATCGGGAGGTTCATGGCCGTGTAGAGGATGACCAGCGCCCAGATGTTGTCGAGCAGGCCGGTGTTCTTCGCGAACAGGTAGATCGGCAGCAGACCGGCCACCAGGGGCAGCATCTTGGTGGACAGGAAGAAGAACAGGACGTCGGTCCACTTCTTCACCGGCCGGATGGACAGCGCGTACGCGGCGGGCAGCGCGAGGAGGAGGGTCAGCAGGGTGGAGACCAGCGAGGCGGTCATGGAGTTGATCAGCGCGGGCCAGGGACTGGCCCCGCCGGTCACCCCGAAGAACTGCCGGTAGCCGTCCAGCGTCAGCGAGGCGGCCACCGACGGCGGGTTGGTCGCCGCGTCCGCCTCGGAGTGGAAGGACGTCAGCACCATCCAGAGCAGGGGCAGCACGAACACGAGCCCGGCCAGCCAGGCGACGACGCCCAGGGCCGCACCCCGGAACCGGCCGCGCGGTTTGCCGTACCGCAAGGCGGTGGTGTCTACGGTGGCCATCAGCGGGACACCTCCTCACGGAACAGCGACGACACCACGCGCAGCGCGAAGGTCGCCAGGATGATCGAGCCGATCACGACGATGACGCCGGCCGCGGAGGCGAGGCCGTTCTCGTGCGCCTGGTAGAAGGTCTGGTAGATCGTGTACGGCAGGTTCGCGGTGCCCAGGCCGCCGGAGGTGATGGTGAACACCGCGTCGAAGTTCTGCACGATGTAGATCGAGCCGAGCAGCACGCCGAGTTCGAGGTAGCGGCGCAGATGCGGCAGGGTGATGTGCACGAAGATCTGCCAGTTGCTCGCGCCGTCCATCCTGGCCGCCTCGAGCAGTTGTGAGTCGCGGCTCTGCAGTCCGGCCAGCAGGATCAGCATCATGAACGGGGTCCACTGCCAGATCAGCGCGGCCTCCACCGCCATCAGCGGCATCTCGGAGATCCAGTCCGGCTGCACCGCCCCGTCCCCGCCGATGGCGTGCAGGATGCCGTTGAACAGCCCGTACTCCGGGTTGAACAGCAGGTGCTTCCACATCAGCGCGGCGGCGATCGGCACCAGCAGGAACGGCGCGATGAGCATGGTGCGCACGGCGGCCCGGCCGCGGAAGCGGCGGTCGAGCAGCAGCGCGAGGAGCAGGCCGAGCAGCAGGCTGACCAGCACCACGGTGACAGTCAGCAGGATGGTCGTCCACACCGAACTGCGCAGGTCGGCGTCGCTCAGCACCTCGCCGTAGTTGGCGAATCCGGCGAAGTGGCGCCGGTCCGGGTAGAGCGCGTTCCAGTCGAGGAACGAGATGACCAGGGTCGCCACGAAGGGCAGCTGGGTGACGACGATCATGAAGATCAGCGCCGGCAGCAGGGGCGCCCGGGTGGCCCAGGCGCGCATGCGGTTCGGGCGCCGGGCCGCCGGCCGTCCGGAGACGGCGGCGGCGCGGGCCGGGGACGTCAAGGTCATGACCCCTCGTACTTCTGGGCGACGGCCTCGGCGAGCTTCTGGGCCTTCGTCAAGGCGCTGTCCACCGACTGGCGTCCGGCGATGGCGGAGCTGATCTCCTGGGAGACCTTGGTGCCCAGGTCGGTGAACTCGGGGATGCCGACGAACTGGATGCCGGGCGCGGGCCGGGGCTGCACGCCCGGGTCCTCGGGCTTGGCGTTCGCGATGGCGTCCCGGGTGACGTCCGCGAACGCGGCGGCCTCCTTGCGGTACTCCGGGATGTCGTAGGTCGAGGCGCGCTTGCCGGCCGGGACGTTGGACCAGCCCGCCTTCTCGCCGGCGAGCTTCTCGTAGTCCTTGCTGGAGGCCCAGGAGATGAACTTCCAGGCGTTCTCGGAGTTCTTGGACGCCTTCTGGATGCCCCACGCCCAGGTGTAGAGCCAGCCCGAGCCGTCGGTCTTCTCGACCGGGGCCGGGGCGTAGCCGATCTTGCCCTTGACCGGAGAGCCGTCGGCCTCCAGGGAGCCGGCTCCGGCGGTGGCGTCGTACCACATGGCCGTCTTGCCCTGGGTCATGTTGTTCAGGCACTCCGCGTAGCCGGACTGGGCGGCACCGGCCTCGCCGTGCTTGCGGACCAGGTCGACGTAGAACTGGGTGGCCTCCTTGAACTCCTTGGAGTCCAGCCGTGCCGTCCAGTCCTTGTCGAACCAGGTGCCGCCGAAGGTGTTCACCACCGTGGTCAGCGGTGCCATGACCTCGCCCCAGCCCGGCAGTCCGCGGAGGCAGATGCCCTTCATGCCGGAGCCGTCGACCTTGGCGGCCAGATCGGCGACCTGCTTCCAGGTGGGCTTGGCCGGCATGCTCAGGCCCTTCTTCTCCAGGACGTCCTTGCGGTACATCAGGAAGGAGGACTCGCCGTAGAACGGCTCGCCGTACAGCTTGCCGTCCTCGGCGGTGAGCGCCCGGGTCATCGGGGGGAGGATGTCGGCCTGGTCGAAGGCGGTGTCCTTCTTGACGTAGGCGTCCAGGGGGTGCAGCCACCCGTTCTTGGCGTAGATCGGGATCTCGTAGTTGCTCAGGGTGGCGACGTCGTACTGCCCGGCCTGGTTGGCGAAGTCCTGGCTGATCTTGTCCCGGACGTCGTTCTCCGGCAGGACGGTGAAGTTCACCTTGATGCCGGTGTCCTTGGTGAAGTGGGCGGCGGTCAGCTTCTGCAGCTCCACCATCTGCGGATTGTTCACCATCAGGACGTTGACGGAGCTGCCGCCGGCGGATCCGGACCCGCCGGCGCCCGAGCAGGCGGCGAGCGGAGCGATCAGCGTCCCTACCGCCGCCACGGCGAAGAGGGTCCGTGGCGAGCGTCGGCTCTGGGTTCGCATGGGTACTCCAGGAGATGTTGACACTAATGGGGACTTGAGGGGGGACGAGAGCGCCTCGCGGGGCGGGTGAAGGGTGAGGTTCAGCGGGGTGCCGGGCGACTCGGCGGTCAGACCCGGATGACCTGTGGCCCGAGCAGGGAGTAGCGGTTTGCCTCGGTCGCCGGGAGCAGGGTGCTCGTCACGATCGCCTCCAACGCGCCGACTTCGGCGAACCGGCAGAAGCTGACCGCCCCGAACTTGGTGTGGACGCCCGCGAGCACCACCCGGCGCGCGGCCCTGACCGCCTGCGCCTTCACCTCGCTCACCGCCGGGTCGGGCGTGGTCAGACCGTGTTCGCGGGAGATGCCGTTGGCGCCGATGAACGCCAGGTCGATGACGAAACCGGACAGCATCTTCGTCGTCCAGTGGTCCACGGTGGCGAGGGTGCCGGAGCGGACCCGGCCGCCGAGCAGCAGCACGGAGATGGTGCCGGTCTCGGCGAGCGCGCCCGCGACCGGCAGGGAGGCGGTGACCACGGTCAGCGGCCGGTCCCGGGGCAGGGCCTCGGCGATGAGCTGCGGGGTGAAGCCCTCGTCGACGAAGACCGTCTCGGCGTCCCCGAGCAGTTCGGCGGCGGCGGTCGCCACCCGGCGCTTCTCGGGTACGTGGCTGGTGGCGCGGAAGGCCAGGGTGGTCTCGAAGCCGGCGCTCTCCACGGGGTAGGCGCCTCCGTGGGTACGGCGCACCAGACCGTGGTCCTCCAGGGAGCGCAGGTCCCGCCGGACGGTCTCCTTGGCCACGCCCAGGTCGGTGGCGAGCGCGGTGACGTCGACCGATCCGGTGGCACGCGCCAGCCGCACGATCTCGCGCTGGCGCTCCTCGGCCGTCCCGTGGCTCATGGGTCGACCACCCGCTTCCTGGTTTCGATGCCCGTTCGGGCTCGGTGCGGCCCTTGCCGGATGTTCTACAGCGGGTAAGCGGTTCTGACCAGGCTTGTTTTGGGTTCGCTCCTGCCCGTTTACGTCCGTTCGGCTCGGCTGGTGCCCGCCTCGGACCTGCAAGGGGGTGTTCCGGGACGTGGGAACGGGCAACGCGGATGCCCGAATACGAGGGCGGGCGGGCCCGTTCGGAGCCCGCCCGCCTTTTGCTGCGTCGATTTTCCGCCGCGTCAGTATGGCCAGATGGGCGGGTCCGTCACGAAGGGGCCGCCGATGTGGAGATGGGCCTTGTTGTCCGGGTCGAGCTCGCCCTGCTCGGCGATCAGCTTTTCGGCGTACGGCTCGGAGTCGTCCTGCGGTTCGTAGCCGAGCGCCCGCGCACTGGTCAGGTCGAGCCACAGGCGGGTGTTGGCGGACGCGCCGTAGACGACGGTGTGGCCCACGTCCTCGGCGGTCAGGGCCGCGTGGAAGAGGCGGGCGCCGTCGGCGGGGCTCATCCACATGGAGAGCATCCGCACACTGGTCGGTTCGGGGAAGCAGGAGCCGATGCGCACCGATACGGTCTCCAGGCCCTGCTTGTCCCAGTAGAGCTGGGCGAGGTCCTCGCCGAAGGACTTGGACAGGCCGTAGAAGGTGTCGGGGCGGCGCGGGGTCCCGATCGGCAGGAGCGGCTCGCCGGGGCCGGGGTGCGGGGTGTGGCCCACCACGTGGTTGGAGGAGGCGAAGACGATCCGCCGCACGCCCTCCTCGCGGGCCGCCTCGTACAGGTGGTACGTGCCCTCGATATTGGCCTTCAGGACCTTCTCGAAGGGGGCTTCCAGGGAGATGCCCGCGAGGTGGATGATCGCGTCGACGCCTCGGACGGCCTCGCGCAGTGCCTCCCGGTCGGAGAGGTCCGCGACGATCGCGTCCGGCTCGTCCTCGATGGGCCGCATGTCCAGCAGGCGCAGCACGTAGCCGTAGTCGGGCAGCAGGCCCCGCATCAGGGTGCCGAGCCCGCCGGCGGCGCCGGTGAGCAGAACGGTGCGGGGAGCGGGCATCCTCGGTCTCCTTGAAGGGGTCGTTCTTGTGTGTGGACACGATTCACATGGATGGACACGCTATGAAGAGTGTCCGTACCCCGTCAAGTGTGTCGCGAACACGCGAAATCCGCTCCCTAGTTGCCGGTTCGCCCGCTTGACCTGCCCGAATGGGGGCTCCTAACGTGATCGCGTTCATGAACGTGGACATTGCTCAGAAACATGCACTCGCCCGGCTGATCGAGCGCGGCAGCGTGCTGCTCGACGAGGAGGAAGCGTGAAGACCTCGGCCTTCGTCTACCCCTGGGACGTGAACGGCGATCCCGAGGCGCCCGGCCGTCTGGCCGCCCTCGGAGTGGAACAGGTGACGCTCGCCGCCGCCTACCACTCCACGCGCGCGCTGACCCCCCGCCATCCGCGCCACCGTGTGGTCACCGCCGAGCACGCCGCCGTGCTGTATCCGGTGGACGACCGTTGGGAGGGCCGCACGCCGCGTCCGTACCCGGCCGGCGACTGGGCGCCCGGCGACGCGTATGGCGAGGCCGCGGCGGCCCTGGCCGAGGCCGGTCTGGAGGTGCACACCTGGGTCGTCCTCGCGCACAACTCCCGCCTGGGCGCCGAGCATCCGGACACCTCCGTCGTCAACGCCTACGGCGACCGCTACCCGTGGGCGCCGTGCATCGCCCAGCCCGCCACGCGCGCGTACCTGACCGAGCTGGCCGCCGAGGCGGCCGTCCGCCCCGGGGCGCGCGGCACCGAGCTGGAGTCCCTCGGCTGGTACGGGCTCGCCCATCTGCACGCCCACGACAAGACCGCCGGGGTGGGCCTCGGGGAGTCCGGGCAGTACCTGATGTCCTTGTGCTTCTGCCCCGCCTGCCGCACCGGGTACGGCGAACAGGGCCTGGATCCGGACGAGTTGGCGCACGCCGTACGCTCCGCCCTGGAACCGGTGTGGCGGGGGGCGCCCTCCGGCGGGGGTGCCGCCCGGCCGAGCGGAGGCGGGACCGGGGGAGGCTGGGCCGGGGTGGTGGAACTGCTCGGCGAGAGCAGGGCGGACGCCACCCGCGCATGGCGCGACCGGACCGCGCGCACCCTCCAGGAGGCGGCGGTCGCGGCGGTCCGCGCGGCGGCGCCCGATGGCTTCCAGGTCCTTCTGCACGCCGATCCGGTGTCCTACCACTGCGGCGCCAACGCCGGTGTCGACCCCGCTCACATCCTGTCCGTGGCGGACGGCGTGGTGGTGCCGTGCACGGGCGGTTCCGGCCTGCTGGCCCCGTTTGCCGAACAGGGCCGCCCGGACGCCGTCCTGGCCGCCAACTTCACGATCGTCTCCGGCATGGGAGGCAGCCCGGGCACCCTCGCCGAGGACGCGGGCCGCGCGCGGGACCTGGGGGCAGGCGAACTTCGGCTGTATCACGCGGGGTTGGCCTCGGACGGCGACCTGGAGGCGGTGCGGTCGGCGCTGCGGGGCCTGTGAAGCAGCATCAGTGACGTGGCCGACAGGCCGAGGGCGAGGAGGGCCAGGAGCACCGGCAGGTAGACGACGCCGACCATGGCCGCACCCGCGGCCAGGCCGACGACGTTGGGGGCGAAGAGCAGCGTGTTCGCGGTGGCGGACGTCCGGCCGAGCAGTTCCGCCGGTGTCTCCTGCTGTACGGCGGTGAACGCGGCGATCAGTACGCACGGCAGTCCGGCACCGCTCACCAGGCTGCTGACCAGGGCCACCGGGTCGGACGGGATCACGCGCAGGGCCACGCCGGCCGCGGTGAGGGCGATGCCGAAGGCCGCGAAGCGGCGGCTGCCCAGGCGGCGCAGAGCGGTGCCCGAGGCGAGACCGACCGCCACCGAACCAGCGCCCTGGACGGCGTACAGCGCCCCGGCGTACGCGGGCGCGTGGCCGAGGCGGTCGACGACGGCGTAGATCAGCGCGCCGGTCACGCCGGTGAGCAGCATCGTGGCGCCGCCGGCCAGCACCAGGGGCCGCAGTCGCGGGTGGGACCACAGATGGCGGGCGCCCTCGGCGCTCTGCGCGCGCCAGGAGCCCTCGGGCCGGCGGGGCTCGTCCTCGCGGACCCGCAGCATCGCGTACAGCCCGGCGGCGAGCAGGAACGTGACCGCGTCCAGCAGGGCCACACAGCGGCCGCCGTACGCCGCGTACAGGCCGGCGCCCGCCAGTGGAGCCAGCAGCTTCATGCCCTCGTTGGCGGTCATCCGCAGCCCGTTGAAGTCGCCGAGCAGCCTCGCGTCGACGGCGGTGGCGACGAGCGCCGACTGCGCCGAGTCCTCCACGACGCCCGTGGCGCCGTAGAGGAACAGCACCCCGTACAGCACCCAGACGCGGCCGGGGGCGTCGACGGTGAGGAGGATCGGCAGCAGCGCCGCCAGCAGCAGGTTCGTGCCGATCAGCATCGGCCGCCGGCGGGTGCGGTCGGCGAGCGTGCCGAGCGCCGGGCCGGCCAGGGTCGGCGCCCACATCGCCAGCAGGCACAGCGCGGCCAGCCCGTCCGAGCCGGTGAGGTCCTTGACCCACACACCCGAGGCCAGCCACAGCGCCGAGGTGCCGAAACCGGACACCACCACAGCGGCCAGACACACCCCCGCCGCACGGTCGCGCAGCACCCGCACCAGGGTCCATTCAGTCGTCATACGGCCCGATCGTCGCCCTAAGGACCCGCCCCACGGATCCGGCAGATGCCGTAGAACCCGGGCCCGCCCGGCCGGCGATCCGCAGGTGGGGTCGGTCATGTCACGGGGTGATGGGCGGGCGGCTCGCGTCGGTGGGTGCCGGGTTCCGGCCGGGCCGAACTCCGTTGGAGCCGTGGGGGCGTGCTGTCGGGGCACGGCCGGGTACCGGCGGTCCCGCTCCGGGACGGTTCGCGGCGCTGGGTTCGCCGCGGTGGGGGCGGGGCGTCCGAGCCTGTGCCCCGGCTGCCGGGCGTCGTGGTGTCGCGCGGGTGCCGAGTCCGGATCGGGCGGGAGTGTGCGGTCGTGCCGCCGGGGCGTGGCTCGGTAACGGCGGTCGTGTGTCAGGGACGGCCGTCGCGGATGGTCCGCGTCGGTGGGGGAGCCGGGTGTACGAGCACGCGCCCCGCCTGGCCGCCCGGCCGCCGGGCCCCGTCCGTGCGGCGATGAGTTTCGGGGGCGGCGGCGGTCCACCTCCTGTACGTGAGACGCAGGACTGGAGGAACGATGAACGACACGATCATCGATCTCGGGCCGCAGGCCCGAGTCGTGGCGAGGCTGGCCGAGGCGGTGCGCGAGGAGCAGCTCGGCGCGGTGACACCGTGCCCGGACTGCGCGGTGCGCAACCTGCTGGGGCACCTGCTCGGCCTGGCCGTGGCCTTCCGCGACGCCGGCCGCAAGGACCTGGGCGTCACGACCGACACCAGCCCGGACGCCGCCGCACCCGACATCGGCCCGGGCCGGCGCGAGGAACTGCCCAAGGCCCTCGACGAGCTCGCCGAGGTCTGGCGCGACCCGGCCGCCTGGACCGGCATGACCCGCGCCGGCGGCGTGGACCTGCCGGGCGCGGTCGCCGGGGCGGTGGCCGCCGACGAACTGGTGATCCACGGCTGGGACCTGGCCCGGGCCACCGGCCAGGACTACGACCCCGACCCCGCCGCGCTCCAGGCGTCGTACAGCTTCCTGCGCGCGGCGGCCGACGACCCGAACCGGGGCAACGGCCCGTTCGGACCCGTCGTCCCCGTCCCCGAGGACGCTCCACTGCTCGACCGTGCGGTGGGCCTGAGCGGCCGTGATCCCGGCTGGAA
Organism: Streptomyces sp. NBC_01788; assembly: GCF_035917575.1. Lineage (GTDB taxonomy): Bacteria > Actinomycetota > Actinomycetes > Streptomycetales > Streptomycetaceae > Streptomyces. Next base: position 2,078,150 of record NZ_CP109090.1, on the reverse strand, counting down.
GCCCTGAACCGCCGAATCGCAGTGCACCTCGTCCACGCGCCCCGCGACCGCACCCGGCGGTCGCGGGGTTTCTTCGCGCCGCCCGGTGCCGGACACGGTCCTCGGCGGTCCGCGGCCGGGGTGCGGCGGGATTTTCCTGTGTCGGAGGCATTGACGAAACCGCTTGCCCCTCTTACCTTCATCGCGTCGTACTTCGTACGTCATATATGAGACGCGATACGCGAGTTCGGAAACTCGCGATCCGAGCCGTGATGTGATCGACGAGATCCGAGAGGCGCGCATGACCTCTGTGCCCACGCCGATCCCCTCCCGCACGCAGGTCGTGCTGGAGGGGATCAAGCACCGCATCCTCACCGGGCTGCTGACGCCCGGTCAGGCCCTGGTCGAGACCGAACTCGCCGCTCAGTTCGGGGTGTCCAAGACCCCGGTGCGCGAGGCGCTGAAGACCCTGGCCGGCACCGGACTGGTCGTGATGAACCAGTACAAGGGCGTCACGGTGCGCGAGGTGGACGCGGACATGGCACTCGAGGTCTACGACGTGCGGCTGCTCCTGGAACCGGAGGCACTGAGGCGTTCGGTGCGCCGCGGTGCCTCCCTGGACGCCGCCCGTGACGCGCTGAAGCGGGCCGACGAGGCCGTGGACACCGCCGAACGCTCCCTCGCCAACCGCGAGTTCCACCGCGCCCTCTACCTGCCCTGCGGCAACCCGCTGCTCGGCCGGATGCTCGACGAGGTCCGCGACCAGGCCGCCCTCGTCTCCGCCGTCGCCTGGTCCGCCGACCCCTCCTGGGACCGGGAGGCCACCGAGCACCGGGACATCCTGCGGCTCGCCCTGGAGGGCGACGCCGACGGCGCTGCCCGCGCCCTCCACGCCCACATCGCGTCGTTCGTGCAACGGGCCTTCCCCTCAGCGGAGTCGAAGGCCCAGGGAGAGGACGGTCAGGCATGACAACGGCGTTCGAGACCCAGCGGGCGGCACTGGCCGACGTGGTGGCGATCCCGGTGACCCCGTTCACCGAGGACGGCGGCGTCGACGGCGCCACCTACCGGACCCTGCTGCGCCGCCTGCTCGACGGCGGCATCACCACCCTCACGCCCAACGGCAACACCGGCGAGTTCTACGCCCTCACCCCCGAGGAGCGCCGGCAGGTCACCGAGATGACCGTCGAGGAGGCCGGCGACCGGGCGAGCATCCTCGTCGGCGTCGGCCACGACGTGCCCACCGCGATCGCCACCGCCCGGCAGGCCCACGAGCTGGGCGCGCAGATGGTCATGGTCCACCAGCCCGTGCACCCCTACGTCTCCCAGGGCGGCTGGGTCGACTACCACCGCGCCATCGCCGAGGCCGTGCCCGAGCTGGGCGTCGTCCCCTACATCCGCAACGCCCAACTGCCCGGCGCCCGCCTGGCCGAACTCGCCGACGCCTGCCCGAACGTCATCGGCGTCAAGTACGCCGTCCCGGACGCCACCCGCTTCGGTGCCTTCGCCCGGGACGCGGGACTGGACAGGTTCGTGTGGGTCGCGGGACTCGCCGAGCCCTACGCGCCCTCCTACTTCTCCGCCGGCGCCACCGGCTTCACCTCCGGCCTGGTCAACGTCGCCCCGGCCGTCTCCGTCAGCATGCTCCGGGCGCTCAGGGCCGGCGACTACCCGGCCGCCATGAAGGTCTGGGAGCGGATCCGCCGCTTCGAGGAGCTGCGCGCGGCCAACGGGTCCGCGAACAACGTCACCGTCGTCAAGGAGGCCCTCGCCGCGCTCGGCCTGTGCCGCCGGGACGTGCGCCCGCCGAGCAAGCCGCTGCCGGAGAGCGAACGCGCCGAGGTCGCCGCCATCGCCGCCGGGTGGTCCATATGAGTGCCCGGCCGAGCGAAAGGCGCCCGGAGGACCTGCGCAGCCACCAGTGGTACGGCACCGACGGCCTGCGCTCCTTCAGCCACCGCGCCCGCACCCGCCAGCTCGGCTACCTGCCCGAGGAGCACCTGGGCAAGCCGGTCGTCGCGATCCTCAACACCTGGTCCGACATCAACCCCTGCCACGTCCACCTGCGCGACCGCGCCCAGGCGGTCAAGCGCGGGGTGTGGCAGGCGGGCGGCTTCCCGCTGGAGTTCCCGGTCTCCACGCTCAGCGAGACCTTCCAGAAGCCGACCCCGATGCTCTACCGCAACATGCTCGCCATGGAGACCGAGGAGCTGCTGCGCTCCTACCCGGTCGACGGCGCGGTCCTGATGGGCGGCTGCGACAAGTCCACCCCCGCCCTCCTGATGGGCGCCGCGAGCGTCGACCTGCCCACCGTATTCGTGCCCGCCGGGCCCATGCTGCCCGGCCACTGGCGCAGCGAGGTCCTCGGCTCCGGCACCGACATGTGGAAGTACTGGGACGACAAGCGGGCCGGACTGATCGGCGACTGCGAGATGGCCGAACTGGAGAGCGGCCTGGCCCGTTCGCCCGGTCACTGCATGACCATGGGCACGGCCTCCACGCTGACCGCCGCGGCCGAGGCCCTCGGCGTGACCGTCCCCGGCGCCTCCAGCATCCCGGCCGTGGACTCCGGGCACGACCGGATGGCGGCGAAAGCGGGCCTGACGATCGTCGAACTGGTCCGCAAGGACCGCAAGCTGAGCGAGATCCTCACCCGCGAGGCGTTCGAGGACGCGGTCACCACCGTCCTCGGCCTCGGCGGCTCCACCAACGCGGTGATCCATCTGATCGCCATGGCGGGCCGCGCGGGCGTCACGCTCACCCTCGACGACTTCGACCGCATCGCCCGCACCGTGCCGGTCCTCGCCAACGTCCGCCCCGGCGGACAGAAGTACCTCATGGAGGACTTCCACTTCGCCGGCGGCCTGCCCGGTTTCCTCTCCCGCATCCCGGACCTGCTCCACCTGGACCGGCCGACGGTGTCGTACGACACCCTGCGCGAGCAGCTCGCCGGCGCGCGGGTGCACGACGACGACGTGATCCGGCCCCGCGACAATCCGGTCGCGGACGAGGGCGGCGTGGCGGTGCTGCGCGGCAACCTCTGCCCGGACGGCGCCGTCATCAAGCACATCGCCGCCGAACCGCACCTGCTCGAACACACCGGGCCCGCCGTCGTCTTCGACGACTACCGGACCATGCAGCGCACCATCAACGACCCGTCGCTCGGCATCACCGCCGACAGCGTGCTCGTGCTGCGCGGCTCCGGACCCAAGGGCGGACCCGGAATGCCCGAGTACGGCATGCTGCCCATCCCCGACCACCTGCTCAAGCAGGGCGTGCGGGACATGGTCCGGATCTCCGACGCCCGTATGAGCGGCACGAGTTACGGCGCCTGCGTACTGCACGTCGCCCCCGAGAGCCACGTCGGCGGACCGCTGGCGCTGGTGCGCACGGGCGACCGGATCACTCTCGACGTCAAGGCCCGCACTCTCCGACTCCACGTGGACGACGAGGAGTTGGAGCTCCGCAGGGCCGAGTGGACGCCGCCGCCCGCGCGGTACGAGCGGGGCTACGGCGCCCTGTACTCCGAACAGATCACCCAGGCCGACACCGGCTGCGACTTCGAGTTCCTGGCCCGGCCCGGAAAGGTGCCGGACCCGTACGCCGGATAGCCGGCCCCGCCCGGGACCGGGAGACAACCACCCCGCCCCCCCTGCCCACTCCGCGGAAGCGCCTCACCCACGTGTACATAGCAAGCGCTTCCTACGGACCGCTGTACTGCCCCACTGCGAACGGAGAACAGTCGTGGCCCAAGCCGCAGCCGTGGCGAAACCGCCCGCGCCACCCCGGCGGCGCGGTGCCTCCGCCACGCCGCGCAGGCTCCCGTACCTGCTGATCGCCCCGGCCGCCCTGCTCATGCTGGGCTTCATCGCCTACCCGGTGCTCAGCGTCTTCTACTACAGCCTGCAGAACTACAACCCCACCAAGCCGTGGCGGAACGGATACGCGGGCTTCGACAACTTCGTCCACGCCTTCACCCAGGACCCCCAGTTCTGGGACACGCTGATCTTCAGCGCCAAGTGGGTGGTCGTCGAGGTCGGGCTGCAACTGCTCTTCGGACTCGCCCTCGCCCTGATCGTCAACCAGACCTTCGTGGGCCGCGGGATCGGCCGGGCCATGGTGTTCTCCCCGTGGGCCGTGTCCGGCGTGCTCACCTCCGCGATCTGGGTGCTGCTCTACAACTCCCAGACCGGCATCACCCGTTACCTCGCCGACATGGGCATCGGCTCCTACGGCACCAGTTGGCTGTCGGACACCTCCACGGTGTTCCCGGCGGCGGTGGTCGCCGACCTGTGGCGCGGGGTGCCCTTCTTCGCCATCCTCATCCTCGCCGACCTCCAGTCCGTCTCGAAGGACCTGTACGAGGCCGCCGAGGTCGACGGGGCGAGCCGGCTCAAGCAGTTCTGGCACATCACCCTGCCCCATCTGAAGGACGCCATCGTCCTGTCCACGCTGCTGCGCGCGGTGTGGGAGTTCAACAACGTCGACCTGCTCTACACCCTGACCGGCGGTGGACCGGCCGGCGAGACCACCACCCTGCCGCTCTACATCGCCAACACCAGCGTCGACGCCCACAACTTCGGCTACGCGTCCGCCCTGACCACGGTGGCGTTCGTCATCCTGCTCTTCTGCTCGATCGTCTATCTGCGGCTGAGCAAGTTCGGAGGTGAGAAGTGATCACCGAGATCGCGCCCGCGCCCGAGCGCGCGGTGTCCGGACCGGCCCGGCCGCGCGGCACGCGCCGCGCCTGGGACGAGGTGCCGCGGTGGCACATCTATCTGCCGCTGTCCGTGTACCTGCTCTTCACGCTGATCCCCTTCTACTGGATCCTGCTGTTCGCGCTGCGCCCGGCCGGCTCCACCTCGCTCGTGCCCTGGCCGATGACCTTCGACCACTTCGAGAAGGTGTGGACCGAGCGGAGCTTCGGCCTCTACTTCCAGAACAGCGTGCTCGTCGGCGTCGCGACCCTGGTCCTCACCACGGTCGTCGCCCTGGCCGGCGGCTACGCGCTCGCCCGGTTCGACTTCCGGCTCAAGCGCGGCTTCATGCTGGCCCTGCTCTGCTCCCAGTTCGTGCCCGGCGCGCTGCTGCTCGTCCCGCTCTTCCAGATCTTCGCCAAGCTGTCGATGATCAACTCGCTGGGCAGCGTCATCATCGCCGAGACCGTCTTCCAGTTGCCGCTGTCGATGATCCTGATCAGCGGCTTCATCAAGAACGTGCCCCCCTCCCTGGAGGAGGCCGCCTGGGTGGACGGCTGCAACCGCTTCTCCGCCTTCCGGATCGTCGTCCTGCCGCTGCTGCGGCCCGGGCTGATCGCCGTCGGCTCCTTCGCCTTCGTGCACGCCTGGAACCACTTCCTGTTCGCCCTGATGTTCCTCTCCGACCAGAGCAAGCAGACCATCCCGGTCGGCCTCAACACCCTGATGAGCGCGGACAGCGTCGACCTGGGAGCGCTGGCCGCCGGCGGCATCGTCGCCGCCGTACCCGTGGTGATCGTGTTCGCCTTCATCCAGAAGTGGCTGATCACCGGCTTCAGCGCGGGGGCGGTGAAGGGATGACGGCCACCACGCCGCCCACGGCGACCAGCACGCCGACGGCGACCCCCGATCCGACGGCGACCGGCTCACCGACAGCCGCCACCGCGCCCCTGCCGGTCGTGCTCGCCGGTGCCCGCGGTCACGGCCGCTGGCACCTGGACAACATCCGCCGGCTCCAGGAGAGGGGCCTCGTACGGCTCGTGGGCATCTGCGAGCTGACCCCGCTGACCGGGGACGAGATCCCCGACGGGCTCGGCACCCCGGCGCAGGCCGCCGACTTCGGCGCCCTGCTGGACGCCACCGGCGCGCGGATCGCGGTGATCTGCACGCCCATCCCGACCCACACCGACCTGGCGCTCACCGCCGCAGGCCGGGGTGTCCACCTGCTGCTGGAGAAGCCGCCCGCCCCCTCGTACGCGGAGTTCCGCCGCATGGCCGACGGGGTCGCCGAGGCCGGGGTCGCCTGCCAGATCGGCTTCCAGGCGCTGGGCTCGCACGCGATGCCCGCGATCCGGGAGCTGGTCGCCGACGGCGTGATCGGGACGGTCGACGGGGTCGGCGCGGCGGGCGCCTGGGCGCGCGACGAGGCCTACTACCGGCGGGCGCCCTGGGCGGGCAGACGCCGTCTGAACGGCGTCGACGTGGTCGACGGGGTGCTCACCAACCCCCTCGCCCACGCCGTCTCCACCTCGCTCGCCCTGCTCGGCGCCACCCGCGCCGAGGACGTCACCGGCATCGAGACCGAGCTGTGGCGGGCCAACGCCATCGAGGCCGACGACACCTCCTGCGTCCGCGTCACCACCCCGCACGGCCGGGCCGCCGTCGCGGCCACCCTGTGCGCCGAGCGCCCCGACGACCCGTACGTCATGGTGCACGGCAGCAGCGGCCGGATCACCTTCTGGTACAAGCAGGACCGGGTGCTGCTGCAACGGGCCGGCCACGGCCCGGAGGAGTTCGAGTACGGCCGCACCGACCTGCTGGAGAACCTGGTCGACCACCTGACCACCGGGGCGGGACTGCTGGCCCCGCCCGCCTCAACGGGCGCCTTCATGCGGGTCGTCGAGGCGATCCGCACCGCCCCCGATCCCGCCGCGCTGCCGGACCGTTCCTGGCGGCGCCCGGCCGGCGAGGACCGCCGGGTCGTGCCCGGCGTCGACGGACTCGTCGCGGCCGTCGCCGACACCCTCTCCCTGTACTCCGAACTGGACGTCGACTGGGCGTTGCCGAAGGAGGTGACCGTGGGATGACGGACTCCCCGGTCCTGCGCGTGGCGGGCCGCCCGGTCGCGCGCTGCGTCACCCGTCCCGAGCTGCCCGGCCGGCGCTCCCCGCGCCCGTATCTGCACCCCGTCACCACCCTGGCCGGCACGGCGGTCACCGAACTCGGCCCGGCCGATCACCTCCACCACCTCGGCGTCGGTGTCGCCGTTCCCGATGTCGAGGGGCACAACTTCTGGGGCGGGCGCACCTTCGTGCGCGACCGGGGCCCGACCGAGCTGGACAACCACGGCGCCCAGCGGCACATCGGCTTCCCGCTGCGCGAGGCCGACCGGTTCACGGAGGAGCTGCGCTGGGTGGCCGCGGGCCGCGAACTGCTGCACGAGCGCCGGACCGTCGCGGCCACCGGACTCACCGCCACCGCCTGGGCCCTGGACTTCACCTTCGCCCTCACCAACGTCACCCCGCGGGCGCTGTCGATCGGCAGCCCCGCCACCAACGGGCGCCCCGGCGCGGCGTACGGCGGCTTCTTCTGGCGGGCCCGCAAGGAGGAGCAGCCCCCGCTCGTGCTCACCGCCGACGGGGACGGCGAGGCGGCGGCCCACGGCACCCGCGCCGACTGGCTGGCCCTCGTCGGCAGCACCTGGACGCTGGTGTTCGCCGGCGCCACAGGCGCCACCCGCGAGGACCCCTGGTTCGTGCGGGCCGCGGAGTACCCGGGAGTCGGCTCGTCGCTGGCGGCGGAGCAACGGCTCGCGATCGAGCCGGGCGGGACGGTCCTGCGCCGGGTCGTCACCGTCGTCGCCGACGGACGGCTCGGCCGGGACGAGGCCGGGGAGCTGGCTCGCGAGGCGGCCCTGTCGTCCCCGATGCCCGACGAGCCGTAGCCCACCCGCAGTCATCAGCCGGGAGCCGCCGTGGCACACCCCTTCAGCAAGCGCTTACCGAAGAGTTCTTCCACGTCTCAAGTCCCCAAGTCCCAAGCACCTCGCTCCACCTCCGAGTCGGATCCAGAAGAAGAGAGCTGATCAATGAAGATCAACATCCGTAGAAGCAGGCGCGCCGCCGTCGCCGTCGTCCTGGGTTCCGCGCTCGCGCTGACCGCCACCGCGTGCGGTGACGACGGCAGCGGCTCCGGGAAGAGCAAGGGTTCCGAGGGCTCCGGCAAGGGCGAGATCACCTTCTGGGACAACAACGGCGGTGTGCGCACCGACGTCTGGAAGCAGATCATCGCGGACTTCGGGAAGAAGTACCCGGACATCAAGGTCAACTACGTCGGCATCCCGGCCGCGAGCGCCCAGTCCAAGTTCGACACCGCCATCCAGGGCGGCGGTCTGCCGGACGTCGGCGGTGTGGGCACCGCGGTGCTCGCCGAGATCGCCGCCCAGGGCGCCCTCGAGCCGCTGGACGGCCGGCTGGCCAAGAGCGAGCTGAACGGCAAGCTCAGCGAGAACGTGCTCGGCGTCAGCAAGGCGGCGGGCGGCGGCGACACCCTGTACCACGTGCCGACCTCGGTGAACAACGGCACGCTGTGGTACCGCACCGACCTGTTCGAGAAGGCGGGCCTGGACGCGCCGACCACCTGGGGCAAGTTCTACGAGGCCGCGGACAAGCTCACGAACAAGGGCAAGAACGCGTTCGGCTTCACCATCCGCGGCGGCGAGGGGTCCATCGCGCCGGCCCTGGACGCGGTGTACGGGCAGTCCGGCATCACCTCGTTCTGGGACGGCGACAAGACCACCGTCAACGACCCCAAGAACGTGACGGCGCTGGAGAAGTACGTCGCGCTGTACAAGAAGGACACCCCGTCCGCCGACGTCAACAACGACTTCACCAAGATGGTCGCCCAGTGGGACAGCGGCACCATCGGCATGCTGAGCCACAACCTGGGCTCGTACCAGGACCATCTGAACGCCCTCGGCAAGGACAAGTTCCGCGGCGTCCCGAACCCCACGCTGGACGACGGCACCCGGGTGCAGGTGTCCAACCCGGTCGACGGCCTGGGCCTGTTCAAGGCGAGCAAGAACAAGGCGGCCGCCTGGAAGTTCATCGAGTTCGCCGCCTCGGCCGCGGAGAACTCCAAGTTCAACGAGTCCGCCGGGCAGGTGCCGACCAACGTCGACGCCGCCAAGGACGCCTGGATCCAGCAGGCCGAGCCGACGAAGCTGGCGGCCGAGGCGCTGAACGGGGCCGACACGAAGATCGTGCAGCTCCCGTACTACCTGCCCGACTGGAACACCATCTCCAAGGCCGACAACGAGCCGAACTTCCAGAAGGTGCTGCTCGGCAAGATGAGCGCCAAGCAGTTCCTGGACACGCTGGCCGACCAGCTCGACAAGGCGCAGGCCGAGTGGAAGCAGAACAAGGGCTGACGCCGGCCGGTGAAACGAAGGCGGACGGTCCGGGAACCCGAGGCCGCATCCGGGTCTCGGACCGTCCGCGGCGGGGCGCGCGGTTCCCCGCGCCCCTTCTCGTCCCAACTCCCCGTTGAAAGAGGATCGTAGAGTGCGTACTTCAATGTGTCATGCGCGCGTCATCGCGATGACGGTGGGCTGCGCGGCGCTGGTACTGGCCGTCACCGGTACCACGTCCGCCGCCGCGGCCCCCAAGGCCGCCGACCCCGCCCGCCAGGTGCTCGCGGCCAAGGACGGCTGGGCCTCGTACGGCACCGGCACCACCGGCGGCGGCACGGCCGACGCGGCCCACACCTACACCGTCACCACCTGGGACGGCTTCAAGGCCGCGCTCGCCGCGGGCGGCAGTGCGCCCAAGGTCATCAAGGTCAAGGGCATGGTCGACGCCGACGGCCCGAGCTGCTCCGCCTTCGAGGTGCCCGGCTACGACTTCGACGCCTACCTGGAGACCTACTCGCCACAGGCCTGGGGGCGGGACCGGAACCTGGACGGTGAGCCCGACAACAGCCCCGAGGGCCTGCGCCGTGCCTCCGCCGCCCTCCAGGACAAGTACATCAAGGCGAACATCCCCGCCAACACCACCATCGTCGGCGTCGGCAAGGACGCCGGCTTCAAGGGCGCCAGCTTCCAGATCAAGAACGTGGACAACGTCATCGTCCGCAACCTCACCCTGGAGAGCCCGCTGGACTGCTTCCCGCAGTGGGACCCCACCGACACCGCCGACGGCAACTGGAACTCCGAGTACGACAGCGCGGTGATCACCGGCTCCACCCATGTGTGGATGGACCACAACACGTTCACCGACGGCGAGCACCCCAACAGCACCCTGCCGTACTACTACGGCCGGATCTTCGAGCAGCACGACGGCGAGCTGGACATCGTCAAGGGCGCCGACTACGTGACGGTCTCCTGGAACGTCTTCGAGGACCACGACAAGACCATCCTCATCGGCAACAGCGACAGCGCGTCCACCGCCGCGATCGACCGGGGCCACCTCAAGGTGACCCTGCATCACAACCTGTTCAGGAACCTGGTCGAGCGGGCCCCGCGCGTCCGCTTCGGGCAGGTCGACTCCTACAACAACCACTACGTGGCCGAGGCCGGCTTCGGCTACAGCCTCGGCATCGGCATGGAGTCCCAACTCGTCGCCGAGCACAACGCGTTCACGCTGGCACGGGGCGTCGGGGCGGGCCAGATCCTGAAGAAGTGGAAGGACTCGCCGGTCACCGAGTCCCACAACTACGTCAACGGCAGGCTCACCGACCTGATCGCCGTGCACAACGCCCAGGTGCCCGACGAGATCCTCCAGCGGGGCGGGGACTGGACCCCGGCCCTGCGCACCCGGATCGACAACCCGAAGGCGCTGCCCGGGATCGTCGACCACCAGGCGGGCGCCGGCCGCCTGCGCTGACGCTCACCTTCCGGCGGGCCGGGCGCGTCCTGCGCCCGGCCCGCCACCGCCGACCCGCCCGGCCCATCCCGCGAAGGAGCACCCGCATGCCCTCGCCCCACCTCCGTCCGTCCCCGCCGTCACTGCCCGGAAAGGGGCTGTCGAGAAGGGGACTGCTGCTCGCCGGTGCCGCCGCCGGCGCCGCGCTCGGTTCGGCAGCCGTGCCCGCGCGGGCCGCCGCCCGGCCGCATCCGTTCGGCCGCCACGGCTCACCGGCCGACCGTCGCACCCCGCGCACCCTCTACGTCGACCCGCACGGCCGCGGCGACTTCACCCGGGTGCAGGCCGCGGTGGACGCGGCCGCCGGCGGCGGCTGGACCCTGGTCCTCGCGCCGGGCACCTACCGGGAGACCGTCTCCGTGGACACCGCCCGAACCGACATGACCTGGATCGGCGCCACGGGCGACGCCCGCGACGTGGTGATCGTGTACGACAACGCGGCCGGCACCCCCAGGCCCGACGGCGGCACCTACGGCACCAGCGGATCGGCCACCACGACCGTCCAGGCGGACGGCTTCACCGCCCACCGGATCACGTTCGCCAACGACTGGCTGCGCGCGGACCACCCCGGCGTCACCGGCACCCAGGCCGTCGCCGTCAAGGCGCAGGGCGACCGCTCGGCGTTCTGGCACTGCCGCTTCCTCGGCCACCAGGACACCCTGTACGCCGACACCAGGTCCCTGACCGCCTTCGCCCGCCAGTACTACGCCCACTGCCATGTCGAGGGTGACGTCGACTTCGTCTTCGGCCGGGCGACCGCGGTGTTCGAGCACTGCCACTTCCGCGCGCTGGACCGCACCGACCTGGCGGCGCCGCCGTACGGCTTCGTCTTCGCGCCCTCCACCGCGGTCGCCAACCCGCGCGGCTACCTGGTCACGCACGGCCGGGTCACCAGCCGGGCCCCGGACGGCGGCTACAAGCTCGCCCGCCCCTGGGTGCCCAGCTCGGACACGACCGCCCGGCCGATGCTGACCGTCCGTGACACATGGCTCGGCGCAGGTGTCGACACGGTCGCGCCATACGCCAATATGTCGGATATGTACCCCTGGCAGGACCAGCGTTTCGCCGAGTACCGCAACTCCGGGCCCGGTGCGCGGATCACCGTACCGGCCAACCGCCCCCAGCTCGCCCGGTTCGAGGCCCGGGCGGCGACCCGGGAGGCGTATCTCGGCGACTGGACGCCGTGGCGGGGGCGCTGACGGTGCCGCGGCGGCGGTGTTGACGGTGCGTGACCGGGCGAGGTGAACGGCGGGTTGCGTAGGCGAATTGTCTGTACCGTCAGATATCGATAGGGCAAAAGGTACCCCGCACGGTCTCGCGCATCCAAGGGTGACGCGCGTAGAAAACGACTCATGCACAAGCCACTGCGTATCGCGGCCCTCGCCGCCACCTGCGCCCTCACCGGTGCCGTGATCTACGGCGCCGGTGCGGCCACGGCAGGTCAGACGACCGCCAACTCCACCCACGAGCCCTACAACATCGGGCTCCTCACCCAGGACATCGACACCTACTACGGCACCAAGCTCGACAGCGACGGTGTCTACCAGGCGTCCCCGGCCAGCCAGTACGCCAAGGACCTCGCGGCCGTCGACGCCGAGGCCAGGAAGTGGATCGACAAGGCGGCGGACAAGGCGGGCCACAAGGGCCAGAAGAAGCCGGCCGTCGTCTTCGACATCGACGACACGCTGCTGCTCAGCCTGGACTACGAGAAGAAGAACAGCTACGGCTACAACAGCGCCACCTGGGCGGCCTACGTCAACCGGGCCGACCGTCCGGCCGTCTTCGGCAGCCCCGAGCTCGTGCAGTACGCCGCGAAGAAGGGCGTCACGGTCTTCTACAACTCCGGGCTCAGCGAGGCGCAGCGCTCCGCCGCCGTGGAGAACCTGAAGAAGGTGGGTGCCGACGTCAACCTCGACGCCGCGCACATGTTCCTCAAGGACGCGGCCAACCCGCCGTCCTACCTGAAGGACTGCGCCACCCCGGGCTCCTGGACCTGCACGACCGTCCAGTACAAGTCCGGCACCCGCAAGCACATCGAGGACCTCGGGTACGACATCGTCGCCAACCTCGGCGACCAGTACTCCGACCTCGACGGCGGCCACGCCGACCACACCTTCAAGCTGCCGAACCCGACGTACTTCGTCGGCTAGTCAAGGCTCGTGCCCCGCCCGCTCCACGAGACCGGGCGGGGCACGCCCTGTGCGCGCCCGCCGTCATCCGGCGTCGGCCCGCAGCGTCAGCACCACCTCGTCGATCTCCTCGCCGCGTGCCTCGGCGAACCCCCGGGCCCGCGCCGACTCCCGGAACCCGCACTTGGCGAGCACCCGCAGCGAACCGGCGTTGTCCGCCGCCGCCCGCGCGTACAGCGGGCGTTCGGGAACCTCGGCCAGCAGGGCCCGCAGCGCGGCCGTGGCAACGCCCCGGCCCCAGTAGGCGCGGTCCACCCAGTAGGTGACCTCGCGCTCACCCGGCTCGCCGTAGACGGCGGCGCTGCCGACCACGTCACCGTCCAGCAGGACGGTGCGCAGCACGACGGACGAGGCGCGCATCCCGCGCCAGTGCGCCGCGAAGGCCTCGTGGTCGGCCGGGTCCTTCGGGGTGAAGGCGGCCATCCGCAGCGCCTCCGGGTCGTTCATCTGCCGGAAGAACACCGGCAGATCACTGTCGTGGACCTCGCGGAGCACGACCTCCATGTCTCACAGCCTCCGGGTGGCGAGCGTCAGTCGGTCACGGGCGTCGAAGAGAGCATCCTTCACCATCTGCTCGTGCGCCGGCGTCAGGCGCGCCACCGGGACCGAGCAGCTCACCGCGTCCCGGGCCGGGGTGCGGTACGGGATCGCCACCCCGAAGCAGCGCAGACCCAGGGTGTTCTCCTCGCGGTCGACGGCGTACCCCTGCTCGCGGATCCGATGCAGTTCCCCGATGAGCCGCTCGCGGTCGGTGATGGTGTGCTCGGTCAGCGCGGGCAGCGTCTCGGGGAGCATCTTGCGCACCTGCTCGTCGGTGTATGTGCTCAGCAGCGCCTTGCCCAGCGAGGTGGAGTGGGCGGGCAGGCGGCGGCCGACCCGGGTGAACGGGCGCAGATAGTGCTGCGACTGGCGGGTTGCCAGGTAGACGACGTTCGTGCCGTCCAGGCGGGCGAGGTGGATCGTCTCGGTGGTGTCGTCGGACAGCCGGTCCAGCGTGGGACGGGCCGCCGCGACCACCTCGTCGCCGTCGATGTAGGACGTGCCGACGAGCAGCGCCCGCACGCCGATGCCGTAGCGCGTGCCGGTGGCGTCGGTCTCGACCCAGCCCAGCTCGACGAGTGTGCGCAGCAGCATGTACAGGCTGGACTTGGGATAGCCGACGGCCTCCTGGACCGCGGCCAGCGAGTGCATACCGGGTTGGCCGGCGAAGAACTCGAGCAACTCCACGGTCCGTACCGCGGACTTGACCTGCGCACCGCCGCCTGCGTCGCCTGCCGACATCGCCCTGGACCCCTTCGTTCGACGAGAAGCTGGAGATATAGTCTCCGGCAGTGCATTCACCATCAGAGACAGCGTTCAGCATATCGAACGGGCTGGTGGTGACCCCGAATCCGGTCGACCGTAGGGACCGGCCGGATACTTCGGCAAGACATGTGGAGGGATCCGCGGTGGCAGCACCAGTCTGGAGTGTCGACCCCCGTAACGGGAAGCAGCGGGAACAGGTCGCGGTGGAGGCCACGGCGCAGGAGGTGGACGCCGTCGTGCGGGCCGCGCACGAGGCGCGCGCGGCGCTCGCCGACCGTGCCGTCCGCGCGGCCTTCCTGCGCTCCGCCGCCGACCGCCTTGAAGGGGCCCGGGACCGGCTCGTCGAGGCCGCCGACGCCGAGACCGCGCTCGGACCGGTCCGGCTCACCGGCGAACTGGCCCGCACCTGCTATCAGTTGAGGGCCTTCGCGGACATCGTCGACGAGGGCGCCTTCCTCGACGTGATCATCAACCACCCCGACGCCGACGCGACCCCGCCGATCCCGGACCTGCGCCGCCACAAGGTGCCGCTCGGGGTCGTCGCCGTCTACTCCGCCTCCAACTTCCCGTTCGCCTTCTCGGTCGCCGGCGGCGACACCGCGAGCGCGCTCGCCGCGGGCTGCCCCGTCGTCGTCAAGGCCCACCCCGACCACCCGGCCCTGTCCGAGCTGGTCGCGAGGGTGCTGCGCGGGGCGGCCGCGCACCACGGCGTCCCCGAGACCGTGATCGGCCTCGTCCACGGCTTCGAGGCGGGCGTCGAGCTCGTCCGGCACCCGCTGGTCGCGGCCGCCGGCTTCACCGGTTCCGTACGCGGCGGCCGGGCCCTGTTCGACGCCGCGGCCGCGCGGCCGGCGCCGATCCCGTTCCACGGCGAGCTGGGCTCGCTCAACCCGGTCCTCGTCACCGAGGCGGCTGCCGCCGAGCGGGCCGAGGCCATCGGCGCCGGGCTGGCCGGCTCGATGACGCTGGGCGTCGGGCAGTTCTGCGTGAAGCCCGGACTGGTCCTCGTGCCGTCCGGAGCCGCGGGCGACGGCCTGGTGAAGTCCCTCACCGACGCCGTCAGCGACACCGACCCGGGCGTCCTGCTCGACCACCGGATGCGCGACAACTTCCTCACCGGCGTCGCCGAACGCTCCGCACTGCCCGGAGTCGAGTCGCCGGTCACCGCGGGCGCGGGCGGCGAGCACTCGGTCAGCGCGGGCTTCCTGACCGTCCCGGCCGCGCGGCTCACCGAGGAGGGGCAGTACGACCTGCTCCTGGAGGAGTGCTTCGGACCGGTCACCGTGGTGGCCCGCTACGAGGACGAGACCGAGGTCGAGGCCGTCCTGTCGCGGCTGCCCGGCAACCTCACCGCGACCGTGCACCTGTCCGCCGAGGAGGCGGCCGGCCAGGGGCGCGGTGCCGAACTGCTCGCCCGGCTGACCCCGCTCGCCGGACGCGTGCTCGTCAACGGCTGGCCGACCGGTGTCGCGGTGGCCGCCGCCCAGCACCACGGCGGCCCCTACCCGGCGACGACGTCGACCTCCACCTCCGTGGGCGGTACGGCGATCGAGCGGTGGATGCGTCCGGTGGCGTACCAGAACGCCCCGGAGGCACTGCTGCCGCCCGAGCTGCGCGACGACAACCCGCTCGGGCTGCCCCGCCGCTTCAACGGCCGCCTGGAGCGCTGACCGCGCACCGTACGGAACCGGATCGCCGGGCCTCCGCGTCCTCCCTCTCATGATCGACGAGAGTGCGAGCGGACGCCTGGTGATCCGTACGGCCGTGCCCGCCGAGGCGGAGGCCGTCGCGGGCCTGATGCTGCGTGCGCGGGCAACGTACTACCCGGACGGCGTCCCGGACGCCGATGCCGACTGGATCGCCCGGTGGCGCGAGGCCATCGCCCGCGCCGAGGGCCAGGTGCTGTGCGCCGCCGACCAGGGCCGCGTTGTCGCCGTCGCCTCCTTCCGCACCCCGCCCGACGGCCCCGCGGACACGGTCGCGCTGTTGCAGTTCCACGTCGACCCCGGCCACTGGGGCTCGGGCATCGGCACGGCGCTGCACGCGGCCTGCGTCGAGCACTGGCGCACCGAGGGCAGGCGGACGGCCGTCCTGGAGGTGCACACCGGCAACGAACGGGCGCGGCGCTTCTACGCCCGGCGTGGCTGGACCCCGGATCCGCTGCGGCCCGCCGTCGAGGGCGATCATCATCTGGGGCTGCGCTACACGGTGACCGGGGAATGAAAACCGCTGCTTGAACGTTCACGGACCCGGCGGAGGTCGTCCATCTCCGCTTCCGTACGAGCGGGAGAGAGCCGAGAGCATGCGCGTCGAGATCTGGTCGGACATCGCCTGTCCCTGGTGCTACGTAGGGAAGGCGCGCTTCGAGAAGGCGCTCGCGGCCTTCCCGCACCGGGAGCAGGTCGAGGTGGTGCACCGGTCGTTCGAGCTGGATCCGGGGCGGGCCAAGGACGACGTGCAGCCGGTGGTCGCCATGCTCACCAAGAAGTACGGAATGAGCGAGGCGCAGGCCCACGACGGCGAGGACAACCTCGGACGGCAGGCCGCCGCCGAGGGCCTCGACTACCGCACCCGGGGCCGGGACCACGGCAGCACCTTCGACATGCACCGCCTGCTGCACCTCGCCAAGGAGCACGGCAGGCAGAGTGAGCTGCTGGACGCCCTGTACCGGGCGAACTTCGCCGAGGAGCGGTCCGTCTTCACCGAGGGCGGCGAACGGCTGGTGGAGCTGGCCGTCGCCGCCGGACTCGACGCCGACGCCGTCCGGAAGGTGCTCGCCGATACCGACGCCTACGCCGCCGAGGTCCGTGCCGACGAGCGGGAGGCCGCGCAACTCGGAGCCTCCGGAGTCCCGTTCTTCGTGCTCGACCGGAAGTACGGCGTCTCCGGTGCCCAGCCCGCCGAGGTCTTCACCCAGGCCCTCACCCAGGCATGGGGCGAGCGCTCCCCGCTGACCCTCTTCCAGGGCGGCGACAGCGACGGGGACGCCTGCGGTCCGGACGGATGCGCGGTGCCGCGGAGCTGAGCGGCGCGGACGAACCGCAGGTCACGGCGGATTCATAAGGAATCCTTCGCGGATCTGCGCAAAAACGCGCAATGGACGGGGGCCGCGACGGACCGCACAGTGGAC
Source organism: Streptomyces sp. NBC_01788 (assembly GCF_035917575.1). Lineage (GTDB taxonomy): Bacteria > Actinomycetota > Actinomycetes > Streptomycetales > Streptomycetaceae > Streptomyces. The sequence continues at coordinate 2,060,929 of NZ_CP109090.1, read as the reverse complement.
CCATGGAAACCTTCGAGACCCTCGTCCGCGCCGAGTTCGCCCCGAAGACCACGTATCTCAACAGCGCGTCCCTCGGTCTCCTGCCCGCCCGCACGGTGGAGGCCCTGGGCACCGCCGTGACGGCGGCCGCCTCCGGGCAGCCGACCGACATGTTCGCCGACGTCGAGGCCGCCCGCGCCTCCTTCGCCCGCCTGATGAAGGTGCCGGAGCGCCGCGTGGCGGTCGGGGCCTCCGTCGCCGTCTACACCGGGCTGATCGCCGCAGCGTTGCCCGAGGGCGCCGAAGTCCTCACCGTGGACGGCGACTTCAGCTCCGTGGTGAACCCCTTCCACGTCCGCCGGCACCTGAAGGTGCGCAGCGCGCCACTGGAACGGATCGCCGAGTCGGTACGGCCCGGCACGGCCCTGGTCGCGGTGAGCGCCGCACAGTCGGCCGACGGCCGCGTCGCCGACCTGCCCGCCATCCGCGCGGCCGCACGCGAGCACGGCGCGCGCGTCTACGTCGACGCCTCCCAGGCCGCCGGCTGGCTGGACCTCGACGCGAATGCCTACGACTACGTCAGCGCCGTCGCCTTCAAGTGGCTCCTGTGCCCACGAGGCGTGGCCTTCCTGGTCGTCCCCGACGACCTCGGCGGCCTGAACCCGCTGTTCGCGGGCTGGGTGGCGGGGGAGCGGCCCTGGGACAGCTGCTACGGCCCCATCGAGGAACTCGCCCACTCCGCACGGCGGTTCGACGAGAGCCCCGCCCTCCTCAGCTACACGGGAGCCCGCCGCTCGCTCGAACTCGTCGAGGAACTCGGCGTGTCCGCCGTACGCGACCACGATCTCGCGCTCGCCGACCGGTTCCGCGCCGGGCTGCGCTCCCTCGGCCACGAGCCGGTCTCCGCGCCGGGTTCCCCGATCGTCGCCGTGCCGGGACTCGGCGCGCGCCAGGGCGAGTTGAGCGCCAAGGGCATCGAGGTCTCGCAGCGCGCGGGCAATCTGCGGGCCGCCTTCCACCTCTACAACACGCCCGCCGACGTCGACCGCCTGCTGGACGCGCTGGCCGGCTGAGGCCGGCGCCGGGATCCGGACACGGGCCGGAGCCTCCCGTCCCACACGAGGAGGCCCCGACCGGTCCGTCGTCTCATCGCACGGGTGTGAAGTCCCGTGCCCCGATGAACTCCGGGCGCCGTACCGGCGCCGCGAACGGTTCGACCGCCGTGTTCTCCACGCTGTTGAACACGATGAACACGTTGCTGCGCGGGAACGGCGTGATGTTGTCGCCGGAGCCGTGCATGCAGTTGCAGTCGAACCAGGTCGCGGAGCCCGCCCTGCCCGTGAACAGCTTGACGCCGTGCTGCCCGGCCATCGCGGTCAGTGCCTCGTCGGACGGCGTGCCCGCGTCCTGCATCTGCAGCGACTTCTTGTAGTTGTCCTTCGGCGTGGCCCCCGCACAGCCGAGGAACGTCCGGTGCGACCCCGGCATGATCATGAGGCCGCCGTTGGTGTCGAGGTTCTCGGTCAGCGCGATCGAGACGGACACCGTCCGCATGTTCGGCAGGCCGTCCTCGGCGTGCCAGGTCTCGAAGTCCGAGTGCCAGTAGAAGCCGCTGGCCCCGAAGCCCGGCTTGACGTTGATCCGCGACTGGTGGACGTAGACGTCCGAGCCGAGGATCTGCCGGGCCCGCCCGACGACGCGCTCGTCGCGCACCAGAGCGGCGAACACCTCGCTGATCCGGTGGACTTCGAAGACCGAGCGGATCTCCTTGGACTTCGGCTCCACGATGGAGCGTTCGTCGGCGCGGATCCCCGGATCGCTCACCAGCCGCTCCAGCTCGCGCCGGTAGACGGCCACCTCGTCCTCGGTGATCAGCTGGTCGACGGCGAGGAAGCCGTCACGCTCGAACGCCTGGAGGCCGGTGGTGTCGGTCGGTCCGGGTGTGTCGGGGGAGCCCCAGACGACCGGGTCCTGGCGGGGAGTGGTCACCTCGGTGGTGCCGCGGGTGGGGTACGGATCGGTGACGTTGCGCATGGTCGTGCTCACACCTCCTCGTCCTCGGTGAGCAGGGGATAGACGCCGTTCTCGTCGTGGTCCTCCCGGCCCGTGACGGGCGGGTTGAACACGCAGATGCAGCGGAAGTCCTCCTTGACGCGGAGCGTGTGCCGCTCGTGGCCGTCGAGGAGGTACATGGTGCCGGGCGTGATCGTGTACGTCTTCCCGGTCTCGCGGTCGGTCAGCTCGGCCTCGCCCTCGACACAGACGACGGCCTCGATGTGGTTGGCGTACCACATCGATGTCTCCGTGCCCGCGTACAGGATCGTCTCGTGCACGGAGAAGCCGACCTTCTCCTTGGCGAGGACGATGCGCTTGCTCTCCCAGGTGCCGGACGCGGCCTTCACATGCCGGTCGGTGCCTTCGATGTCCTTGAACGAACGGACGATCACGGTGTCGCGTGCCTCCTTGCGTGGTTGTTTCCGGTTCTCTGTGGCTCTGTGGCTCTGCGGCTCTGCGGCCTGGTGGTCAGGCGGTCTCGCGGGCCGCGCGGGCGAGGATGCTCATGCCCTCGTCCAGCTCGTCGGCGGTGATGGTCAGCGCCGGCAGCAGCTTGACGACCTCGCCCTGCGGGCCCGACGTCTCGATCAGCAGCCCGAGGTCGAAGGCGCGCCGCGCGATCCGCCCGGCCCGCTCCGGGTCGCGGAACTCCAGGCCCCAGACCAGACCCCGGCCCCGGTACTCCCTGACGTCCGCGAGGTTCTCCTCGGTGATGGAGATCAGCCACTGCTCCAGCCGCTCACCGCGGGCGCGGGTCTGCTTCTCCATCGCCGAGCCGTCCGTCCAGTAGGCCTCCAGCGCGGCGGAGGCCGTGACGAACGCCGGGTTGTTGCCGCGGAAGGTGCCGTTGTGCTCGCCCGGCTCCCACACGTCCAGCTCCGGCCGGAACAGGCACAGCGACATCGGCAGGCCGTAGCCGCTGATGGACTTGGAGACGGTGACGATGTCGGGCACGATCCCCGCCTCCTCGAAGGAGAAGAAGGCCCCGGTGCGCCCGCACCCCATCTGGATGTCGTCGACGATCAGCAGCATGTCCTGCCGCTCGCACAGCTCCTTGAGCGCGCGCAGCCACTCGGGCCTGGCGACGTTGATGCCGCCCTCGCCCTGCACGGTCTCGACGATCACGGCGGCCGGCTTGTTGAGACCGGAGCCCTGGTCCTCCAGCAGCCGTTCGAACCACAGGAAGTCCGGGACCTTGCCGTCGAAGTAGTTGTCGAACGGCATGGGCGTGCCGTGCACGAGCGGGATGCCGGCGCCGGCCCGCTTGAAGGCGTTCCCGGTGACGGCCAGGGAACCCAGCGACATGCCGTGGAAGGCGTTCGTGAAGGACACGATCGCCTCGCGCCCCTTGACCTTGCGGGCCAGCTTCAGCGCCGACTCCACGGCGTTGGTGCCGGTCGGGCCCGGGAACATCACCTTGTACGGCAGGTCGCGGGGGCGCAGGACCAGGTTCTGGAAGGTCTGGAGGAACGTGCGCTTGGCGGTGGTCGACATGTCGAGCCCGTGGGTGACCCCGTCGCGCTCCAGGTAGTCGATCAACGCCCGTTTCAGCACCGGGTTGTTGTGGCCGTAGTTGAGCGAGCCCGCGCCCGCGAAGAAGTCGAGGTACTCGTGGCCGTCCTCGTCGTACATACGGCTGCCGCGCGCGTGGTCGAAGACGGTGGGCCAGCCGCGGCAGTAGCTGCGCACCTCGGACTCCAGGGTCTCGAAGACGCTCAGGTCGGGCTGGGTGATGGTCACGGCGAATCGCTCCTCGGTGGGGGAGTGAAGGGGAGGCGGGAGTGAAGGGGAGGCGGAGAGGTGGCTGGGACCGGAAGCCGGCCGGAGGGGCCGCGGTCAGAAGGAGAGCGGACCGATCCGGTGGAGGACCTCCGGGTCGTGCGGCCCGTCCGGGAACTGCTCGGTCCCGAACAGGACCTCGCGCTCGACCGTGGCGCCGTGCCGGGCGGCGTAGGAGGTGAAGAGCCGCTCGGAGGCGGTGTTGCCCGGGGTGATCGTGGTCTCCAGGGAGGTGAGCCCGCGCTCGGCGGCGACCCGGGCGGTGAGCGCGTCCAGCAGCCGGGCGGCCAGGCCCTGTCCGCGGTGGCCGGCGTCCACGGCCACCTGCCACACGAGCAGGGTGTGCGGACGGTCGGGCCGCACGTACCCGGTGACGAAACCGACCGGCTCGCCGTCGGCTCCGCGCGCCACCGCGGACGTGGCGGCGAAGTCGCGGCACCAGAGGAGGTAGCTGTACGAGGAGTTCACATCGAGCGTCCCGGATTCCTTCGCCAGTCGCCAGAGTGCGGCGCCGTCGGCGGGGGATGGACGCTCGATGCGGGGTGCCTCCGGCAATTCTGTGCGGGGGGAATGCAGGTCTGCTTGGGCGGCAGTCATGTGGAATGAACTTACCGAGCGGAATTCAAAAATGCATCGCCCAAGAGCCTTACTTGAACCGCGCGCATGTGTTATCGCGCGAGCGCGTGATCGCGCGAGAGGGTGGCGATATGGGAGTGTTTGCCCCTTAATTACTGGGCAAAAGGGTCGCGTCTGTGGAGTGCGTCACAATCACGCAACCCTCCCGGCGGTCTTCGAATTGTGTCGCCGGGTGTTCGTGAAATCTCTGCGTTTACGTCCCGGGAAACGGGGCAGGAGAAAATGGGAGGCTGCCCAGAATTGAATTACTGAATTGTCTCGCCAATAATCTCTGTGAGTTTTGTGAGCCCTGTCCGTCCGATTCCGGAGAATGCGGGCCCGATGCCCGCGCGCCTACCGCTGCCAGGCCTTCGCGGCCGCCTGCCGGGCGGCCTCGACGTCCACGGTCGCGCCGTTGCCCGTCAGGGCGGCGGCCAGGGCCGTCAGGGCGGCCTCGACGACGTCCTGGGTGGCGTCGGGCCCGTAGTGGTTGACGCGGATCATCTCCTTGGCGAGCGGGCCGCCGCCCGCGGCCAGCGGGAGGGCGGGGCCGGTCTCCAGGGCGCGGGCCACCAGCTCGGAGGCATCGACGTCCGACGGGGCCCGCAGGGTGGTGGCGACCGGGGCCGCCTCCGACGCCTGGTGCACGTACGGCTCCAGGCCCGCGCCGAGGGCCCGAGCACCCGCGCGGGTCGCCGCGGCGGCGCGGCGGTGGCGGTCCATCACGGCGTCCAGGCCGGCCGTCTCGATGCGCTCGAGACAGGCCTCGAGGGCCAGCATCTCCAACTGCGCGGGCGCGTGCAGCAGCGCCTTGCGGCCGCCGTCGAGCCAGCGCTCCTTCCAGTCCAGCAGGGACAGGTAGGAGCGGCGCGGCGCGTGCGGGTTCGCCGCCATCCGGGCCCAGGCGCGCTCGCTGACCGACACCGCCGACACCCCGGCCGGCCCGCCCATCGCCTTCTGCGCCCCGATCACACAGAGGTCCACACCCCACGCGTCCGGCAGCACCGGCTCCGCGCCGACCGAGGCCACGGCGTCCAGGTAGAACAGGGCGCCCTGCTCCGCCACGGCCTCGCCGATCTCCGCGACCGGGTTGGTGTTGCCCGTCGCCGCCTCCGCGTGCACCAGCGACACGAAGTCGATCTCCGGGTGCTCGGCGAAGGCCTCCCTGACCTGGTCCGCCGTGACCGCCGTGTGGTACGGCACGGACAGGTCGTACACCGTCGCGCCGCAGTCGCGCAGCCAGTTGCCGAACGTCTGCCCGTACGGCCCGGTGATCACGTTCAGCGCGGTCGTGCCGGGACCGGCCGTGCCCCTGATCGCGCCCTCCAGCGGCAGCAGCGCCTCGCCCTGCATGATCACGACATCCTGCTCGGTGGCCAGCAGCCGCGCCACCCGGTCCTCGATCGAGGCGAAGCGGTCGGCGCTCAGCGGAGCGAGGTCCAGGAACGGGTTGGTCACGGCGGTGCTCTCTTCGTACGGGCGAGGACGGACGCACCGAGCGTAGTCGGCGGGTCTGCCCCGCTTTCAACCGGTGACCTCGGACCGGGTGGTCCGCAGCGGGCGCGGGCTGATTAGGGTGCGGTGCATGAGCGATCGCGCGGTGCTGCACGTGAAGGGTCGGGTGCTCGTCGGCCCGGACGACGATCAGGTCCGGGACGAGCTGTGGGTGGTCGACGGCCGGATCTCCTACGACCGTCCCGCCGGCGCCTCCGATGTGAGGACCGTCGAGGGCTGGGTGCTGCCCGGCCTGGTCGACGCGCACTGCCACGTGGGCCTCGACGAGCACGGACCGGTGCCCGACGACGTCTCGGAGAAGCAGGCGCTCAACGACCGCGACGCGGGCACCCTCCTCCTGCGGGACGCGGGTTCGCCCTCGGACACCCGCTGGATCGACGAGCGCGAGGACCTGCCGAAGATCATCCGTGCGGGCCGCCACATCGCCCGCACCCGCCGCTACATCCGCAACTACGCCTGGGAGATCGAACCGGAGGACCTGGTCGCCTATGTCGCCCAGGAGGCCCGGCGCGGCGACGGCTGGGTGAAGCTGGTCGGCGACTGGATCGACCGCGACCTCGGCGACCTTTCGGCCTGCTGGCCGCGCGAGGCGGTCGAGGCGGCGATAGCGGAGGCCCACCGCCTGGGCGCGCGTGTGACGGCCCACTGTTTCGCGGAGGACTCCCTGCGTGACCTGGTCGAGGCGGGCATCGACTGCATCGAGCACGCCACGGGCCTGACCGAGGACCTGATCCCGCTCTTCGCCGAACGCGGTGTCGCGATCGTCCCCACCCTCGTCAACATCGCCACCTTCCCCCGTCTCGCCGACGGTGGCGAGACCAAGTTCCCGCGCTGGTCGGCGCATATGCGCCGGCTGCACGAGCGCCGCTACGACACGGTCCGGGACGCCTACGACGCCGGCATCCCGGTCTACGTCGGCACCGACGCCGGCGGCTCCCTGCCCCACGGCCTGGCGGCGGCCGAGGTCGCCGAACTGGTCAAGGCCGGCATCCCGCCCCTTCAGGCCCTCTCCGCGACCACCTGGGCCGCCCGCGCCTGGCTCGGCCGCCCCGGCCTGACCGAGGGCGCCCCCGCCGACCTCGTCGTCTACGACGAGGACCCACGAGCGGACGTCCGCGTGCTGGCGGCGCCAAGGCGGGTGGTCCTGAACGGCAGGGTGGCCGGCTGAGGCGGCGTCGCCCACAGCTCCGGACTGGGCAAGGTCCGCCGGGTGGTCGAGCGTGCCTTCGCCTGGACGGGATACTCGCCCTGGTCGCCGCGGACTGTCTTCCGCCGAGATCGTCCGTCTGCCTCCGCGGCGCTCGTCCTCCTTGTCGGCTACCGCGTCTGATACGCCGCCCACCGCCCGAGCGTGAACCCGCTCCCCGCGCGCCGGACCTCCACGGCTCCCGCGCCGCCGAAGTGTGCGGGGATGGCCAACTCCTTCGCTTCGGCCGCTCGCTCGAGTATCCGGCGACGGCCGGCCGCCGCCCGTACCGGGTCCAGGCACAGGCAGCTACTGCACGCGGGGGCGAGGATCTGTACCGGGCTGTGCATCAGGTCGCCGACGAAGACCGCCCGTTCGCCCCCGGAGTCGAGCCGCAGGACGGACGAGCCGGGCGTGTGGCCCGGGGCCGACTCCAGGGTGAGGCGGGCGTCGATGCGGTGCGTGCCGTCCCACAGCACGGCCTGTCCGGCCTGGTGGAGGGGAGCGATGCTCTCCTCGTAGATCAGCCGGTCGTCCTCGCGCAGCCCGTTCCCGTACGCGTTGGACGGACCGAAGTGGAAGTCGTCGGCGGCGGGCAGCAGATACTGGGCGTTGGGGAACGTCGGCACCCACTCTCCCGCAGGCCCCATGGTGTTCCAGCCGACGTGATCGGCGTGGAGGTGTGTGTTGACCACGACGTCCACATCCTCCGGACGGACACCGGCCTGCCGGGTCAGCCGGTCGAGGAAGTCGCTCTGCCAGTGGTGGAACGGCGAGCCAGGGCGCTCACGGCCGTCACCCAGCCCCGGATCCACCACGATCGTCCGGCCGCCGCTGCGCAGGACCCACGTCTGCAGCGCGACCACCGCCTGATCGCTGTCCGGACACCAGTGGTCCGGGGCGAGCCAGCCCTTGTTCTCCTTCCACAACTGCTCCGACGAGCCCGGGACCAGCGTGCGGGCCGGCGCGTACACCCCCTGCCACTCCACGAGGCGGATGATCTCGACATCTCCCAGCACGATGCTCTGCGCGTTCTCACTACGGACTGACTGCGCTGGGCGTTGCCCCGGACCGGCTGACCGAAGCGGAGGAGAAGGCCGCGGCGGCCCTGGTCGGCCTGGCCCTCCCCGCCTCCTGGCAGGGCGCGGACCCGGCACTGCGGCGGCAGCTCGTCGCCGCGTGCCGGACGGTCCCGACGGCGGGCCTCTGGCATGTCACGGACGAGCGCCCGGCCGTCGACGAGAACCGCGCCCGGCACGACTGCCTGAGCGCCCTGTCCGCCGAGTGGCCGGGCGCGGATCCCCTTCCCACGGAGGAGGCCGACCGCCTGCCGGGACTGACCGCCCTGGGCCGGCTGACCTCCCTGGTCTGCCTGATGCCGCCGGAGGTGTGACTGGGTGCCGAGGAGGACCTCCTCGACATCTACGACACCTACACGGTGGGCGCACTGCCCGACGGCCCCTTCTGAGCCGTCGCCGGCGTCGAAGGGGCCGGCAGCCCCGGCCGCCGGTGTCCGACCGCGACCGCCGCGCCTCGTACGCTGTTGGTAAATCCGCCCCGCTGGATCTCATCCAGCGGGGCGGATTGCTGCGAAGGGTGAGACGCGGGTGCGGGCGAGGGGTCTGCCGGTGAGCCAGGCGTCTAGGCGTGCGAGGTTGGTGACGGCACCGGTGAAGTGGTGTTGCAAGCGGGTTTTGGCGAGCCCCCGGTAGCGGGATCTGCGCAGGCGTCTCGACCGCGAACTCCAGCCGGTTCAGGTCCCTCGTCGCGGCCAATACGTGGGTGACGTCCGTGCGCTGCCGCTTGCCCGGCTTGACCAGCCCGGCTTCCCGAGCGGCGGTCAGCACCGCGTCGAACACGCCCCCGCCCGCATCATCCCCGGCCAGCCGGGCTCGGAACTCGGTCAGCACGGAGAAGTCGAACCCGGAGGGGTCTTTGGCGTGTTTGAGAAGTGGAGAACTGGTCAAATCAGGGCCGGAAATGAGTGGCTGCGGTGCACGGGAGCTTGTTTATATAACCTGTCACTTGCCGCTCAATTGCTTGAGGTGTGAAGCCACTTGAAGAAGGTTCTGACCGTAATCGCCGCCGCTGTCATGGGTGTCACGATGTTCGGCGGGAATGCGCAGGCGGTAGATGTCACTCCGTTCAGCGCCACGAACTGCACCGGAAATGCGGGATCCACGGACGGGTCCGGGTCGGTTTGCATCACGGTGAACGGTACCGGGCTCAAGGTGGACAGCTTCTACCTGTCCAAGCAGTCGAACAACCGGGCCTGGACCGATTACGCGCACATCGACTTCACGGACGGGTCGGGCGGTTTTATGAGCCAAACCGTCAGTGCCGCGCGGGTCGAGAAGAAGACGGTCGGAACCACCTGGGGGCTTTCAGCGGCGGACGGCAGCAAGATCTGCGGGTACTGGCACAATTACCCGGGGACCAAGGCCTGCGCGACGATTCACAAGTAATCCGAGGCGCGGAGCGGGCCGTTTCGGTCCGCTCCGTTGTCGTGTGCGGTCGGAGGGGGACTCAGGGCTTCGGCGTAGTCAGATGCGTCTGTTTCACGTTGGTTTGTCGTGCGTCGCGGCATTTCAGGAGCGGAGCATGCGGCCGGGTCTTGGCCAGGGGCAATGCCCTTATGGACATCATCGTTGAGATCCATGTGCCTCCTCCTTGCCGAACAGGAGGTAGCGGAAGTGCATGACGAAGGAGGGGAGTGCGGCGAGGCGTACCTCTTCTTCATCTCCGGGGCTGCGGAGGTGGATCTTTTGGCCGTTGCGTCTCGCGTGACCAGAAAAGAATTATCGAACGACTTGTAGGAGCGGCATGAACCCGCGGCAGGACACCGGCGACCGTGGTCAGTTGGTGTGGCGGAAGAGCAGCTACAGCGGCTCGGGCGGCGGTAACTGCGTTGAGGTCGCCGAGACGGTCGGCCAGGTCGTCGTACGGGACTCGAAGAACATGAGGGGTGCCAAGGTGCATGTCAGCCGGGAGGCCTGGGGTGCCTTCCTGCCCTACTCCGGGGGTTGCGCGGTCTGCTGACAGTCGTCTGTCACGGGAGTGGCCGGAGGGAACGCCCGTACCCGGAAAATCGAACGAGCGGACGGAAACCTCCCGAAAGGGTGAAGTAACCCTGGATCGCTGACGGTTCACCCTTAGTGCGTAATTCTTACCGGGTCCCAAGCATTCCTTTCTGGGGGTCCCACACCTTGAACGGCAACAACTTCCGCATGTCCGCCCGTCGTTGCGCCTCCGTCGCCGCGGCCACCGTGCTGGCCGCCGGGCCGGTGACGCTGATCGGCGCCGGGTCCGCGCACGCGACCGGCGGGCAGGAGGGTCACGCGAGCGCCTCCGTCCTGCGCACCGGGCTGGACGTGTCCCTGGTCAACAAGACGGTGAACGTCCCGCTCGCGGTCTCCCTCAACGAGGTCGAGGCACCGCGGAGCGCGCAGCAGACCGCGCTGACCGCGCGTCTCGACGGCGTCGACGGCGGAAAGCCCTTCAGCGTGATCCGCGCGGACGTGGCGAAGACCGACGCGACCGTCTCCGCGGACAAGGCGGAGGGCTTCGTCGAACTGGCCCACGCCCGCATCCATGTCCCCGGCCTGCCCCTGCTGTCCCTGATCGAGGTCGACCAGGTCACGTCCAAGGCGACCTGCGAGGCCGGCGAGTCCCCGGTCGCCAGCAGCAACGTCCTGGGCTCGGTGAAGGTGCTCGGCAAGAAGGTGACGCTGAGCGCCGGCGGCACGACCGACGTCCGCGTCCCCGGCGTCGGCGAGGTCCGCCTGGACCTGTCGAAGCGGGAGACGACCTCGAGGACGGCCGCCGCGACGGCCCTGGAGCTCAAGGTCTCCGTCAACCCGCTCAAGCTGAACGTGGCCGAGGTGGAGGGCACGGTCACCCTCGCCAGGGCGACCTGCGAGTCCCCGAAGGCTCCGGAGAAGGAGGCGGCCCCGCCCGCCGAACAGGGCGGCGACGACAAGCCCCAGGGGACCGACGACAAGCCTCAGGGGACCGAAGACAAGCCTCAGGGGGGCGACAAGCCCCAGGGCGGCGACGACAAGCCCGGAAGTGACGACGTCAAGCCCCAGGACGCCGCCGACGTGAAGCCGCAGACCGTCTCCGAGAAGAAGACCGTCGACCTGGCGGAGACGGGCGGCAGCTCCGTCACGCCGTACCTGGCGGCGGGCTCCGCCGTCCTGCTGGCGGCGGGGGGAGGCGCGCTGGCGGTTGCACGCCGGCGCCGCGGCTGACAGCCGCCTCGCGGCCGGCCGGGAAGTCCAGGTCCGGCGGGACTTCCCGGCGCGGTGAGTCAGGGAACGGTGGGCGGCGCCAGCGCCGAGCCCAGGGCACGGACGAAGCCGTCCACCGTCCCCCTGTCCCGCACCGCCAGCCGCAGCCAGTCCCCGCCAAGACCGGGGAACGTGTCCCCGCGCCGTACCGCGTATCCCAGCCCGCGCAACCGCCGCCGTACGTCCGCCGCCCCCGGCACGCGCACCAGCACGAAGGGGCCCTCGGCCGGTCGCACCACCCGCACCCCGTGACCCGCGAAGGAGTCCAGGGCCGCCACCAGGTGGGCCCGGTCCGCGGCGATACGGCGGGCCGCGGCCTCCGCCTCGGCCAGCGCCCGCGGCTCCACGCACGCCACCGCCGCCGCGAGCGCCGGAGTGGACACCGGCCACAGCGGCTGGGCACGCTCCAGCTCGGCGATCACCTCGGGCGACGACAACACGTAGCCGATCCGCAGCCCCGCGAGACCCCACGTCTTGGTCAGGCTGCGCAGTACCACGAGGCCGGGCACGTCCGTCCGCCCCGCCAGCGACTCCCGCTCGCCCGGCACCGCGTCCATGAAGGCCTCGTCGACCACCAGCACCCGTCCCGGACGGGCCAGTCCGGCGACGGACGCGGCCGGATGCAGCACCGATGTCGGGTTCGTCGGGTTGCCGACCACCACCAGGTCCGCGTCCTCGGGGACGGCCGCCGGATCGAGCCGGAAGCCGTCCTGTGCCCGCAGCAGCACCCGGTCCACTGTGTGCCCCGCGTCCCGCAGCGCCGCCTCCGGCTCGGTGAACTGCGGATGCACGACGACCGGCCGCCGCACCTTCAGCGCCCGTGCCAGCAGCACGAACGCCTCCGCCGCGCCCGCCGTCAGCAGCACCCGCTCCACCGGCAGCCCGTGCCGCGCCGCCACCGCCGCCCGCGCGGCCCGCCCGTCCGGGTAGGCGGCGAGACCGGTCAGCGAGGCGGCGATCCGCTCCCGCAGCCATCCCGGCGGCGCGTCCGTCCGCACGTTCACGGCGAGGTCCACCAGTGCCGCCCCGTCGTCGCGGACCTCGGCGTCCCCGTGGTGCCGCAGATCGTGCCCGGCCGCGTCCTCAGTGCGCATGGGAGTGAGAGTGCCCTCCATGATGGTGGTGCCCGTGTCCGTGCCCGTCGTCGTCCGGGTGGAAGTGCGGCTGCTGCGGCAGCCCCACCTTGTCCTCGAAGCCCGGCAGCGCGATCCGGTACACGCACGAGTCGCAGTTCATCCGCAGATCGCCCTTCACCGCCTCCTCGTACCGCTCCATCACCAGGTCCAGCAGCTCCGGCTCCGGCCCGATCACGTCCGCCGAGCGCACATCGGTCTCCGGGTGCGCCGCCGCCCAGTCCGCCGTCTGCCGCCGCACGCGGTCCGGCAGGATGCCCGTGAACAGGAAGTACGGCAGCACGACGATCCGCCGCGCGCCCAGCTTCACGCACCGGTCGAGCCCGCTCGGCACGTCCGGCGCCGCGAGCGACACGAACGCCGTCTCCACGCCCGCGTACCCACGTCCCTCCCACAGCAGCCGCGCCGCCTTGTGCACCTCGGCGTTGGCGTCCGGGTCGGTCGAGCCGCGCCCGACCAGCAGCACCGTCACCTCGGAGCGGTCCCAGGACGGATCGACCGCCTCGTCCAGCCGCCGCTCCAGCACCCGCAGAAGTGAGGGGTGCGGGCCCAGCGGCCGGCCGTAGGTGTACGAGATCCCCGGGTGCCGTTCCTTCTCACGGGCCAGCGCCGCCGGAATGTCGCCCTTGGCGTGCCCTGCGGACACCAGCATCAGCGGTACGGCGGCGAACCGGCGTACGCCCCGCTCCACCAGCTCGGCGACGGCCTCGCCCAGCGGCGGCGGGGACAGTTCGATGAAGCCGCCCGCGACGGGCAGTTCGGGGTGACGGCGCCCCAACTCCCGTACGAAGTCGCGGAACGCCTCGGCTCCGGCGTCGTCCCGGGTGCCGTGACCGGCGATGAGCAGAGCGGGCGGCGGCGGGGTGGTCACAGGGTCTCCTCGAGCGATTCAAGCGATGCGAGCGGTTCAGGCGATTCAAACGAACTGGGTTGGTACAGAAGGGCGTTGAGCGCGGCCGCAGCGACCGCCGAACCGCCCTTCTCGGACACGTTGCTCACGGCGGGCAGCCCGCTCTCGCGCAACGCGGCCTTGGACTCGGCCGCCCCGACGAAACCGACGGGCAGGCCGATGACGAGCGCGGGGGCGGCGTTCAGCTTCAGCAGCTCCTCCAGGGCGGTCGGCGCGCAGCCGATCACCCAGAGCGCGCCCGGGCCGACGTCCTCGTACGCCAGCCGGATCGCGTGCGCGGAGCGGGTCATCCCGGGACCCGACCTGGCGCCCTTGAGCCGGCAGACGGTCTCGCGCCGGGTGATCCCGGCGGCCACCATCTCCACGTCCGCGACCACGGGAGCCCCCGCGTGCAGCGCGGCGTGCGCCGTCAGCAGCTCGCCCTCGTCCATGACGAGGTCGGACGCGTACTCCAGGTCGGCGGAGGAATGAACGACCCGCTCCACCACCGCCCGCGTCAGCGGCGCGAAGTGCGAGGTGTCCAGGCGGGCGCGCAGCCGCCGGAACGACTCCTGCTCGATCGGGTGGACGACACGGTTCACTTCGGCTCCTCCCCGGACGCCTGCCAGCGGTAGCCGCGCGGCGTGACCATGCGCCCCGCGATCTCTCGGGTCGCGGTGTTGCCCACGGTCACGACCGTCATCATGTCGACCGTCTCCGGGTCGAGCGTGGCCAGCGTCGTCACCCGGCTGGACTCGTCCGGCCGGGACGCGTTCCGTACGACACCGACCGGCGTCGCCGGCTCCCGGTGCTCCGCCAGGACCATCAGCGCCTTCGGCAGCTGCCAGTCCCGGCCCCGGGAGCGGGGGTTGTAGAACGTCACGACGAGGTCCGCCTCGGCCGCCGCCCGCACCCGCCGCTCGATGACCTCCCAGGGGGTGTGCAGATCGGAGAGGCTGATCGAGACATGGTCGTGGCCCAGGGGGGCGCCGAGAAGGGCGCCCGCGGCGAGGGCGGCCGTGACGCCGGGGACCCCGACGACGTCGATGTCGTCGGACGCTTCGGCCAGCGCGGGCGAGGCCATCGCGTACACCCCCGCGTCGCCGCTGCCGATCAGCGCGACGGCATGCCCGCGCCGGGCCTCGGCGACCGCCGTGCGCGCCCGCTCCTCCTCCGCGCCGAGACCCGACTGGAGGATGCGGGTGCCGGGCCGCAGCAGGTCGCGGACCTGGTCGACATACTGGTCGAGCCCCACGAGAACGGAGGCACGCCGCAACTCCGCCCGCGCGCGCGGCGTGAGGAGGTCCCGGGCGCCGGGACCCAACCCGACGACCGCGAGCCGACCGCGCCCCGGCCGCCGTACGACCGCGCAGGTGGCCATCGCGGGCGTCCCATCGGCGCGCTCCGACTTCCGCTTGGGCACGAGGAGTTCGCCCCCGCGCGCGAGCGCGGCGGCCTCCGCGACGGAGGGGGTGCCGACGGCGGCGAGCGGCGCCCGCGACGGGTTGGGCACGTCGACCGCCGCCAACTCCCCGGCGGAGTACGCCACCAGGGGCACCCCGAGCCGCCGGGCCGCCTCGACGACGCCGGGCTCCTGCGCCTTGGCGTCGACCGTGGCCAGTTCGGCGAGCGACGCCGCGGACAGCCCGGCCTCCGCGAGCACGCCCTCGACCAGGCCCAGCACCTCCTCGACGGGCGCGCCCCTGGACGCGCCGACGCCCACGACCAGCGTCGGCGGCCGCAGGACCACCTCCCGTCCGGCGGGCGCGGCGGCACGGTCGGTGACCCGGATCGTGTACGCGCCCTCGGCGGCGACCGGCAGTGGCGGCAGCGGCCAGCGCACCTCCGCGTCAAGACCGACCGGCTCCCCGTCGAGCAGCGCCCGCGAGACCCCGGCGACATCGCCCTCCACCGGAAGGCCGAGCGTGTCGAGACCGGGCAGTCCCACGGCGTCCGTCGCGGTCGTCACGACCGGCTCCGCGCCCAGCACCTCGCCCACCGCGCGGGCCAGTTCGTTCGCCCCGCCCGCGTGCCCGCCGACCAGGGACACCGCGAACCGGCCGCCCTCGTCGACGCACACCACTCCGGGATCGGAGGCCTTCTCGCCCAGCAGCGGCGCGATCAGCCGTACGACCGCCCCCGTCGCCAGGAAGCACACCAGCTGCCCGCACTCGGCGAAGGCGGCCCGTACGGCGTCCCCGACGGGCCCTTCGTACACCCGGGTACGGTCCGGCCAGGCCGCGGCCAGCCGGTCCCGCGCAGCCGCGCCCGCCGCCGTGGCGGAAATGAGGCCGATCACTCAGCCACTCCTTCGTGTCGCACCGGGGGCCGCGTGCCCCACAGCAGAAAAACAGGGTTGGTGGCCGCGAGCCGGGTCACGTCGCCCGGCAGCGGCGCGAGCCGCGAGGACTGGAGCAGCACGCCGTCGCACACGAGCCCGGCGGCGGCCAGCGCCCCGCGCACGGCCGGCACCCGGTCGAGGGCCGCCACGGCGACCACGACGGTCCGCCGGGCCCGCCGCGCGCACGCGGTCACGACCTCGGGCAGCGCGCGCCCGCCGCCACCGACGAACACCGCGTTGGGCTCTGCGAGCCCGGCCAGCGCCTCCGGTGCGGTTCCGTGCACCACCGACACGTCCACGGCGTGCGCCGCCGCGTTGGCGCGGATCCGCTCCACTCCGTCGGCCGTCTGCTCGACGGCGGTGACGGCGGCGCCCAGCCGGGCGCACTCCACGGCGACCGAACCGGAGCCCGCGCCCACGTCCCAGACCAGGTCGCCGAGGCGCGGCCCGAGCCGGGCCAGCGCCAGGGCGCGCACCTCGAACTTGGTGATCATCGAGTCGCGGTGGGCGAACTCGCTCTCCTGCAGGGCCCATCGGGACGGGCCGGCCGGCGGGCCCGCGACCGTGCGCAGAGGGCCGGGCGAGTGCGCCCCGTCCAGGCACAGCACCACGTTCACCGCCGTACCCCAGTCGCGGGCGGCGGCCTCGGCCGGCGTGAGCCGTTCCACCCGCTCGCCCTCCGGGTCGCCCAGCGCGGAGGCGACGACCAGCACCCGCTCGCCGCAGGTGCCGTCCAGCGCGGCGCCCAGCTCGGCGGGCCCGGCCCCCGGCCCGGTCAGCACGGCGACCTTCGGACGCGCCCGGCACACGTTCACGGCCGTGCGCAGATCCCGCCCGTGCGCGCTGACCACCACCGCGTCGTCCCAGGGCAGCCCGATCCGCGCGAACGCGGCGGCCACGGAGGAGACACCGGGGCGGACGTCCAGCAGCCCGGGCCCGAACCGCTCGGCGAGCGCCCGTACGATCCCGAAGAATCCGGGGTCCCCGGAGGCCAGCACGAGCACCGGGCGCTCCTTGCCGACGTACTCCGCGATGGTGTCGAGCGCCGGCGCCAGCGGGCCCAGGACCACCCGTTCGGCGTCCTCCGGCAGCCGTACGGCGTCCAGGTGCCGCCGCGCGCCCACGACGAGCCCGGCGTCCGCGGGCACCCGGGTGCCGTACGCCCCGGTGCCCGTGCCGACCACCGTGATCACGTGCTCGCACCCCGCGCGCGCAGGGCCCTGCGGGCCTCGGGGTCGGCCTTGCGGTGGCCGTGGAAGTGCCCGGGGTGGTACAGGTGCGAACGGGTGCCTTGGGCGGCGAGGGCCGGTCCGACCAGGAACAGCGTGTGCTTCCAGAGCTTGTGCTCCTTGACCGTCTCCTCCAGCGTGCCGACCGTGCACGTGACGACCAGCTCCTCCGGCCAGGTCGCCTGGTAGGCGACCACGACCGGCGTGGACGTCGGGTAGCCGCCCTCCAGCAGCTCCCGCACGAGCTGGCCGCTGCGGGCCGCCGACAGGAACACCGCCATGGTGGTGCCGTGCCGGGCGAACTCGCGCACCTCCTCGCCGGGCGGCATGGGCGTTTTCCCGCCACCGAGCCGGGTCAGCACGACCGACTGCGCGACCTCCGGGATCGTCAGCTCGCGCCGCGCCAGCGCGGCCACGGCCGAGAAGGACGAGACACCGGGCACGACCTCCGTCGCGATGCCGATGTCCGCGCACCGGTCGAGCTGCTCCTGCGTGCCGCCCCACAGCGCCGGGTCGCCGGAGTGGACACGGGCCACTTTCAGCCCCTCCGCGTGCGCCCGCTCGTACACGGCGACGACGTCCTCCAGGGACAGGGCCGCCGAGTCCAGGATCTCCGCGTCCTCGCGCGCGTGCTGGAGCACCTCGGCCTGCACCAGGCTGGCCGCCCAGATCACCACGTCGGCCTCGGCGATCGCGCGGGCCGCCCGGAACGTCAGCAGGTCGGCGGCGCCGGGGCCGGCACCGACGAAGGTCACCTTGCCGGTCGGGGCAACGGCCATGGGTTCGGGTCCTCTCATGCGGAATGTCCTGATGTGGGGGGATATGGGAGTGGCCGGATGTGCGCGATCGGGCCCTCATCGGATAGCAAGGGCACATGGCGGTCTTCGTCGCGCTCGGCGCGTTCCTGATGACGCTGGCCGGCGGCTGGACGGCACAGCGGGTGACCGACCGCCGCCATCTGGTCCTGGGACTGGCCGGCGGCCTGATGCTGGGCGTGGTCGGCCTCGACCTGCTGCCCGAGGCACTGCACGCGGCCGGCCGGGACGTGTTCGGCGTACCGGCGGCCCTGCTGCTGTTCGTGGCCGGGTTCCTGGTGGCCCACTTGGTGGAACGCCTGCTGGCCGCGCGGCAGGCCGCGCACGGCGGCGCCGAGCGGCACAACCACCGCGCCCCCGAGGTGGGCCTGACGGCCGCGGCCGCCATGGTCGGTCACAGCGCCATGGACGGCGTGGCCATAGGGGCCGCCTTCCAGGTGGACCACGGCATGGGCGTCGCGGTCGCGCTCGCCGTCATCGCCCACGACTTCGCCGACGGCTTCAACACGTTCACCATCACCAGCCTGTACGGCAACGCGCGCCGCAAGGCCGTCGCCATGCTCGTCGCGGACGCCCTGGCCCCCATAGCGGGCGCCGCGGCGACCACGCTCGTCACCATCCCGGAGTGGTTCCTCGGCGGCTATCTCGGCCTTTTCGGCGGAGCCCTGCTCTACCTCGCCGCGGCGGAGATCCTCCCCGAGGCCCACCACGAGCACCCCGCCCGCTCGACCCTGCTGTGCACGGTCGCGGGCGTGGCCTTCATCTGGATGGTGGTCGGCCTGGCGGCCTGACCGGTCCTCCCGCACGCGGGTACGGCTCACAGCTTGCCGCCCCGCCCGCCCTCGCGCCGCGCGGGCGCGATGAGCGTCGACAGGTACGGCAGCGGCGCCCCGTCGAGCCCCGAGGCCGGCCGGATCGACTCCTCCGGCAGTCCCAGCGCCGACCCCCACACCGCGTCGTCGATCCGCCCGCTCTCCCGCAGCGCCTCGGCCACCTCCCGCGCCTGCCGCCCGAACTTGTACGCCACGACGGTTCCGGGCCCGTTCAGCGCCTGCTCGAGCACGGCGGCCCCCGCGGTGACCGGCACCAGGGTCAGCGGCTCCGTCCCCTCGGTCAGCACGGCCCCCGAACGCGCCGCGAGATCCTGCATCGCGGTGATCCCGGGCACCGTCTCCACCACGGTCCCCGGCACCAGCGCGGCGACGGTCTGCGCCAGATACGTGAAGGTCGAGTAGACGTTGGGATCGCCGATGGTGGCGAAGGCGACGGTGCCACGGCTTTCGAGCAGCCCGGCGACCCGCTGCCCGGCCGCGTCCCACGCGGCCTCGCGCCGCGCCCGGTCCGACCGCTCGTTCAGCGCGAACACCACCCGGACGACCTTCTCCGCGGGCACGTAGTGCAGCACGGTCGCCTCGGCACGCCCGCGCTCCCCGCCGTCCGTTCCGTCGACAGCGCCCATGACGGGCACGACGACGACGTCCGCGGTGCGCAGGGCGTTGACGCCCTTGACGGTCACCAACTCCGGATCGCCGGGGCCCACCCCGACTCCGACCAGCCTGCTGCTCATGACGTCCGGCACCTCTCGACGAACCGACGGGCGACACCGGGCGCGGCCGCCCAGTGCGTGTGCAGATAACTCGCGTGCACGTTCCGCTGTACGAAGCCTTCGACCCGCCGCTCGGGGACGAGCACGCCCCAGGCGGGGGCCGCCGTTCCCGTGCCCGAGCCGGGCTCGACGGCGGTCCGGTGGAACTCGTGCCCCCGCATCCGCTCCCCGGCCCCGGCGAGCACGCTGTCGCTCACGGCCACGGCGTCCCGGTAGCCGAGTGTGAGCCGCCCGGTCATCCGCGCGGAGGCGTCCAGCACCCCGCACATGGGCCGCCCGTCCAGCTCCCGGCACAGATACAGCAGCCCGGCACAC
Source organism: Streptomyces sp. NBC_01788 (assembly GCF_035917575.1). Classification (GTDB taxonomy): domain Bacteria; phylum Actinomycetota; class Actinomycetes; order Streptomycetales; family Streptomycetaceae; genus Streptomyces. The sequence goes on along the minus strand of NZ_CP109090.1, from coordinate 2,041,183 downwards.
TCGGCGGCGACGGGAGCACCGCCGAGCGCCAGCCCGGCGACCGCCTCGCGCAACGGCTCGTTGGCGGACAGCTCCGCCGCGTACACCTCGGGAAACCCGCCCCCCACGACCAGCCCTCGGGTCCCCTCGGGCAGCCGCTCGTCCCGCAGCGGGTCGAAGGGCACGACCTCGGCCCCGGCGGCATGCAGCAGCTCGGCGTGCTCCGCGTAGGAGAACGTGAAGGCGGATCCGCCGGCGACGGCGACCCTCGGCCTCTCCCGGTGGCCCCCATCGCCGGTGGAGGGCAGGACCTCGGCCGCGTCCCAGGCCTCGCACGACAGCGCCCCCGCGCCGCGCGCCAGCGCGACCAGCGCCTCCAGATCGCATCCGGCAAAGACCTGCGCCGCCATCGCCGCCACCGCGTCCACGGCCGCCGCCCGCCGCTCGGCGACCGGCACCAGACCGAGATGACGAGACGGCGTCTCGACCTGCTCGACCCGGCGCAGAACCCCCAGCACGGGCACGCCGACCGAGTCCAGCGCCTCGCGGAGCAGCGCCTCGTGCCGGTCGGAGGCCACCTTGTTGAGGATCACGCCCCCGATCCGCACCTCGGGATCCCAGGTCACGAACCCGTGCACCAGCGCCGCCACCGACCGGGACTGCGAGGAAGCGTCGACGACCAGCACCACCGGCGCCCGCAGCAGCTTCGCCACCTGCGCGGTGGAGGCCAGTTCGCCCTCTCCGGCGGCCCCGTCGTACAGCCCCATCACGCCCTCGACGACGGCGATGTCACACCCGCGCGCCCCGTGCAGGAACAGCGGGCCGATCAGCTCCGGCCCGCACAGGTACGCGTCCAGGTTGCGCCCCACGCGCCCGGTGGCGAGCGCGTGATACCCGGGGTCGATGTAGTCCGGGCCGACCTTGTGCGGGGACACCGAAAGCCCCCGCCGGGCCAGCGTGGCCATCAACCCCGTGGCGACGGTGGTCTTGCCGCTGCCCGACGAGGGCGCGGCGACGACCAGCCGGGGCACGGACGGGGACGTCACCACTCGATGCCCCTCTGCCCCTTCTGCCCGGCGTCCATCGGGTGCTTGACCTTGGACATGTCGGTGACGAGGTCGGCGAAGTCCACCAGCTCGCCGGGCGCGTTCCGGCCGGTGATCACCACATGCTGGGTCCCGGGCCGGTTCCGCAGCACCTCCACGACCTCGGCGGTGTCGACCCAGCCCCAGTGCATCGGATACGCGAACTCGTCGAGCACGTACAGCCGGTACGTCTCGGCGGCCAGGTCCCGCTTGACCTGCTCCCAGCCCTCACGCGCCTTCTGCTCGTTGGTCGCGTTGTCACCCTGCGTGTCCCGCTGCACCCAGGACCACCCCTCGCCCATCTTGTGCCAGTCGACGGTGCCGCCCTGCTCCGAGGCCCCCAGCACCCGCAGTGCGTTCTCCTCGCCGACCTTCCACTTGGCCGACTTGACGAACTGGAACACCCCGATCGGCCAGCCCTGGTTCCAGGCGCGCAGCGCAAGCCCGAAGGCGGCGGTGGACTTGCCCTTGCCGATCCCGGTGTGCACCACGACCAGCGGACGGTTGCGCCGCTGACGTGTCGTCAGCCCGTCGTCGGGTACGGCACTCGGCTGTCCCTGCGGCATTACGCGGCCCTCCTCGAAGTCGAAATGCCCTGAACATCCCTGACAAGACCGGCGATGCTGTCCGCCCGCAGCTCGTCCAACGTCACGGCCGTACCGTCCAGTTCACCCGCGAGCTGCCCGGCGAGCCCGAGCCGGACCGGCCCCGACTCGCAGTCCACGACCACGGACGCGGTCCCCTCGGCCGCGAACAGCCGCGCCGCGCGCCCGGCCAGGGCGACCGGCTCGGGACCGCCGGTGGCCCGTCCATCGGTCACCACCACGACCAGCGCCCGCCGCGCGGGGTCCCGCAGCCGCTCGATCCGCAGCACCTCGTGCGCCTTGAGCAGCCCGGCGGCCAGCGGCGTACGGCCACCGGTCGGTAGCGACTCCAGCCGGACGGCGGCGGCGTCGACCGACGACGTCGGCGGCAGCGCGACCTGCGCCTCCTTGCCGCGGAAGGTCACCAGCCCCACCTTGTCGCGCCGCTGGTAGGCGTCGAGGAGCAGCGACAGTACGGCGCCCTTGACGGCGCTCATGCGCTGCCGGGCGGCCATCGACCCGGAGGCGTCGACCACGAACAGGACGAGGTTCCCCTCGCGCCCCTCGCGGGTCGCCTGCCGCAGATCGTCCCGGCGGACGACCAGCCCAGGCCCCGACCGCCCCCGTGCCCGCTGGTGCGGTGCGGCGGCCTGCACGGTGGCCGCCAGATGCAGCTTGGTCAGGGCACCTCGGGGCCGCCGCGCCCCGATCGTGCGCCCGTGCTCGGTCCGCGCCCGCGAACGCCGCCCGGCGGCGCCCTCGCCGAGGCCGGGCACGCTCAGCACCTTGGTGCGGAACGGCTCGGAGGCGCGTACGGCGGACTGCTCACCGGCGCCGGCCCCGGAGGGCTGCGGCTCGCCGCCGCTGTCGCCGGCGTCGGGCTGTGCGGCGGTGTCACCGTCCTGCGGGCCGCCGTCGTCGGGGGAGGGCTGGCCTCCGCCCCCGCCGGGCCCATCGGGACCGGGGTCGGGATCGTCGTCCTCCGAGCCCCCGAACTCCTGAAGGGTCTCGTCGAGCTTGTCCTCGTCAAGACCGGGTGCGTCGAAGGGGTTGCGCCGCCGCCGGTGGGGGAGGGCCAGCAGCGCGGCCTGCCGGACATCCTCGGCGAGCACGTCGGTCCGCCCGGCCCAGGCGGCCAACGCGGTTGCGGTCCTGGCCATGACGATGTCGGCCCGCATGCCGTCCACCTCGAAGGCGGCACAGGTCGCGGCGATCTGCCGCAGCGCGCCATCGCCCAGCCGGACCTGCGACAGCAGCTCGCGCGCGGCCACGATCCGCGCCCGTACGGCGGCCTCCTCGTCGGCCCAGCGCGCGGCGAAGGCGGCGGGATCGTCGTCGTAGGCGAGGCGGCGGCGCACGACCTCCACCCGCTGGTCGGGCTCCCGCGAGGCCGCGACCTCGACGGTCAGGCCGAAGCGGTCGAGGAGTTGGGGCCGCAATTCGCCTTCCTCGGGATTCATGGTCCCGACGAGCAGGAAACGGGCGGCGTGCCGCATGGACACACCCTCACGCTCGACGTGCGAGGCGCCCATCGCGGCTGCGTCAAGCAAAAGGTCGACCAGGTGGTCATGGAGCAAGTTCACTTCGTCGACGTACAGCACACCGCGGTGAGCCGCCGCAAGGAGCCCAGGCTCCACAGCTTTCACACCGTGCGTAAGCGCCTGCTCGATGTCCATGGCGCCGACGAGTCGGTCTTCGCTGGCACCGACCGGCAGCTCGACCATGCGCGCCGGGCGCTTGACGCCGTTGCCCAACGGGTGAGGTCCATCCGGGCATCCGGGGTCGGGCGCGGCCGGGTCGCAGGAGAAGCGGCAGCCTGGGACCACGACCAGCTCAGGCAGCAGAGCCGTCAGAGCACGCACGGTGGTGCTCTTGGCGGTTCCCTTCTCCCCGCGGACGAGAACTCCGCCGACTGACGGACTGACGGCGTTCAGCAGGAGAGCCAACCGCAGGTCGTCTTGTCCGACGATGGCTGTGAACGGATAGAGCGTGCTCACGTGGCGTTACTCCTTCGGGTGACTCGTGACGAACTGGCTCGAATCCGAGCTGTGGACCGGTCATGGTCGAACCCTGTTCCCCGCACGCGCGGGGGTGTTCCGGCCTTCACGCCTTCGGCCAGGGCGCGCTCCATGTGGTCCCCGCCGACGCGGGGGTGATCCGACCCGGTGCGTTTCCTCACCGAGGGTGCGTGTCCTGCTCCCCACGCATGCGGGGATGTCGTGTGGGCGGTCATGCGTCGCCCTCCAGATCTCCCTCAAGTTCGAGGTAGGTCGCCCGGAGCCGGTCCAGGGTCTCCTGGTCCGGCTCCGCCCACAGCCCGCGGTCAGCCGCCTCCAGCAAGCGCTCGGTGATGCCCCGCAACGCCCACGGGTTGGACTTCTTCATGAAGTCCCGGTTCTCGGCGTCGAAGACGTACTCGGCGCTGAGCTTCTCGTACATCCAGTCGTCGACCACGCCCGCCGTGGCGTCGTACCCGAAGAGGTAGTCAACGGTCGCCGCCATTTCGAAAGCACCTTTGTAGCCGTGCCTGCGCATTGCTGACATCCAGCGAGGATTGACAACGCGAGCCCGGAAAACGCGGTGTGTCTCCTCGCTCAGGCTTCTGGTCTTCACCTGATCAGGAGTTGCCGAATCCCCCACGTACGCCTCCGGGCTCGTCCCCGTCAGGTGCCGGACCATCGCCACCATGCCGCCGTGGTACTGGAAGTAGTCGTCGGCGTCGACCAGGTCGTGCTCACGGGTGTCGACGTTCTTCGCCGCCACCGCGATCCGCCGGAACGCCGTCTCCATGTCCCCGCGCGCCGCTCGCCCGTCGAGGCCGCGCCCGTAGGCGTAGCCGCCCCACACCGCGTACACCTCGGCCAGATCGGCGTCGCTGCGCCAGTTGCGCGCGTCGATCAGCGGCAGCAGGCCCGCGCCGTACGCGCCCGGCTTGGAGCCGAAGATGCGGGCCGTGGCGCGGCGCCGGTCGCCGTGTTCGGCGGTGTCCTCGTCGGCGTGCGCCTTGACGAAGTTCCGGTCGGCGGGCTCCTCCAACTCGGCCACCGACCGTACGGCGTCGTCGATCAGGGCGACCACGTGCGGGAACGCGTCCCGGAAGAAGCCCGAGATGCGGACCGTCACGTCGATGCGCGGCCGGTCCAGCTCTTGAAGGGAGACCACCTCGAAGCCGGTCACCCGGCGCGAGGCGTCGTCCCACACCGGACGGCAGCCGAGGAGCGCCAGGATCTCGGCGATGTCGTCGCCCTGGGTGCGCATCGCGGACGTGCCCCAGACCGTCAGACCGACCGACTTCGGGTACTCGCCGGTGTCCTGGAGATAGCGGGCGACCAGCGAGTCCGCGAGCGACTGGCCGACCTCCCAACTCAGCCTGGACGGGATCGCCTTGGGGTCGACCGAGTAGAAGTTGCGGCCGGTCGGCAGCACGTTGACCAGGCCGCGGGTCGGCGAGCCGGACGGCCCCGCGGGGACGTAACCGCCGTCCAGCGCGCGCAGGATGTGCCCGATCTCGTCCGTCGTACGGGCCAGCCGCGGCACGACCTCGGTGGAGGCGAACTCCAGCACGGCCGTTGCGTCCGGGAGTTCGGTGCCCAGCACGTCCCGTACGAGCGCCGGACCCGCGTCGGCCGCCCAGCCGCGCTCCTCCATGCCCTCGGCGATCCGCCGGCACAGCTGCTCCAGCAGGTCGATGGCGTCCGCCGCGGTGCGCGAGGGGCCCTCCACCAGGTCCGTCAGCTCCACCGGCACCTTCACCGGAGCGCCCGGCTCGGCCAGCAACTCCTTCTCCACGAGGCCGAAGTGCTCCGCGAGACAGGCCCGCAGCCCCGGCAGCGCGTTCGCCTGCCCGCCCCACACCTGGGAGGCGCGCAGCACGGCCAGCACGAGGTTCACCCGCGGTTCGCCGACCGGGCCGCCGCCGAGGATGTGCAGACCGTCCCTGATCTGCACGTCCTTGATCTCGCACAGATAGCCGTCGATGTGCATCACGAACTCGTCGAACTCGTCGTCGTCCGGCTGCTCGTCCACATGGAGGTCGTGGTGCAGTTCGGCGGCCTTGACCAGGGTCCAGATCTGGGCGCGCACGGCGGGCGCCTTCACCGGGTCCAGGTCGGAGACGAGCGCGTACTCGTCGAGGAGCTGCTCCAGTTTGGCGAGGTCGCCGTACGTGTCCGCGCGTGCCATCGGCGGGACCAGGTGGTCGACGACCGTGGCGTGCCCGCGCCGCTTGGCCTGGGTGCCCTCGCCGGGGTCGTTGACGATGAAGGGGTACACCAGCGGCAGGTCGCCGAGCACCGCGTCCGGCGCGCACCCGCGCGAGAGCCCGAGGCCCTTGCCGGGCAGCCACTCCATCGTGCCGTGCTTGCCCATGTGCACGATGGCGTCGGCGCCGAAAGAGTTCTCCAGCCACCGGTAGGCCGCCATGTAGTGGTGGGACGGCGGCATGTCGGGGTCGTGGTAGATCGCGATCGGGTTCTCGCCGAAACCGCGCGGCGGCTGGATCATGACGACCACGTTCCCGAACTGCAGGGACGCGAGGACGATGTCGTCGCCGTCGACGTACAGGGAGCCCGGCGGCTCGCCCCACGCCTCCGTCATCCCGTCCCGCAGCTCCGGGTCCAGCGTGTCGAACCAGGCCCGGTAGTCGGCCAGCGGCACGCGCGCGGGTGCGGCGGCCAGTTGGTCCTCCGTCAGCCACTCCACGTCGTGACCGCCGGCCTCGATGAGGCGGTGGATGAGCTCGTCGCCGTTGTCGGGGTAGCCCTCGACCGCGTACCCCGCCTCCCGCAGCGCGTCCAGGACGCGTACCGCCGACGCCGGGGTGTCGAGTCCCACCGCGTTGCCGACCCGTGAGTGCTTGGTCGGGTACGCGGTGAAGACGAGCGCGATCCGCTTCTCCGCGTTGGCCTTGTGCCTGAGCCGCGCGTGCCGTACGGCGATCCCCGCGACGCGGGCGGCCCGCTCGGGGTCGGCCGCGTACACCGGGACGTCGTCCGGGCCCTGTTCCTTGAAGGAGAACGGGACGGTGATCAGCCGCCCGTCGAACTCCGGGATCGCGACCTGCATGGCCGCGTCCATGGGGGACAGCGCCGCGTCGGACTCGTCCCACGCGGCGCGCGAGGAGGTCAGGCAGAGCCCTTGCAGCACGGGGATGTCCAGGTCCGCGAGCGCCCCGATGTCCCAGGCCTCCTCGTCGCCTCCCGCTGAGGCCTGCGAGGCGTGCGTGCCGCCGGCCGCGAGGACGGTGGCGACCAGGGCGTCGGCGCGTCCGAGGATCTCGTACAGCCCGGCGTCCGCGCCGCGCAGCGAACCGCAGTAGACGGGAAGGGCGTTGGCACCGCGCGCCTCGATCGCGTCGCACAGGGTGTCCACGAACGCGCTGTTGCCGCTCAGTTCGTGGGCGCGGTAGAAGAGCACGCCGACGGTCGCCCGGCCGGCCACGAGGGCACGCTCGCCGTGGACGCCGTACTCGGGCATCCGGCGCGGCTCCTCGAAGCCCTCACCGGTCAGCAGCACCGTGTCGGAGAGGAACCGGGCGAGTTCCGCCAGGTTGTCCGGGCCGCCCTCGACGAGGTACTTCAGCGCCTCCGCCACGACCCCGGCGGGCACCGAGGACTCGGCCATCAACTCGGCGTCCGGCACGGCCTCTCCGCCCAGCAGCACGGTCGGCACGCCCGAAGCCTTCAGCGCGGCGAGCCCGTCCTCCCAGGCGCGCTTGCCGCCGAGCAGCCGTACGACGGCGATGTCCGCGCCGTCGAGCAGCCCCGGAAGTTCCTGGCCGACGTCCACGCGGGTCGGGTTGCCGATCCGGTAGGAGGCGGCCGAGGCTCGGGCGGCGAGCAGATCGGTGTCGGCGGTCGACAACAACAACACTGTGCTCATGCGGGCGCTCCCGGTGGAATGAAAGGCAGTCCTTGCGGCGCGCCCGACTCGATGAGCCGCCACAGCGCGTCCGTGTCCGCGTGCTGTTCGATCAGGTCGCCGAGCCGGTCGAGCTGCTCCTCGCGCAGCGCGGCGAACGAGGTGTCGGGTGCCGGCACGAAACGGCGGCCCGCGGCGGCCGCCACCTCGCGCAGGAAGGCCCGGCGGAAGCCGTCCGACTCCAGCGAGCCGTGCCAGTGCGTGCCCCAGACGGCCCCGACCCGGCAGCCATCCAAGAAGGCTTGGCCTCCGGTGACTTCGGCGACCCCGTGGTGGATCTCGTACCCCTCGACTCGTTCACCGAGGGCTTCACCCTCCGGCCGGGTGAGGGTCTTCTCGCGGGCGAACCTGACCCGTACGGGCAGCAGGCCCAGTCCGTCGACGTGTCCGCGCCGGCTCTCCACGTCGTCCTCGATGTGCTCGCCGAGGATCTGGAAGCCGCCGCAGACGCCCAGCACCGGCCGCCCCTCGGCGGCCCTGCTCGCCAGGGCGCGTGCGAGGCCGCGTTCCCGCAGCCATTCCAGCGCCCTGACCGTGCCGCGGGTGCCGGGCACGACGACGAGGTCGGCGTCGGCCAGTTCCTCGGGCCGGTCCACGAACCGCACGACGACGCCCGGTTCGGCGGCGAGCGCGTCCACGTCGGTGAAGTTGGACATCAGCGGCACGGCGCAGACGGCGATCCGCAGCACGTCCTCGCCGACCGGCGGCGCCACGGTGGACTCCCGCACGGCGCCCCGCAGGGACACCCTCCCCCAAGCTCTCAACTGCGTTCGAGCAGGGGGGACCCCCATCCCGTCCTCCTCGTCGATGCCGAGCCCGTGCCGGAACGGCAGCACGCCGTACGTGCGCCGGCCGGTGAGCCCGTGCAGCATGTCGAGGCCGGGTTCGAGCAGCGAGACGTCCCCGCGGAACTTGTTGACGAGGAACCCGGCGACGAGTTCCTGGTCCTGCGGCGACAGCAGGGCGACCGTGCCGAAGAAGGAGGCGAAGACGCCCCCGCGGTCGATGTCGCCGACGACGAGCACGGGCAGCCGCGCTCCGCGCGCGATGCCCATGTTGACGATGTCGGTGCGGCGCAGGTTGATCTCCGCCGGGCTGCCCGCCCCCTCGCAGATCACCGCGTCGTACGTGCTCCGCAGCTCGGCGAGGCAGTCGAGGACGGTGCCGAGGAGCTTCTGCTGCCGCCCGCCGTGGTAGCCGCGGGCGCTCAACTCGCCCACCGGTCTGCCCAGCAGGACGACCTGGCTGCTCTGCTCGCCGCCCGGCTTGAGCAGCACCGGGTTCATCAGCGCGGTCGGCTCGACGCGGCACGCCTGGGCCTGCATGGCCTGCGCCCGCCCGATCTCGGCGCCCTCCCGGGTGACGAAGGAGTTCAGGGACATGTTCTGCGCCTTGAACGGGGCGACCTTCACGCCCTGGCGCACCAGCCACCGGCAGATCCCGGCCGTGACGACGCTCTTCCCGGCGTCGGAGGTCGTGCCGGCGACGAGCAGACCGCCCCTCATGACGTCCGTCCTCTCTTCAGCAGCCGTGCGCCCGCGCACACGCCGAGCGCGAGCCAGCCCACGCGGCGGGAGAGCCGTACCGCGCGCTCGATGTCGCCCTGTTGGACGGCGCGTCCGGCGCCGTTGAGCACCGGGCGGTGCTCCACCCGCCCGCCGTACGAGAGCGTGCCGCCCAGCCGTACTCCGAGCGCCCCCGCGAACGCGGCCTCCACCGGGCCGGCGTTGGGGCTCGGGTGCTTGCGGGCGTCGGCGCGCCAGGCCCGTACGGCGCCGCGCGGGTCGTCGCCCGCCACGGCCGCCAGGACGGCGGTGAGCCGTGCCCCCGGCCAGCCGGCGAGGTCGTCGAGGCGGGCCGAGGCCCAGCCGTAGCGGCGGTACCGGGGTGACTTGTGCCCGACCATGGCGTCCAGGGTGTTGACGGCGCGGAAGCCGACGAGCCCCGGCACTCCGGCGGCGGCGCCCCACACCAGCGCGCCCACCACCGCGTCGGAGGTGTTCTCGGCGACGGACTCGACGACGGCCCGGGCGATCCCGTCGGCGTCCAGCGCCTGCGGATCGCGCCCGCACAGATGCGGCAGCCGCGCCCGGGCGCCCTCGACGTCCCCGGCTTCCAGGGCGCGCCCGATCTGCCGCGCCTCCCGGGCGAGGGAGGTGCCGCCGACGACGGCCCAGGTGGCGGCGGCGGTCAGCGCGACGGACGCGGTACGGGAGGAACGCACGGCGGACGCGGCCAGCGCGGCCGACGACACGGCACCCCCCACGCACACGGCGGTGTGCAGGGCGCCCCGGCCGCGGTGGTCCCGCCACAGCGCGCGTTCCACGGCACCCGCGGCCCGTCCGAACACGGCGACGGGGTGTCCGCGGCGTGGATCGCCGAGGAGTAGGTCACCGAGGAGGCCGGCGGCGGCGCCGTACGCGAAGACGCGATCGGCACCCATCGGGTCAGCCGGTCGTGCGGTCGGTCAGACAGACGCTGGTGAACCTCGGTCGGCAGCCGCGCATGGCGATATGTCCTCACTCAGGGTGTCCACGCCCTGGTTCGACGAGACCGGCGGTGAGAGTTCCTGACTCCCGGGGATGTTCTCCCCGGTCACAGTGGCGGGACCGCGCCGGATTCGCACCGGACTTCCTCTCCTGCCGCCGTACTTGGCTCCGGAAGTCCACCACGCACCGCGAACACCCGTCAACCTGCCGTTGACCTGCGCAGGGGTACTGAGATGAGGCACACACCACAGGGCGCACGGGAAGGCGAAACCGCCCATCCCGGGCCGTCGTGGGGACGGCCCGGGATGGGCGGGTGACGTGAGGGGCCGGGACCCGGTGGTGCAGGGTCCCGGGCCGGGCTAGGCCACGATCAGGTAGATGCCGTAGGCCACGGCGGCGGCGCACGCGGCGAAGCAGGCGTAGGCGCCGGTGACCGCGAGGGCCCCGCCGCCGTCGCCCTGGGCCACGGCCCGCTCGCGGCGGGAGAGTCCGGCGATGCCGAGGGTGAACAGGGCCACAAGGCCCACCGTGACGCCGAGGCTGACGCCGAAGACGGAGCCGAGTGCCGCCCAGTCGATGTTCATGCTGCTTCTCTTCCTTCTACCGGGGACGCCGGCTCAGATGGCGGCGGCCGGCGGCGTCGCCACGGGCGCGGGGTCGGCGACGGACGCGGAGGCGGGAGCGGGGATCGTGGCCGTGAGCCCCTCGGCCGCCGGGGAGGCCGGAGGCGGGGTGACGGCGGCGATGGCCTGGGTGATCACGCCGGCCGGCTCCTCGGAGCCGTTGACGTTGGTGTGGTCGACGACCTCGCGGCGGGAGATCTTCCAGATCGCGGCGCTGGAGGCCACCAGGAACGCGGCCACGAGCCAGGTGCCCCAGTCGCCGAGACGCGTCACGGCCTCCGCGCCGGCCGCGACCAGGGCCGCGGCGGGCAGCGTGAGGGCCCAGGCGACGGCCATGCGGCGGGCGGTGGACCAGCGGACCACGCCGCCCTTGCGGCCCAGACCCGCGCCCATCACCGAACCGGAGACGACGTGCGTGGTGGACAGGGAGAAGCCGAGGTGGGAGGAGGCCAGGATGGCGGTGGCCGCGCTGGTCTGGGCGGCGAAGCCCTGCTGCGGCTGAAGGTCGGTCAGGCCCTTGCCCATGGTGCGGATGATGCGCCAGCCGCCGATGTAGGTGCCGAGCGCGATGGCCAGGCCCGCGGAGAGGATGACCCAGGTGGGAGGGTTGGAGCCGGGGGCGAGGGCGCCGCCGGCGACCAGGGCGAGGGTGATGACACCCATGGTCTTCTGCGCGTCGTTGGTGCCGTGGGCCAGCGAGACCAGGCCGGCGGAGGCGATCTGTCCGGCGCGGTGGCCCTTCTCGGCCGCCTTGCCGTGCGAATTCGACTTACCGCCGATGCCGTACGACATCCGGGTCGAGACCAGCGCGGCCAGACCCGCGACGACCGGGGCGGCGACCGCGGGGATGAGGACCTTGGTGACCAGGGCGCCGCCGTGCACGGCGCTGAAGCCGGCCGAGGCGATGGTGGCGCCGATCAGGCCGCCCATGAGGGCGTGGGAGGAGCTGGAGGGGAGTCCGACCAGCCACGTCAGCAGATTCCAGAGGATCGCGCCGACCAGGGCGGCGAAGATGACTTCGGGACGGATGCCGTTCTCGTTGACGAGACCCTTGGAGATCGTGTTGGCGACCTCCACGGACAGGAAGGCGCCCACCAGGTTCAGCGCGGCGGACATGGCCACCGCGACCTTGGGCTTGAGTGCACCGGTCGAGATGGTTGTGGCCATCGCGTTCGCGGTGTCGTGGAAACCGTTCGTGAAATCGAACGCGAGTGCGGTGATCACCACCATCGCGAGGATCAGCGAGAAGCTTTCCATTTACCCAGGCAATCGTTCGAGCGTCATTGGCGCGTTGAACGTAGGTAACCTGAGTGAACAGAAGATGAACTGAGTCGGTCATTGCGGTGTCTGTTCCCGTAGTGCTGTGGGAAGGACCGGTCGCTCGCGCCAGGCGTCCTGGCAGGATCGGCACATGAGCGAACTCGGGGAGACGGCGCGCGCCTGGCAGGCGCTGGTGGCGGCGGCCCGCCGCACGGTGGCGGACGGACTGGTCGTCGGCACCTCCGGCAACGTGTCCGCGCGCGTGGGCGACACCGTCCTGGTGACCCCCTCGGGCGTCCCCTACGACCGGCTCACGGACGACGACATCACCGGTGTCGGCCTGGACGGCCGGCAGGTGCTCGGCACCCTGGTGCCGACCAGCGAGCTGCCCATGCACCTCGCGGTCTACCGCAGCACCGACGCGGGCGCCGTCGTCCACACCCACGCCGTGCACGCGACGGCCGTCTCCACCCTCGTCACCGAGCTCCCGCTGATCCACTACATGGCCGGCGCGCTCGGCGGCCCCGTCCGCGTGGCCCCGTACGCCACGTACGGCACCGAGGAGCTGGCCGGGAACATGCTCCGCGCCCTCGCCGGCCGCACCGGCTGCCTGCTGCGCAACCACGGCACCGTCACCTACGGCGCCACCCTCGACCAGGCCTACGACCGCACGGCGCAGCTCGAGTGGATGTGCCGGGTGTGGCTGGCGGCGTCCGGCGTCCCCGGTCTGACACCGGCTCTGCTGACGCCGGAGCAACTTGCGGCTGCGGGGGAGCGGCTGCGGGGATACGGACAGCAGGGGCAGGGGCAGGGGCAGGGGTAAGGGCGGGAGCGGAAGCCGGAGCCGGGGTCGGAGTGGGGACTGAGGCGCGGGACCGGGGCCGGGGCGGGAGGCTGCGGAGAGGTCTGGAGACGGCCCGGAGACGGCCCGGGCACGGTGGCCTCGCGTGCGGACGGTGCGGGCCGTGCGGGAATGAACGCCGCTCTTCATGGAACCCGCGCGGACATGTCACCCCGACCCGCCGTCCCACTGGCCGGTGACCGGGTGCGCCAGGACACTGGAGCCGTGCCCACAGTCAAAGCGACGGCCGCGGCCGTCACCGCTGCCCTGGCGGCCGGCGCGGCGAGCGTCGCCGCGGGCCGGCTGGCCAGCGACGCCGCGCTCAAGGCGCTCCCGGGCCGGCCCCTGCCCACCGAACCCCGGCTCACCGTGCACGCCACGGCCGCCGGCCAGATCAGCCTCACCCGTGACCTCGCCTCCCTGCGCCCGGGCACCTACGGCCTGGCGGGCAACGGCTCCCACGCGGTGGTCGGCCCCGTCCTGCCCACCGCCCCGCACCGGCCCGACACCGTCGTACGCCGGCTCGAGCGCGTCACCCACGGCACCCTGCACCGCGGCGACAAGGTGTGGCTCACCCCGAACCTGCACGTCGGCAACCCGCGCACCGCCCTCGGCATCGAGCACGCCGACGTCGACGTACCGGGCGAACTCGGCTCCCTGCCCGCGTGGTTCGTGCCCGGGGTGCGCGAGACCTGGGTGATCGCGACGCACGGCCTGGGCAGCACCCGCGAACTCCCCATGAACATCATGGCGTTCCTGCACCGCCGGCACTTCCCGGTGCTCGCCCTCGCCTACCGCGGCGACCTCGGTGCGCCCCGTCCGCCGGACGGCCTGAACCACCTCGGCGAGACCGAGTGGCGGGACCTGGACGCGGCGATCCGCTACGCCATGCGGTACGGGGCCGAGCGGATCGTTCTGCACGGCTGGTCCACCGGTGCCACGATGGCGCTGCGCGCCGCCACCCGCTCGGCGTTGCGCGACCGGATCACCGGGCTGGTCCTCGACTCCCCGGTGCTCAACTGGGAGGTGACGCTGCGGGCCCTGGCCCGGGCACGGCACACCCCGGGCCCCCTGCTCCCGCTGGCGGTGCGCGCCGCGCAGGGGCGCACCGGTCTGTACGGCGACCGCCTGGCCGGGGCGACGGACCCGGAGGGGCTCACGATGCCGACCCTGATCTTCCACGGCCCGGGCGACCAGGTGGCTCCCTGGCAGCTCTCCCGCCGCCTCGCCGACCGCCGTCCCAACCTGATCGCGCTGCACACGGTGCCGAGCGCCCCGCACGGCGCGATGTGGAACGCCGACCCCGAGGGCTACGAGGAGGCCCTGCGGCGCTTCCTCACGCCGCTGATGTGAGGCGGCGGCACGGTTCCTTTCGCCGCGTGTCACCCGCTGGGGGACCGGCGTACGCCCAGGTCCCGGGGACCCCTCCGGAACCGGCTGAAAGGTGCCCCTCGGGTGTCCTCGCGGCCTTCCCTTGGCCTTCTCCATCGCCCGCCGTGACATTCCGTTTGGGTTTTCGGACCGTCAACCGGAAGACTGCACCCGTGACGTCCCGTATCCCGCGCGACTCCAGGCTTCGCATCGTCCGCCCACGACCCCTGGCCGCCGCCCCCAGAGCCGTGAACCAGCGGCAACCGCGCCGCCACGCCCCGCGCCCCCCGGAGGGCACTCCGGCACCCGCGGTGCTGGCCAGAACGGCGCGCTCCCTCCTGGCCGGGGCGGCCCGCGTCGCCCGCTGGGCGGACGCCGCCCTCGGGCCCGGCCGCGGGGGGCCGACCGCCGACGACAAGGCCACCCTCTCCGACGCGACCACCGAGAGGGCGGCCGCCGATCTGGGCCTGACCGCCGCTCAGGTCCGCGCCGACTGGGACACCGCCCGGCTCTCCGGCCTCATCGAGGTGCACGGCGACAACGCCCGCCCCGGCTGGCGGCTGCGCGCCTGGGACCGCGACGACAGCGCCGTCCTGCGCGGCTGGGTGGCCCTCTTCGACGCCTGGTCGCTCGCCTGCCCGGAACCGGAGGGCCACGAGGCGGCCGCCGTCGCCGAGGTCGTGTCGGCCATGCCGCAGGTCCTGTCCTTCCTCCAGCTCTCCGCCGGCCCCGTCCCGGTCGACCAGCTCCTCGACCTCCTCCGCCAGCGCGTCACAGAACTGCGCACCGACCGCTGCGAGGTCTCCTACACCCCGGACCCCGCGCTCGGAGCCACGGACCCCGCCCCCGCGCCGGGCGCCGCCCCCGACCTGGAGATCGGCCTCAGGGCTGCCCCCGCCGCCCCCGGCGGTGGCGCGGCAGCCCCGTCGCCGGAGGGCGCCGTGCCCGGGGGCACCGGGCCCGCCGCCCCTGTGCCGGGCTCCGGTCTTCGGGTGGCCCCTGCCGCCGGGGCGAGCGTCGTCTCCGGCCTCGACGGTGCTGTCGCGCCCGAGACCTCCGCGGCCCCGCACGCGGCCGCCGAGCCCGGCGCCGTCCCCGACCCCGAGGCCGTCCTCCGCGTGGCCCCCGCGACCGCGACCGCGACCGTCGCCGGCTCCGACGCCGACGGTGCGGTGGTCACGGCCGTCGCGCCCGAGTCCGGCCTGCCGGTGTCCGACGGCGATGCCGGCGTTTCCCCGTCCGCGCCGCGGGTCGCGGTGCCCGGCGACGGGAGCGACCCGCTTGCGCCGCTGCTCGGGTGGGCCCTGCGGGCGCTCGCCGCGGTGGGGGCGCTGACCGTCGGGGACGGGCAGGCAACGCTCACCCCGCTCGGGAGCTGGGCGGTGTGGGTGAAGCTGGAGCAGATCTGCGTGGCCGCGCAGAGCCCCGCCGGGAACATCGAGCAGTCGGCCGAGGGCATGCTCCGCGGCTGCGCCCAGCTGCGGCCCAACGCGGCCCGGGCCGAGTACCGCGCCTGGCTCGCCGCCCGGCCCGTCGGCAGCGCCGTCACCGAGCTGCTCGGCGGCGCCCGCGGTGAGGACGCCCTGCTGCGCGGGCTCGCCTTCGAGGCGCTGCGGGTCGTCGGCGCGCCCGCCGAACCCGACGTACGGGCCGTGCTCGACGAGCCGGCGCTCAGACCGTACGCCCTGCTGTGGCTCGCCGAGCACGACGGCGTCGACGCGGAGGACGCCCACGAGCTGCTCACCCGCGAGGAGGCCACCTGGCTGTGGGTCGACACCGCCGCCGCGGTCACCGACCACGGCGAGGCCTCGATGCTCGTACGGCACCTGGAGGCCGCGGTGCAGCCCACCGTCCCGATGCTGCTCGACGAGGTGCGCACCGTGGGCCACCCCCGCACCGTGCAGGTGCTGGTCGCGCTCGCCGCCGCGCACCCCGACCCGGCGCTGGCCAAGGCCCTGCGCCGGGCGGCCTTCCAGGTCCACACCGGAGGCAACTAGGCCCCCGGGGCCGAGGCAACCGCCCCCGGGGCCGCGGAGCGGTCAGCCCTCGACGTGGGGCGCGTACGTGCCGAAGCTCCAGATGTTGCCCTCGACGTCCCGGGCCATGTAGTCCCGGGAGCCGTAGTCCTGGTCGGTCGGGGGCATCAGGATCTCCGCGCCGTGGTCCGCCGCGTGCCGGTGGTGGGCGTCCACGTCGTCCACCACGACGTACACCCCCGCGGGGCCGGCGCCGCGCATCGCCTCGTCGAAGCGGCCGCCGCGGCCCTTCGAGCCCAGCATCACCGCGCCGTTGCCCTGCACCAGCTCTGCGTGGTGTACGAGGCCGTCCTCGCCCTCGTACACCGCCAGTTCCGTGAAGCCGAAGGCCTCCGTCAGCTGCTTGACGGCCGCCTTGGCGTCCGCGTACAGCAGCGTCGGGTAGATGCTCGGGCGTTCGCCGGCCGTGTCCGCCATGCCGATCACTTCCCTGTGCGTCGGTGCGCACCGACGAGTGCGGTGCGCCGCCCAGTCTGGCACCGGCCACTGACAGCGCCCCGGCGCGAACACACCCGCAAAAGCGCTTGCCCACCCCCGTTAGAATGTCCTCCATGGCCATTCTCCTCGTGCATTAGACCGCGGGTACGTCCTCAGCCGCCCACCCGCCTCCCCCCCCCGAGCTCTACGAGCAGGGGGCGCCCCAGCCCTGGAGTCTGTCCGTGATCTCCGCCTCCGGCATCGAGCTGCGCGCCGGTGCCCGCGTCCTCATCGAGTCCGCCACCTTCCGCGTCGCCAAGGGCGACCGCATCGGCCTGGTCGGCCGCAACGGCGCCGGCAAGACCACCCTCACCAAGGTGCTGGCCGGCGACGGCATCCCCGCCGCCGGCACCGTCACCCGCTCCGGTGAGGTCGGCTACCTCCCGCAGGACCCCCGCACCGGCGACCTCGACGTGCTCGCCCGCGACCGCGTCCTCTCCGCACGCGGCCTGGACACGCTGATCCGCAAGATGCGCGACAACGAGCAGCGCATCGCCACCGGCCAGGGCTCCACCCGCGAGAAGGCGCTCAAGCAGTACGAGCGCCAGGAGACCGAGTTCCTCACCAAGGGCGGGTACGCCGCCGAGGCCGAGGCCGCCACCATCGCCGCCGCGCTCAACCTGCCCGACCGGGTGCTCGGCCAGCCCCTGCACACCCTCTCCGGCGGTCAGCGCCGCCGGATCGAGCTGGCCCGGATCCTGTTCTCCGACGCCGACACCCTGCTCCTCGACGAGCCCACCAACCACCTCGACGCCGACTCGATCATCTGGCTGCGCGACTACCTGAAGACCTACCGCGGCGGCTTCATCGTGATCTCCCACGACGTCGACCTGGTCGAGACGGTCGTCAACAAGGTGTTCTACCTGGACGCCAACCGCGCCCAGATCGACGTCTACAACATGGGCTGGAAGCTCTACCAGCAGCAGCGCGAGGCCGACGAGAAGCGCCGCAAGCGCGAGCGCGCCAACGCCGAGAAGAAGGCCGCCGCGCTGCACTCGCAGGCCGACAAGATGCGCGCCAAGGCCACCAAGACGGTCGCCGCGCAGAACATGGCCCGCCGCGCGGACAAGCTGCTCAGCGGCCTGGAGGCGGTCCGCCAGTCCGACAAGGTCGCCAAGCTCCGCTTCCCGGAGCCGGCGCCCTGCGGCAGGACGCCGCTGACCGCCGAGGGCCTGTCGAAGTCGTACGGCTCCCTGGAGATCTTCACCGACGTCGACCTGGCCATCGACAAGGGGTCGAGGGTGGTCATCCTCGGGCTCAACGGCGCCGGCAAGACCACTCTGCTGCGGCTGCTCGGCGGCGTCGAGCAGCCCGACACCGGTGAGGTGATCGAGGGCCACGGCCTCAAGCTCGGCTACTACGCCCAGGAGCACGAGACCCTGGACCCGGACCGCACGGTGCTGGAGAACATGCGCTCGGCCGCTCCCGACATGGACCTCGTGGAGGTCCGCAAGGTGCTGGGCTCGTTCCTGTTCTCCGGCGACGACGTCGACAAGCCGGCCGGGGTCCTCTCCGGCGGCGAGAAGACCCGCCTGGCACTGGCGACCCTGGTCGTCTCCTCCGCCAACGTCCTGCTGCTCGACGAACCCACCAACAACCTCGACCCGGCCAGCCGCGAGGAGATCCTCGGCGCGCTGCGCACCTACAAGGGCGCCGTCGTCCTCGTCACGCACGACGAGGGCGCGGTCGAGGCGCTGCAACCGGAGCGCATCATCCTGCTGCCGGACGGCGTCGAGGACCTGTGGGGCGCGGACTACGCGGACCTCGTCGCCCTCGCCTGACGAACAGGCGATCAACGGCGTATGGATCATTCGGCCCATCGGTGATCCATCATCTGTGTGAGATCTCCTCGTATCGAGGTGTGTCCTCCATCGATTTCGCGGTCGAGCCCTTATGTGCCAAGGGCTCGGCCGTCGTGCGTCCCTGACCAGGCACTTCGCGGAAGAACCCGAACGGCGGTACGGACGCCGAGGCGCGGAATGACGGATTCCGCTTGTGGGGATGTGCTCCTGTCGTCACGGGTGGGTCTCACGGACCTTGCCGAATGGGTGGCCATCGGGCCCCGGAGGGGTGATCATGAGGGGACCAGAGCGCACTTCCCATGAGGAGGCACGGGTGGCCGAGACTCTGAAGAAGGGCAGCCGGGTGACCGGCGCCGCGCGCGACAAGCTCGCGGCAGACCTGAAGAAGAAGTACGACGCCGGTGCGAGCATTCGGGCGTTGGCCGAGGAGACCGGCCGCTCGTATGGCTTTGTTCACCGGATGCTCAGCGAGTCGGGTGTCACGCTCCGTGGGCGTGGCGGGGCGACGCGGGGCAAGAAGGCCCCGTCGGCCTGAAACCGCGGGCGGCCCATCGGCTTTCGACGGTGACCACCCGGTCGGTTCTCCGATCGGCCGGGTAGTTACTGTGCAGTCACTTATGATGCCCGCGAGGGCATCCACGATGACCGCACCCGTCGGAGGCGCACCATGGTCCCGCCCGAGCACGACCTCGATCCGGTACTCGACGAGGACGGCGTACGGCTCACCGTCGACGACTCGATCGCCACGGTGACGCTGACCAACCCGGCCAAGCGCAACGCGCAGAGCCCTGCTCTGTGGCGGGCGCTGACCGAGGCCGGTCGGCTGCTGCCGGGCTCCGTCCGCGTCGTGCTGCTGCGCGGCGAGGGCAGGTCCTTCTCCGCGGGGCTCGACCGGCAGGCGTTCACGCCCGAGGGGTTCGACGGCGAGCCGTCGTTCCTCGACCTCGCGCGTGGTTCCGACGCCGAGCTGGACGCGACCATCGCCGAGTACCAGGAGGCGTTCACCTGGTGGCGGCGCAATGACATCGTGTCCGTCGCCGCCGTCCAGGGGCACGCCATCGGGGCGGGCTTCCAGCTGGCATTGGCCTGTGATCTGCGCGTCGTCGCCGACGACGTGCAGTTCGCCATGCGCGAGACCAGTCTCGGGCTGGTCCCCGACCTCACCGGCACGCATCCGCTGGTGGGCCTGGTCGGCCAGGCACGCGCGCTGGAGATCTGCCTCACCGGCCGGTACGTGGGCGCCGCCGAGGCGGTGAACACCGGGCTGGCGAACCTCGCCGTGCCCGCGGACCAGCTCGACGCGACCGCACGGGACCTGGCCGCGGCGCTCCTCGCAGCGCCCCGCGACGCCGTGGTCGAGACCAAGGCGTTGCTGCGCGGTGCCCGGGAACGGTCGTACGAGGAGCAGCGCGCCTCCGAACGCGAGGCGCAGGCCCGGCGGCTGCGGGACCTAGCCGGCACCGGCGACTGACGGCGCCGCCGCACCGGGGGCGTGATCGTGTCCGTCCGCCTACCGTGGTTCGGGACGGCGACCGGAAGGACGTACGGCGATGGCCACGGAACAGGACTGGACGAGGACCCTCGAGGGCGAGCGGGAGGTACCGGAGACCACCGCGCCCCGCAGGGCACAGGCGACCCGGCGCGGCCTGGGAGATCCCGCCGCCCGGGGGCGGACCACCATCGCCGACGGGGTCGTGGAGAAGATCGCCGGGATGGCCGCGCGCGACGTGGTCGGGGTGAGCGCCATGGGCAGCGGGTTCGCGCGGACCTTCGGGGCCGTGCGCGACCGCGTCCCGGGCGGTGCGAAGTCCGTGACCCGCGGTGTGAAGGCCGAGGTCGGCGAGGTGCAGACCGCGCTCGACCTGGAGATCGTCGTCGACTACGGCGTGTCGATCACCGACGTGGCGCGGGCGGTCCGGGAGAACGTGATCGCGTCGGTGGAGCGGATGACCGGTCTCGAGGTCGTCGAGGTCAACATCGCCGTCAGCGATGTCCAGCTGCCGGAGGAAGAGGAGGAGGAGATCGCGCTGCGCCTCCAGTGACCAACCGGTCACCACGGCGGCGAAGGACCGATGACGAGGGCGAGCGGACGACGGCCCGGCGACGGCCGAGGAGTTGAGGAGCGCGCGATGAGCATGGCCGTGGCCGGCATGATCGCCGGTATGGCGCTGGGCTTCGCCGGGTATTTCGGCGGCTTCGGCGCCTTCCTGCTGGTGGCGGCTTTGGGCGCCGTCGGCTTCGTCGTCGGCCGGTTCCTGGAGGGGGACCTGGAACTCAGCGACTTCTTCCGCCCCCGTGACCGCCGGAGGTGATCCGCGGTGAACGGTGGGAACGGCGAGCCGGGCACCGTCCCGGCCGGCCTGCTGCCCGGCGAGCGCGGAGCGACGACGATCGCCGACCGTGTCGTCGCCAAGATCGCCGCCCGTGCGGCCCGTGAGGCGCTCGGTGCCCTGCCGCCGGACGCCGCGCCACCGGACGTCACGGTGGTGGTGCGCCACGACGCCGCCCGCGTCCGGATCGTCCTCGACCTCCCCTACCCGAGCGACATCGGCGCGTGCTGCGGTGCGGTGCGTCGCCAAGTGGTCGAGCGGGTAGGCGCGTTGGTGGGAATGCAGGTGCCGGAGGTCACGGTCCGGGTGGAACGGCTGCATCCGGCACCCGCGTACGGCACGGCACAGGGGAGGACGCGATGAGCGAGCCCCAGGGCTCCGAGGGCACCACACAACGCCTGCCGGTCATCGAGAAGGACGACACCCTCGGGCGGCCGGCCGCCCCGGACACCGACGGCCCCCCGCCCGTCCAGGACGGCGGGGACGGCCGCCGCGGCCGGTTCTGGTCGCCGCGGCGGGTGCCCGCGGGCATCGTCGCCCTGCTGCTCCTGATCGTGGCGGGCGCCTTCCTGTACGACATCGCGGCCGTCCGCGCCGGCCGGCCCGGACTGCGCTGGCGCCGGGAGCTGGCCCGGCAGCTGGCCGAGCGACCGCTGGACGACACCTGGGTGCTCGTCGGCGCGGGTGTCACCGTGCTCCTCGGCCTGTGGCTGCTCGTGCTGGCGGCCACTCCCGGGCTGCGCCACCTGCTGCCCATGCGGCGCACCCATCCCGACGTGCGGGCCGGGCTGCACCGGGACGCCGCCGCGCTGGTGCTGCGCGACCGGGCCATGGAGATCGCCGGCGTGCGGTCGGCGCGCGTGCGGCTGCGCCGCCGCAGGGCAGACGTACACGTGGTCTCGCACTTCCGGACGCTGGAGGAAGTGCGCGCCGACCTGGACACCGTGCTCGCCGAGGCGGTCCGGCGCCTGGGCCTGACCCGGCCGCACGCCCTGACGGTGCGCGTCACGCGGCCCGGACGGAAGGGGTGAGGACGTGCGCGGGATCGTCCACAGGGTGCTGACCGGGCTCGCCGGTCTTGTGCTGCTGGTGGTGGGCGGATCGGTGCTCGCCGTGGGGATGGGCGTACGGCCGCCCTCGTGGTGGATCCACCGCGGCCGGCACGACGTCCTGCTGAGCGCCGCCGAGCGGACACGGTGGCGGGAGGCCGGCTGGTGGTGGCCCGCCGTTCTCGGCGCCCTGGCCGTCCTGGTGCTGCTGGCCCTGTGGTGGCTGGCCGCGGTGGTGCGCCGGCGGCGGCTCGGCGAGGTGGTCGTCGACACCGGGGACGGCGAGACGGCCCTGCTGCGGGGCCGGGCCCTGGAGAACGTCCTGGCCGCGGACGCCGAGCAGCCCGACGGCGTCGCCGGCGCCCAGGTCCGTCTGACCGGCCGCCGCGGCGCCCCCAGGACCCATGTGCGGCTCCTCCTGGAACCCCATGCGGACCCGGGAGCGGTCCTCGACCACCTCACCGGCCGTGCCCTCGTCCACGCCCGGGACTCCGCCCGTCTCGCGGCGCTTCCGGCGGAGGTGCGATTGAGGGCGGTGAGGCATCGCGCGGAGCGGGTGAGCTGACCCGGCCCGGTGTGGTGCCGGCTCAGAACCCGTGCCGGGCCCCGCCGTCCACCGGCAGCATCACACCGGTGACGTAGGAGGCGGCGGGCGACAGCAGGAACGCGGCCGTACGGCCGAACTCCTCCGGCGTGCCGTACCGGCGCAGCGGCACCCGGGACTCGGCGGCCGTCCGTGTCGCCTGCGGGTCCGCGGACAGCGCGTCCAGCTCGCGCACGCGGTCCGTGTCGATGCGGCCCGGCAGCACACCCACGACCCGGATGCCCCGCGGTCCCAGCTCGTCGGCGAGGGACTTGGCGAACCCGGCCAGGCCGGGCCGCAGCCCGTTGGAGATGGTCAGCCCCGCGATCGGCTCGTACACGGATCCGGAGAGAACGAACCCGACGACCCCGCCCGGGTCCAGCTCGGCCGCCGCCGCGCGGGCGAGCCGCACCGCGCCGAGGAACACCGACTCGAACGCGGCCTGCCACTGCTCGTCGGTGTTGTCGGCGACGAAGCCGGCCGGCGGTCCGCCGACGCTCACGAGCACGCCGTGGAAGCCGCCGAAATGCTCCCGCGCCGTCGCGATCAGCCGCGCCGGCGCGTCGGCGTCCGCGTTGTCCACGGCCACCCCGACGGCGTTCGGCCCCAGCTCGGCCGCCGCCGCGGCGACCCGTTCGCTGTCCCGCCCGGTGATGACCACCTTCGCGCCGTCGGCGACGAGCTCGCGCGCGGTGGCGTTGCCCAGTCCGCGCGTGGAGCCGGTGACGACGTACACCCGGTCCTTCAGTCCAAGATCCATGGCCTCTATCCTGCCCGGTCGCTCCGGCACAGGGCGAGGCCGACGGGGACGTCCGCCGCTACACGGCGGCGGGTTCCGCCTCCGGTGCCGCTTCCTTCGCCGCCGCCTGCGCGCGCTCACGTGCCTCGCGGCGCAGCAGCACCACCCACCCGACCGGGACGCCCGCCGTGAACAGCCACCACTGGATGGCGTACGCCAGGTGCGGGCCGATGTCGCTGTGCTCCGGGTCGGGCAGCAGCTGCGGGCTGCCGCCCTGCGGCGCGGGTGAGGTCAGCTGGACGTAGCCGCCGAGGACCCGCTTTCCGAGCCGCTCGGCCTGCTGCGTGCTGCTGATCAGCATCACCTGGCGGTCGGGCAGGCCCTTGACGTCCTTGATGCCGCTCGCCGCGGTCGTCTCGTCGGGCATCAGCCGGCCGGTGACGGTGATCTCTCCGCGCGGGGGCGCCGGGATCTTCGGGAACTCCGTCTGCGAGGCGTCCGTGGGGACCCAGCCCCGGTTGACCAGGAGGACCCTGCCGTCGTCCAGGACGAAGGGGGTCAGCACGTGGTAGCCGATGTCGCCGTTGTCGTTGGTGCGGCGGCGCACGACCTCCTCGTCCGCGGTGTCGAAGTGACCCTTGGCGGTGACCCTGTGGTACAGGTCGGCATGCTTAACGGTGGCGCCGGGCGAGGTCAGCGACTCGGCCGGCACCGGCCGCGCGGCCAGCGACTCGGTGATCACCTGGTTCAGCGCGACCTTGTGCTCATGGCGGTGCAACTGCCAGAAACCCAGCCGGATCATCGTCGGGATCAGCGCGATCGCGAGGATGGTGAGGATCACCCACTGGCGGGTCAACAGGAAGCGGTACACCCCATGACGGTACCTCCGGGGCCGTGGGGTGTTTTCGGCAGGGGTGTCCTCAAACGCGGTCGACGATTCCGACCCTCCCCTCGGCGCGGGCGCAGTGCGCGCCGCAGTACCAGTGCCCCTCGACCTCGACGCCCTGACCGATGATCTGGACACGACAGTGCTCGCAGATCGGTGCCATGCGGTGGATCGCGCAGGCGAAGCAGTCGAATACGTGCACCGAGTTCTGGGCGTGCACCTCGAAGGTCATTCCATAGTCATTGCCGCATACTTCGCATCTCGCCATGCGCCACAGGGTGAGCCGTGCCCGCGGCGCGGGCGAGCGGACCGTGGGCGAGTCGCCCGGTAATCACCCGTACGCCCGTCAGCGGACCTCCGCCGGTTCCACGTCCCTGAGCAGCTGCCCGAACGCCGCCTCGTCCACCACCGGAGTGCCGTACTGGCGTGCCTTGACCACCTTCGACGTGCCCGAGTCCGGGTCGTTCGTCACCAGCAGGCTGGTCAGCCGGGACAGGCTGGTGGCCACGTGCAGCCCGGCCTCGGTGGCCCGGTCCTCCAGCAGTTCGCGGTCGGTGGAGGTGTCCCCGGAGAAGGCCACCCGCATGCCCTGCTTGAGGGGCTTGCCGTCCTCGTACCGACCCGGGTTGGGGTACGGGCACGCGGGCCGCTTGCGCGGGGCGCGCCAACTGCCCGCGCGGTAGCCGCCCGACTGCTGCCGGGGCACCGGCCGGTCCGACCACTCCGTCAGCGGCCGGCACTCCAGCAGCGGCAGCCGCACCCCGCCCGCCGCCGCGGCCCGCAGGCTCGGCCGGAACGCCTCGGCCAGCACGCGCGCGTCGTCCAGCGCGTGGTGCGCCCGCTGCTGCACGACGCCGAAGTGCGCCGCCAGCGACTCCAGCTTGTGGTTGGGCAGGGGCAGGGCCAGCTCCTTGGCGAGCGCGATGGTGCACAGCCGCTGCCGCACCGGCGCCTCGCGCTGCGCGCGCGCGTACTCCCGCGCGATCATCTGCCAGTCGAACACCGCGTTGTGCGCGACGAGCACCCGGTCCGCCAGCCGCGCGGCGAACTCCTCGGCGATCTCCGCGAACAGCGGAGCGCCCTCCAGGGCCTCGCTCGTCAGTCCGTGGATCCACACCGGTCCCGGGTCCCGCTCGGGGTTGACCGTCGTGTACCAGTGGTCCTCGACCTCGCCGCGCGCGTCCAGCCGGTAGACCGCCGCGGAGATGATGCGGTCGTCGCGGGCCAGACCGGTGGTCTCCACGTCAACGACCGCGTATCCCTTCGGATACGCGGCCGGCCACGGTGTGGGGGGCAACCCTGCGAGCGTGCGGTCTTCGAGCATGGTCACTGAGGATACGGGCCGCGACCGACAGCCTCGCCCCCCGGGCGCCCGGCAGAGCCGGCGAACGGCCTCCCGGAGGACCGGGGGTGTGCCTCACGAGACATCAGGAACCGTGCGGGGACAGGACGGACGAACCGTGCGATCCTCCGTCCTGTGACGGAACCAACGCATGACGAGCCGCACGGCGGCGCGCTCGGCGCGCGGCTCAACTGGCTGCGGGCGGCCGTGCTCGGCGCCAACGACGGCATCGTGTCCACCGCGGGACTCGTCGTCGGTGTGGCCGGCGCGACGGACTCCCGTCCGGCACTGCTGACCGCGGGGCTCGCCGGTCTGCTCGCCGGGTCCATGTCGATGGCGGCGGGGGAGTACGTGTCGGTGTCGACCCAGCGGGACTCGGAGATGGCCGCGCTGGCCCAGGAGCGACGGGAGCTGCGCGAGCGGCCCGAGGCGGAGCTGCGGGAGCTGACCGACCTGCTCCAGGCGCGGGGTCTGACGCGTGACGTGGCCAGGGAGGCGGCGGAGCAGCTCACCGAGCGGGACGCGCTGCGGGCACACGCGAGCGTGGAGCTCGGCATCAACCCCGACGAGCTGACCAACCCGTGGCACGCGGCCGGGGCGAGCTTCCTGGCGTTCACGGTCGGCGCGCTGCTCCCCCTGCTGGCGATCGTGCTGCCGCCGGCGGCCTGGCGGTTGGGCGTCACCGTGGTGTCCGTCCTGGCCGCCCTCGTCCTCACCGGCTGGAGCAGTGCCCGCCTGGGAGCGGCCGCGCCCGGCCGGGCGGTGCTGCGGAACGTGACCGGCGGGGCGCTGGCCATGGCGGTGACCTATGCGGCCGGGACCGTGCTGGGCGCGGTGGGGGCCTGACGCCCCTTCGTCCGACGGACCGGACGGGTCCGCTCACCAGCGGATCGGCAGCGGCAGCGCCGTCAGCAGCCCCGACACCGCGACGACCGCGCCGAGGACGGCAACCTCGGCGCGCGCGGGGGCGTAAGCGGTCAGCGGGTCGGGTGCCCGCCGCAGCCGGATCCGGGCCCACAGGGCGAGCAGGGCGACACCGGCCACGAGGACCACCTTGGCGAGCAGGGTGCGGCCGTACGCCGTCGCCGTCAGCTGGTGCAGCACCGTGTCCGCCGGCATCCGGCGCAGTGTGCTGCACACACCCGTGGCGGTCACCCCGGCGAGCGCGGCGGCCGCCACGCGCGCGTAGCGGCCCAGCAGGGCGGCACCCGCCGCGGCCCCGCGCCACAGCCGCAGTGTGCGCAGCGCGTGCAGCAGACCGCCCACCCACAGAGCGCCGCAGACCAGGTGCACGACGGTCAGCGAGGAGCCGGCGAGTGGGGTGCTCTCGGTCCCGGGGTGCGCGCGCAGCGCCTCGGCCACGACCACCGCGGCGAGCGGCCACAGTTGCGTCGCCGGGCGCCGGGAGAGCGCGCACAGGCCGGTGACGAGGAACGCGTTGACCTCCAGCAGGGCCAGTGCCCCGTCGCGGGTCCGGTGCAGCCCGCCCACGTCGATCTGGGCGGGGCTGTGCGGGACCAGGTTGCCGGTGGCCACCACGGAGGCGAGGCCCAGGGCGGCGAGGAAACCGGCGGCGGCCGCGCGGAGGGCCCAGCTGCGGGGACGTCCGGCCGGGGCACCGGGGACGCGGTCGGCCAGCCGGTTCACGAACAACTCGCCGACGGGGACGCAGAGGGCCGCGAACAGCACTGTCCGCAGCACCGCTGTGCCGCCGGCTCCGGGTGCCGCCGCCTCACCGGTGCCGTGCAGGGCGGCGGACGGGCCGAGCAGGGGTATGAGGGCGGCGAGCGCCACCAGGACGAGGACGGCGGCGGCCCGGACCGTCGCGCCGCGCCGCCCGGTCCCTCGCGCGTCCCCCGTCCCGGCGGCCGGTCGTATGAGCGTCACCCAAGGATCTTCACCAACCACCCCGAAAGGGGCAAGCGCGCACGACCAAGTGGGGGAGCCCGATTCCGCCCGCACCGCCGCGCGCGCTCCGTCCCGGGCGGCTCCCGGGGTCACGTGCCGTCACATGCCCCGTGCCCGCGTGCCGCCCGCTTCGGTCAGGTCCAGGTGGGTGCGTCCGTGCCCCAGGGTCCAGGTGGGCGGGGCCAGTTCGTCGGGGCGTCGGTGAAGGCGACGGGTGGACGGGCGTGGCGCAGGCGGCCGAGCCGGCTGGTCGTTTCGTCCAGCCAGGGGCCGGGGCTGTCGTAGGCCGGGCCCTGCACGGTGTCCGCCGCGGGGGCAGGCCCGGTGCCGGGCCGCGTCAGCCAGGATGCCGTGCGTGCCAGGGCCAGTCGTACGACCCGGGTGCCGCCCTCCCGCGTCTGTTCGGTCAGGGCGCGCAGCACCGCCGCCGCCAGAAGGTAGCCCGTGCCGTGGTCCAGGGCCTGCGCGGGCAGGGCGCCGGGCTGCTCCGGCGACCCCTCGGTCGCGGCGATGCCGGCGGCGGCCTGTACGAGGCTGTCGAAGCCCCGGCGTCCGCCCCAGGGTCCGTGGCGGCCCCACGCCGACAACTGCGCCACGACCAGTCCGGGCCGCCGTTCGGCCAGCGCCTCGGGGGAGAGCCCGAACCGGTCCAGGGCGCCGGGCCGGTATCCGGTGACCACGACGTCCGCCTCGGCGAGCAGTTCCTCGAAGAGGGCCCGGTCGACCGCGAGGTCCAGCGCCGCGGACCGCTTCCCGAAGCCGGTGTCCGCGTGCAGGCCGGCCTCTTCGGGGCGGTCGGGCGCGTCGAGGCGCAGCACGTCCGCGCCCAGCAGGGCGAGCGTGCGGGTGGCGACGGGACCCGCGAGCACCCGGGTCAGGTCCAGGACGCGCAGCCCGGCGGCGGGCAGCAGCGGGGCACTCGCGACGGGCTGCAGTACGCGCGCGTGTGCCTTGTCCAGCCGCTCCCGCTCGATCAGCGGCCGGGCGGTGACGGCGACTCCCTGTTCGTGCGCGGCCCATTCCCCGGGGGTGCGCAGTGCGACGGCGAGGCCTCCGGCCGCGTACACGGATTCCTCGACCTCGTGCGCGGACCGCTCGGCGAGTACGGAGGCGACTTGGTCCACGTCGTCCGGCACGTCCAGCGCCCGGAGCAACGACTCCCGGTGGTGCGGGTAGTTGGCGTGCGTGCGCACCCAGCCGTCCGCCGTCCGCCAGAACCGCGACAGCGGCGCGAAGGAGACGGGTGCCTTCCCGTCCACCAGCAGACGCCGTTCACTGAGGAACGCCGTGGCCACGGCGCCGTCGTCCACCGAAACCGCCGGCACCGCGGCGAGCCCCGCCCGTTGTGCGCCGAGTTCGGCAGCGGCCAGGACGCAGGCGGACACGCACGTGCGTGCCAGCTCCCGTACGGGAAGGCGCGCCGGGAGCGCGCCTTCCCGCTGCACGATGGTGACCCGCGACAGGAGGGCGGGATCGCCGCCCAGCGCGGACCACGCACAGGTGATGTCAGTCATGACCGCACTGTGCGGTGACCGGCCGACATCTGCCGTGTCTACTTGGTCACGGCGTTGAGGGCGTTGACCATGCCCTCGCCGTAGAAGGCGTTCTTGCCCTTGCCGCCCTTGCACACGGCGTCGATCTTGCCGTCGCCGTTGATGTCGTACGGGGTGGTGCACTCCTTCTTGTCGGCACCCTGGGTCAGCAGCGCCTTCACCTGGTTCGGCTTGGCGTTCGGGTGGGTCGACTTGATGAGCGCGGCGACGGCGGCGGCGTGCGGCGACGCCATCGAGGTGCCGGCCATGTAGCCGTACTGGCCGCCCGGCAGGGTGCCGAGGATCAGGCCGCTGGTGGCGGGGGCGTCGGGCCGCTGGTAGGAGGTCGAGTCGCCGCCCGGCGCGGTGACGTCGATCACGCCCTGGCCGTAGTTGGAGAACGACGACTTGATGCCCTTGGCGCCGACGGAGGAGACCGTGACGGTGCCCGGCAGCATCGCGGGGATGTCCAGGCACTTCTTCGGGTCGATCACCCGGTCGCCGGGGGTGGAGTCGTTCGGGCTGCCCGGGTCGAGGATGGTCTTCCCGGCCAGGTCCCAGTTGTCGTTGCCGGCGGCCGCGACGTTGACCGTGCCCTTGCCCTCGGCGTACTTCGTGGCCCGCGACACGGCCTCGACCAGAGCCTTCTGGTCGGGGTCGTCGGTGCAGTTGAAGTTCCACGGGTCGGTGTAGTAGCTGTTGTTGGTGATGTCCACGCCGTGCTCGGCGGCCCAGACGAAGCCGCACACCACGGCCTCGGTGTAGAACCAGCCCTCCGGCGTCGACACCTTGATGCCGGACACCTTCACGCCCGGGGCGACGCCGACCATGCCGACGCCGTTCTTCGCGGCGGCGATCTCACCGGCGACGTGCGTGCCGTGCGCGCTCTCGCCCTTGTTCGGCCGCCAGGCGCCGTCCGCCGTGTTCGGCTTGCCCGACACGCAGTTCACGGACGCGGCCCGGTTGAAATTGGCGGCGAGGTCCGGGTGGGTGTCGTCCACGCCGGTGTCGATCACGCCGACCGTGACCTTGGAGCTGCCCAGGGTGACCTCGTGGGCCTTGTCCGCCTTGATCATCGGCAGGTCCCACTGGAGGCCCTGGAGCGGCTCCTGGGCGTCGGTGGACGCCTCGGTCGCCGCCGCCAGTTCCGCGCCGGTGAGCACCTGCGGCGCCCACATCTCGGTGGTCGACTGCGGGGACAGCGGGGCAGTCCGGGTTGCGCCGGCCGACTCGACCCCCTTGTCCTTGCGTATCTCCTTGGCGAAACCGGCGTTCGACGAGTGGACGACTATGACACCGATCTGGTCGTACGCGACGACGACTGAGCCGCCGGCCTTGCCGATCGCCTTCTGAACGGCCGCGGAGCTGTGGCCGGGACGGACGTTGACGACGTAGCTCAGCGCGTCGCCGTCGGCGGCGGAGATGCTCGCGGCGGCCGCCTGCGGACCGGCCTCGGTGGCGGAGGCCACGTTCGGCAGGAAGGCGAGAGCGGAGGCGACGGCCATCCCGAGCGGGATGGTGACGGTACGCCGGTTGAGGCGAACGCTCATGTGAACTCCAGTGTTTCGGACCATTGCGGTGCGGCATGCCCGAGGCATGCGAGGCGTGGGGGGCGCTTGTGGAAGTGACGGGCCGTGCCGGTCACTTGATCGCGCGGAGCGCGTTGACGAGGCCGAAGCCGTAGAACCCGTTGCGGTTCTTGTTGCCCTTGCAGAACGAGTCGACGACGCCGTTGCCGTCCGGGTCGTAGGGCTCGACCGGGCACCCCGGGTTGTCCGCCTGGGCCTTGAGAAGGGCCAGCAACTGGGCGGGCTTGGCGTTCGGGTGGGCCGACTTCAGCAGCGCGGCGACACCGGCGACGTGCGGAGCGGCCATCGACGTGCCCTGGAGGTAGCCGTACCGGCCCTCCGGCATGGTCGACAGGATGCGGCCGTTGCCCGACGGGGTGTCCGGGATCTGGTACTTGTCGCCGCCCGGTCCCGCGACGTCGATGACGCCGTCGCCGTAGTTGGAGTAGTACGACTTGAGGGTCCGCACGCCGGTGGCGGCGACCGTCACCACACCCGGCAGCTGCGCCGGCACGTCGAGGCACTTCCTGGGGTCGATCGTGCGCTCGACCGGGGTCGTGTCGTTCGGGCTGGATGTGTCGAGGATCGACCTGGCGGCCAGGTCGTGGTTGGAGTTGCCCGCGGAGGCCACGCTCAGGGTGCCCTTGCGCTGCGCGTACAGCTGGGCCCGGCCGACCGCGTCCAGGACGGCCTTCTGGTCGGCGTCGTCCTTGCAGTTGTACAGCCACGGGTCCACGTAGTAGCTGTTGTTGGTTATCTGCACGCCGTGGTCGGCGGCGAACACGAAGGCGCAGACCACGCTCTCCGGGTAGAACGTCTCAGTGTCCGGCTCGGCCACCCGTATCCCGGAGACCTTCACACCCGGCGCGACGCCCGCGACGCCCGTCCCGTTGCGGGCGGCGGCTATCTCACCCGCGACATGCGTGCCGTGGTAGTGGTCGGGGCTCGCGGGCCGCCAGGCGCCCGGCGAGGTGTCCGCCTTGCCGCCGACGCAACTGGCCGACTGCTTGGCGGAGAAGTTCGGCGCCAGGTTCGGGTGGGTGTCGTCGACACCGGTGTCGATCACGGCGACGGTGACCTTCGGGCTGCCCGGGTTGATCGCGGCGGCCTTGTCGGCGCCGATGGCCCGTAGGTCCCACTGCTCGGCCTCGAGGGGTTCCTGGGCGACCTGGCCCTTCGGGTGCTTCGACGGCTCGGCGGCCTTCTTCAGCCGTGCGACCTCGGCCGCGGAGAGGTACTCCACCGCCCCCTCGTCCGTGGTCTCCGACGCGCGTAGAGGCGCGGTGCGGGTGGCGCCCGCGGAGTCGACCCCGTGGGCCCCGCGGATGGTCCTGCCGAAGTCCGGGTTCGCGGAGCGGACCACGATGACGCCGATCCTGTCGTACGTCGTCACGATGGTGCCGCCGGCCGCGGTGATGGACCGCTGCACCTGGGCGATCGTGTGGCGGTCCGTCCCGGTGTTGACGACGTAGGCCATGACCGGCGCGTCCTTCGCCTGCGCCGCCGAGGCCGCGCGAGGTGCCGCCGACGCCGCCGAGGGCAGGAAGCCGAGCGACGCGGTCAGCGACAGCGCGACCGGCGCGGCAAGGGCGAGGCGGCGTCTGGAACGCAGATGAGCCATGGGGTCCCCACATCATCCGGGTACAGGCAGGCAAGGGCCGCAGGTGGGCGGCCCCGCAGGTACATGACGGGTGGTGCAGGGTGAAGCTATCTTGCCGCCTCCTCCACCAGCAATGACTTAGCAATGACTTGTTCAGACCGGTTGCGAAACAACCAACAGGACTTGAACCGGTCACCGCGTGGCGCCGTGGACCTTGGGCGGGGAACCGAAGCACGATCGGGCCCCCGTCCCAACCGCATCCGACACGCGAGGAGACCGACGTGGCCACCGAGACACCGCCACCCTCGAAGACCCAGGCCCCACTCCCGACCACCGAGGAGTTCGTCGCGGTGCGGGACAGCGCGGAGTTCGGCGAACTGCGCCGCTCCTACCGATCCTTCGCCTTCCCGCTGACCGTCGCCTTCATCGCCTGGTACCTGCTGTACGTGCTGCTCTCCAACTACGCCGGCGGCTTCATGGGCACCCAGCTGTTCGGGAACATCAACGTCGCCCTCGCCCTGGGCCTCGCCCAGTTCCTCACCACGTTCCTCATCGCCTGGTGGTACGCGCGGCACGCCGCCGCCAAGCTCGACCCCAAGGCCGAAGCCATCAAGTCCCGGATGGAGGGCACCGAATGAGCCCCGCGACCGCACCCGTGCTGACCCTCGCGGCCGGTGAGGCGAGCCAGCACCGGCCGCTGATCATCACCCTGTTCTCGGTGTTCGTCGTCGCGACCCTCGTCATCACCGTCTGGGCCGGCCGGCAGACCAAGGACGCCGCCGACTTCTACGCCGGCGGACGGCAGTTCACCGGCTTCCAGAACGGCCTCGCCGTCTCCGGCGACTACATGTCCGCCGCGTCCTTCCTCGGCATCGCCGGCGCCATCGCGCTGTTCGGCTACGACGGCTTCCTGTACTCCATCGGCTTCCTCGTCGCCTGGCTGGTCGCCCTGCTCCTGGTCGCCGAACCGCTGCGCAACTCCGGCCGGTACACCATGGGCGACGTACTGGCCTACCGGATGCGCCAGCGCCCGGTCCGCACCGCCGCCGGCACCTCCACCATCGTCGTGTCGATCTTCTACCTGCTGGCCCAGATGGCCGGCGCCGGCGTCCTGGTCTCCCTGCTGCTCGGCATCACCAGCGACGGCGGCAAGATCGGCATCGTCGCGCTGGTCGGCGTGCTGATGATCGTCTACGTCACCATCGGCGGCATGAAGGGCACCACCTGGGTGCAGATGGTCAAGGCCGTCCTGCTCATCGTCGGTGCCCTGCTGCTCACCTTCCTGGTCATGCTGAAGTTCAACTTCAACATCTCCGACCTGCTCGGCAAGGCCGCCGCCAACAGCGGCAAGGGCACCGCCTTCCTGGAGCCCGGACTGAAGTACGGCGCCACGGGCACCACCAAGCTCGACTTCCTCTCGCTCGGCATCGCCCTGGTCCTCGGCACCGCCGGTCTGCCGCACATCCTGATCCGCTTCTACACCGTCCCCACGGCCAAGGCCGCCCGCAAGTCGGTGATCTGGGCGATCGGCCTGATCGGCGCCTTCTACCTGATGACCCTCGCGCTCGGCTTCGGCGCCGCCGCGCTCATCAAGCCCGACGAGATCATCGCCTCCAACAAGGCGGGCAACACCGCGGCGCCACTGCTCGCCCTGCACCTCGGCGGCGTCGACTCCAGCTGGGGCGCCATCCTGCTGGCGTCCATCTCCGCCGTCGCCTTCGCCACGATCCTCGCCGTCGTCGCGGGCCTGACCCTGGCCTCGTCGTCCTCCTTCGCCCACGACATCTACGCCAACGTCATCAAGAAGGGCACCGCCTCCGAGAAGCAGGAGCTGACCGCGGCCCGCTGGGCGACCGTCGGCATCGGCGCGGTCTCGATCGTCCTGGGCGCCCTCGCCCGCGACCTGAACGTCGCCGGACTGGTCGCGCTCGCCTTCGCCGTCGCCGCCTCCGCCAACCTGCCCACGATCCTCTACAGCCTGTTCTGGAAGCGGTTCACCACCTCCGGCGCCCTGTGGTCGATCTACGGCGGCCTGGTCAGCGCGGTCGGCCTGGTGCTGTTCTCACCGGTGGTGTCGGGCAAGCCGACGTCGATGTTCCCCGACGTCGACTTCCACTGGTTCCCGCTGGAGAACCCGGGCCTCATCTCGATCCCGGTCGGCTTCCTGCTCGGCGTCGTGGGCACCCTCCTGTCCAAGGAGACGCCGGACGACGGCAAGTACGCCGAACTGGAGGTGCGCTCCATGACGGGCACCGGAGCGCACTGAGCGCCCACCCGTCCGGGCCGGCCGCGTCGTAGGTCCCTACGACGCGGCCGCGCCGTATCTCGTGACTTCCGGCGCTGTCGTTGTCAGTGGTGTCACGTAGGCTCACAAATGACGGGAACTCCGCGTGGTACGCCACATGGACCGAGACGAGGGAGGGGGCCACATGCTCATCGACACCTACGGCCGGGTGGCCACCGACCTGAGGGTCTCGCTGACCGACCGGTGCAACCTGCGCTGCTCGTACTGCATGCCGGAAGAGGGCCTGCAGTGGCTGGCCAAGCCGACGCTGCTCACCGACGACGAGATCGTCCGCCTGATCGACATCGCCGTCACCTCCCTCGGCATCACGGAGGTCCGCTTCACCGGCGGCGAACCCCTGCTGCGCCCCGGCCTGGCCGGGATCGTCGAGCGGGTCGCGGCCCTCGCTCCCCGTCCCCGGATGTCCCTCACCACCAACGGGATCGGACTGAAGCGCACCGCGGCCGCCCTGAGGGACGCCGGCCTGGACCGGGTCAACGTCTCCCTGGACACCCTGCGCCCGGACGTCTTCAAGGCGCTCACCCGCCGGGACCGCCATCACGACGTCATCGAGGGCCTCGAAGCCGCCCACGCGGCCGGCCTGACCCCGGTGAAGGTCAACACCGTCCTGATGCGCGACCTGAACGCGGACGAGGCCCCGGACCTCCTGGCCTGGGCGGTGGAGCACGACTACGAACTCCGCTTCATCGAGCAGATGCCCCTGGACGCCCAGCACGGCTGGAAGCGGGAGGGCATGGTGACCGCGGCCGAGATCCTGACCTCGCTGGGCACCCGCTTCGAACTGACCCCCGAGAGGGCCGGGGAGCGCGGCTCGGCCCCGGCCGAACGCTGGATCGTGGACGGCGGCCCGCACCGCGTCGGCGTGATCGCCTCCGTCACCCGCCCGTTCTGCGCGGCCTGCGACCGCACCCGCCTCACGGCCGACGGCCAGGTCCGTACCTGCCTGTTCGCCACCGAGGAGACGGACCTGCGCGCCGCGCTGCGCTCCGGCGCCCGCGACGAGGAGATCGCCGACATCTGGCGGGTGGCGATGTGGGGCAAGAAGGCGGGAGCGGGCCTCGACGACCCGTCGTTCGTCCAGCCGGAGCGGCCGATGTCGGCGATCGGCGGTTAGGCGCCGCTGCCCGCGTCGCCGTCCGCGGCGTTCCGCGCCTCCCACTCGCCGAAGGGGACCACGTCCTTCAGGAAGCCGCGCACACCGAGGAACTGCGACAGGTGCTCCCGGTGCTCCTCGCACGCCAGCCACGTCTTGCGGCGCTCCGGTGTGTGGATCTTCGGGTTGTTCCAGGCCAGCACCCACACGGCGGCCACACGGCAGCCCTTGGCGGAGCAGATCGGGGTCTCGTCGGTCACGGGTTCATCTCACAGCCACGGCACACAAGGCGACGCCGAGCAGCCACGGGGGGAGCTGCCCGGCGTCGGTCTGTCGCTCCGACGGGGGATGCGGAGCGCGTAGGAAGTATGTCACGGGTAACCCACAGCCCGGCACCGGAACAACATGATTGATCTGAGCTTTTCCTGAGCTTCCCGAGAGGCTGCCGTCCGGCCGCCGGGACGGTCCAGGTCAAGCGCTCTCACGCGGCTCGCGCGCGGTCCCGGCAGCGGTGTCACCCGCGGTGTCCTCCGTGGCGGACCCGGTGAAACCGTCGTCGGCGCCCGGCGGCGTGATCATCGGTTTCGGCGGCATGGCGACGAACGTCGACGGCAGTTTGGGCGCGCCCTCCCGACCCGCGTTCGCGATGACCACGGCGATGTAGGGCAGCACGGCCCCGAGCACCAGCGCCACGATCGCCACGTACCGCTCGACGTTCCACAGCGCCACCGCGAGGATCACCGACGCCGTACGGATCGACATCGAGATGACGTACCGGCGCTGCCGGCCGCGCACGTCCTCC
Organism: Streptomyces sp. NBC_01788; assembly: GCF_035917575.1. Lineage (GTDB taxonomy): Bacteria > Actinomycetota > Actinomycetes > Streptomycetales > Streptomycetaceae > Streptomyces. Next base: position 2,004,980 of record NZ_CP109090.1, on the reverse strand, counting down.
TGAAGGCCCGTCCGGGCTCCCGTGATCCGGAACACCTGGGCATTGCCCTCGCCGTGCACTTTCCGCATCACCCGTCCACCATTCGCCCGCATCGGACAACTCCCCGGCCCGCGTCCGGTCCGTGACCGGTCGGGACAACGGCCCGTACACACTCCACGTTACGCCGCGTTCCCGGCGCCCACGAGGGCGGGGCCGCCGTTCTGCCTGCGTCAACGGCCCTCGGCCCGCGTCCCCGCGGCCTCCGGCGGCCGCGCCCGGGGTGCGACGCGGCGAAGCCGCCCCGACACTGGGCGTAACGCTCACGTCGAGCGGGACGAGGAGGCAGCCATGGGCTGGTTGTGGGCGATCATCGTGGGACTGGTGCTGGGGCTGATCGCGAAGGCGGTCATCCCGGGCAAGCAGCACAGCCCGCTCTGGCTCACCACGATCTTCGGCATGCTCGGCGCGACCGTCGGCAACGCGGTCGCCCGCACGGTCGGGGTCGCCTCGACCCGCGGCATCGACTGGAGCAGGCACTTCTTCCAGCTCGTGGCCGCGATCATCATCGTTTTCGTCGGCGACATGGCGTACATGGCGCTGTGGGGAAACAGGAAGCGGGAGGACGCCCAGCGGGCCTAGTGCCCCGACAGGCAACGTTCGCCCCGTCGCGTAGACGTTGCCTGCCGCGGTACTAGGGTCCGCACGGTTCCGCGGGACGGCCGAAGGGGCGGGCCACCGGAAAATCCGGGTGGACCGCCCCTTCACACCTGACCCGCGTCCGGGCTCAGCCGCTCGTGACCTCGACCGCCGCCAGGTTCTTCTTGCCCCGGCGCAGCACCAGCCAGCGGCCGTGCAGCAGGTCGTCCTTGGCGGGGACCGCGTCCTCGGCGGTGACCTTGACGTTGTTCACGTAGGCGCCGCCCTCCTTCACCGTGCGGCGCGCGGCCGACTTGCTGGGCACCAGGCCGACCTCCGCGAGCAGGTCGACCACCGGGCCGAGCTCGGCGACCTCGGCGCGCGGCACCTCCGACAGCGCCGCCGCCAGGGTCCGCTCGTCCAGCCCGGTCAGCTCGCCCTGCCCGAACAGCGCCTTGGACGCGGCAATCACGGCGGCCGTCTGCCCGGCGCCGTGCACCAGCGTCGTCAGCTCCTCGGCCAGCGCGCGCTGCGCGGCCCGGGCCTGCGGGCGCTCCTCGGTCTGCCGCTCCAGCTCCTCCAGCTCCTCGCGGGACTTGAAGGACAGGATGCGCATGTAGCGGGAGATGTCACGGTCGTCCACGTTCAGCCAGAACTGGTAGAACGCGTACGGCGTCGTCATCTCCGCGTCGAGCCAGACCGCGCCGCCCTCGGTCTTGCCGAACTTGGTGCCGTCCGCCTTGGTCATCAGCGGCGTCGCGAGCGCGTGCGCCGCCGCGTCCGGCTCCAGGCGGTGGATCAGGTCGAGGCCCGCCGTGAGGTTGCCCCACTGGTCGCTGCCGCCCTGCTGGAGCGTGCAGCCGTACCTCCGGTAGAGCTGGAGGAAGTCCATGCCCTGGAGGATCTGGTAGCTGAACTCGGTGTAGCTGATGCCCTGGTCGGACTCCAGGCGACGGGCGACGGAGTCCTTCGTCAGCATCTTGTTGACCCGGAAGTGCTTGCCGATGTCCCGCAGGAACTCGATCGCGGACAGGCCCTGCGTCCAGTCGAGGTTGTTCACCATCACGGCGGCGTTCTCGCCCTCGAAGGACAGGAACGGCTCGATCTGGCCGCGCAGCCGGTCCACCCAGCCGGCCACCGTCTCCGGGTCGTTCAGCGTGCGCTCGGCGGTCGGGCGGGGGTCGCCGATCAGGCCCGTGGCGCCGCCGACCAGCGCCAGCGGCCGGTGCCCGGCCTGCTGGAGCCGGCGCACGGTGAGCACCTGCACCAGGTGCCCCACGTGCAGTGACGGCGCCGTCGGGTCGAAGCCGCAATAGAACGTGACGGGACCGTCCGCGAGCGCCTTGCGCAAGGCGTCCTCGTCGGTGGACAGGGCGAACAGCCCACGCCACTTCAGCTCGTCGACGATGTCCGTCACGGTTCTCGTGTCTCCTAGATGCGGCTCGGTGCGCGCTCGGTGCTCTTCGGGCAGTCGGGTGACAGCCGACTACGAGGTTATACGCCCTGACTGACAGAGCTCATGTTGAATTCCGGGACGCGCAGCGCCGGCATCGCGGCCCGGGTGAAGTAGTCGCTCCACTCCCTGGGCAGCGTCTTCTCGGTCCGCCCGGCCTCCGTCGCCCGGCCCAGCACGTCCACCGGCGACTCGTTGAACCGGAAGTTGTTGACCTCGCCGGTGACCTCGCCGTCCTCCACGAGGTACACACCGTCCCGGGTCAGGCCCGTGAGCAGCAGCGTCGCGGGGTCCACCTCGCGGATGTACCACAGACAGGTGAGCAGCAGCCCCAGCTCGGTGTCCGCGACCATCTCCGCCAGCGAGCGGTCCTCGCCGCCGTCCAGGATCAGGTTCCCGGCCGCCGGCGCGAGCGGCAGCCCGGTCAGGGCCGCGCTGTGCCGGGTGGTCAGCAGATGCCTCAGCTCGCCGCCGGCGATCCACTCCGTCGGCGCGACGGGCAGCCCGTTGTCGAACACCGACTGGTCCTCGCCCGAGGAGTGCGCGACCACGAAGGGGGCGCACTCCAGTCCGGGCTCGTGCGGATCGCTGCGCAGGGTCAGCGGCAGCCCGGTCAGCTTCGCCCCGACCCGGGTGCCGCCGCCCGGCTTGGAGAACACCGTGCGCCCCTCGGCGGCGTCCCGGCCCGAGGACGACCACATCTGGTAGATCAGCAGGTCCGCCACCGCCGTCGGCGGCAGCAGCGTCTCGTACCGTCCGGCGGGCAGCTCGATCCGGCGCTCCGCCCAGCCGAGCCGTTCGGCCAGCTCCGCGTCCAGCGCCGCCGGGTCGACGTCCTTGAAGTCCCGCGTGGAGCGCCCGGCCCAAGCCGAGCGGGTGCGGTCCGGGGACTTGGCGTTCAGCTCCAGCGTCCCGGACGGCTGGTCGTGGCGCAGCCGCAGGCCCGTCGACGTGCCCAGGTAGGTCGACACCATCTCGTGGTTGGCGAAGCCGTACAGTTCGCGGCCACCGGCACGCGCGCGTGCGAACGACTCGCCGAGCGCGGGCGCGAAGTCCGCGAACACCGCGGAGGAGGTCTCGGCGGGCGCGTCGGTGAAGCCGGGGGACTGGGGTACGTCCGTGACCAGCGGCTGGGCGTCCTCGGCGGGTCCGGCCCCGTGTGCGGCTGCCTCCGCGGCCCGCACCAGCGGCTCCAGCTCGTCCTCGGTCACGGCGGCCCTCGACACCACGCCCGAGGCGGTGCCTTCCCGGCCGCCGACGGTCGCGATCACGGTGAGGGTGCGGCCGCGCGTGACACCGTTCGTCGTCAGCGCGTTGCCCGCCCAGCGCAGATTGGCGGTGGACTGCTCGTCGGCGATCACGACGCACCCGTCGGCCCGGGACAGAGCCAGGGCACGCTCGACGACCTCGTGCGGCTTGCTGGTACGCGGGCTCATCGACCGGCCTCCTGCGTGGTGTTAAGGATGTTGACGCCCTTGAAGAGGGCCGACGGGCAGCCGTGGGAGACCGCCGCGATCTGGCCCGGCTGTGCCTTGCCGCAGTTGAAGGCGCCGCCCAGCACGTACGTCTGCGGGCCGCCCACAGCGGCCATGGAGCCCCAGAACTGGGGGGTGATGCCCTGGTAGGCGAAGTCCCGCACCTGCCCGTCGAGGCGGCCGTTGCGGATCCGGTACGCCCGCTGACCGGTGAACTGGAAGTTGTAGCGCTGCATGTCGATCGACCAGGACCGGTCCCCGACGACGTAGATCCCGCGGTCGACGCTCCCGATGAGATCCTCGGTCGACAGCCCCGCCGGGTCCGGCTGGAGCGACACGTTCGCCATGCGCTGCACCGGCACATGGCCCGGGGAGTCGGCGAAGGCGCACCCGTTGGACCGCTCGAACCCGGTCAGCCTCGCGATCCTGCGGTCGAGCTGGTAGCCGACCAGCGTGCCGTCCTTGACCAGGTCCCAGGACTGCGCCTCGACGCCCTCGTCGTCGTAGCCGACGGTGGCGAGTCCGTGCTCGGCGGTGCGGTCGCCGGTGACGTTCATCAGCTCGGAGCCGTACGGCAGCTTGCCGAGCTGGTCGAAGGTGGCGAAGGAGGTGCCCGCGTAGGCCGCCTCGTAGCCGAGGGCCCGGTCCAGCTCGGTGGCGTGCCCGATGGACTCGTGGATGGTCAGCCACAGGTTGGAGGGGTCGACGACCAGGTCGTAGACGCCGGCGTCGACGCTCGGCGCGCGCATCTTCTCGGCGAGCAGCCCGGGAATCCGCTCCAGCTCGTCCTCCCAGTCCCAGCCGGTGCCGGTGAGGTACTCCCAGCCGCGCCCGACGGGCGGGGCGAGGGTGCGCATCGAGTCGAACTCGCCGCTGGAGTCGTCCACCGAGACGGCGGTGAGCTGCGGATGCAGCCGCACCCGCTGCTGCGTGGTCACGGTCCCGGCCGTGTCGGCGTAGAACTTGTTCTCGTGCACGGTCAGCAGCGAGGCGTCGACATGGTCGACCCCGTCGGCGGCGAGCAGCCGCGCGCTCCACTCGGCGAGCAGCGCGGACTTCTCCTGGTCCGGGACGGAGAACGGGTCGATCTCGTACGACGACACCCACGTCTTCTCGGCATGCACGGGCTCGTCGGCGAGCTCCACGCGCTCGTCGGACCCGGCGGCCCGGATCACCTCGGCGGACAGCTTGGCCATCGTCACGGCCTGCGAGGCCACCTTGGCGGCCGCGTCCATGGTCAGGTCCACCCCGGAGGCGAACCCCCACGTCCCGCCGTGCACGACCCGCACCGCGTACCCCAGGTCGGTGGTGTCCGACGACCCGGCCGGCCGCCCGTCCCGCAGCCGCCAGGACGCGCTGCGCACCCGCTCGAACCGGAAGTCCGCGTGCTCGGCCCCGAGCGCACGCGCACGTGCGAGCGCGGCGTCGGCGAGGGCGCGCAGGGGCAGCGCCAGGAATGACTGATCGACCTCATGGGCCACGAGCGGCCTCCCGTTGTCGCCATGGATGAGATGTGTACGTCCCGCAGTGAATCATGCGGCGTCGGCACCCTGACTTCCAACGGATTCACGCCAGGCAGGACACCGTATGAGGCAGCAGCCCTGTCAGTGGCCAGTAAAGTGAAGCTCTTGAGCCCACGGGGGGAATGGGCCCTCCTCCCGTCTCGTTGCGCTGCCCGCCAGATGGTGCAGCCAGAGCAGTGAGTCGAGCGCAAGGGAGATCGGCGAGAACATGGACGTGTTCGGAGCGCACCGGCAGCTCATCAAGGACTACGACGACTTCACGACCTCCTTGGTGTGGGTGCGGGATCCGGCCATCAGGAGCCATCTCGACGAGGAACGCCGGGACAAGACCCGTTGGCCCGACCCCTGGATCTCCCTCAACCCCAACTTCCGGAGCGGCGGAACGATCGACGGGCTCGTCGACGACAACGTGTTGCACGGGGACTGCAAGACCTATTTCCGTGAGAAGAAGGACCCGGAGGACACGGGCAGCCGTACGCTCACCCTGCACCATCACCAGCTCAGGGCGATCGAGGCGGCCGACTCCCGTGAGTCGTATGTCCTGACGACAGGCACGGGATCGGGTAAGAGCCTCTCCTACCTCATTCCCATCATCAACTCGGTCCTGCGCGAGCCCAAGCCCGACGGCATCTCCGCGATCATCGTCTATCCGATGAACGCGCTTGCCAACAGCCAGAAGAACGAGCTGGAGCGCTACCTGCGCTGGGGAGTCCCTCCGGAGCAGCACGGAGCGGTCACCTTCGACCGGTACACGGGGCAGGAAGGCAAGGACCAGAAGAAGTCCGTGCTGAGCCGCAAGCCGGACATCCTGCTCACCAACTACATGATGCTGGAATACCTGCTCACCCGCCCCGAGGAGCGACAGGAGCTGATCGCCGCGGCGAAGGGCCTGCGCTTTCTGGTCCTGGACGAACTCCATACCTACCGGGGGCGCCAGGGCGCCGATGTCGCACTCCTGGTCCGCAGACTTCGTGAGGCCTGCGAGGCGCCCCGACTCCAGTGTGTGGGTACCTCGGCGACCATGGCCAGCGCCGAGACCTTCGCCGAGACGCGGCGGACGGTGGCCGGGATTGCCAGCCGCCTGTTCGGTACGAAGGTGCGGCCGGGCCGGGTGATCGGGGAGAGCCTCCAGCGCGCGACCGACCCCGGCCGGCTGCTGCCTGACAGTGAGCGGCGGGCAGCCCTGACTGAGGCCGTACGGCGTGCCGCGGCCGATCCGGCCGAGCTGCCCGACGCGTACCGTCCGCTGAGCAAGGACCCACTCGCCGTCTGGATCGAGGACACTTTCGGACTCGACACAGAGCCGCGCCCCAGGAGCAAGGACACTTTCGGACTCGACACAGAGCCGCGTACCGGACGGCTCAGGCGCCGCAGCCCCACCACCATCCCCGAGGCGGCGATCGACCTCCGCAAGGAGTGCGGCGAGGACGAGACCGTCTGTGTCCGCGCGATCGAGACCATGCTGGAGGCGGGAGCCCGGGTAAAGAACACGGATACGGGCCGGCCGTTGTTCGCCTTCCGGCTGCACCAGTTCCTGTCCAAGGGCGACACGGTCTACGCGAGTCTGGAGCCGTCGGACGTCCGGCACCTGACCAGCCAGTACCAGGTCAGAGTGCCCGGCAACCCGGAGTGGCCGCTGGTTCCCCTCGCTTTCTGCCGCGAGTGCGGACACGACTTCCCGGTCGTCACCGTCGAAGGATCCCCGAGGACGGGGCGGTATGTCGCCCGCCAGGATCCCGACGCCCCCGCCGAGCCGGGCGACGGCTACCTCTACGTGGACCAGGAGCGGCCCTGGCCCGACTCCCCGGAAGAGGCCTTGGAGCGGCTTCCGGCCAGCTGGATCGAGACCGACGACAACGGGCAACGCGTCGTCGTCCAGCGGCGCGCCGACGACCTGCCCCAGCAGGTGTGGATCGGGCCCGACGGTGTGACCACCGAGCCGGGGACGGGCCTGCGCGCCTGGTGGATCGCCGCACCTTTCCGTTTCTGCCCGCGCTGCCGGGTCAGCTACGAGCAGCTGCGTGTCCGGGACTTCGCCAAGCTGGCCACCTTTTCGGCCGAGGGCCGCAGCTCCGCCATGTCCCTGGTGAGCGCGAGTGTCGTCCGTTCCCTGCGAGGGCAGCCCGACCTCGGTCAGCGCGCCCGCAAGTTGCTGACCTTCGTGGACAACCGCCAGGACGCCAGCCTCCAGGCCGGACACTTCAACGACTTCGCGCAGGTCACCCAGATCAGGGGTGCGCTGTACCGGGCGCTGCACAAGGCGGGCCCGGCAGGGCTTCGGCACGACACCCTGCCCGAAGCCGTGGCGGAGGCACTGGCCCTGCCGCTGACGGCGTTCGCGCAGAAGCCCGAAGTGAAGTACCGGCAGCTCGAGGACACCTTGTCCGCCATGCGGTCGGCGCTGTCATACCGGCTCTACGCCGACCTGGAGCGGGGCTGGCGGCTGACCATGCCCAACCTGTCCCAGACCGGCCTGCTCCGCTTCGACTACACCTCCCTCGCGGAGATCGCAGCCGACGAGGAGGAGTGGCGGGGCACCCACTGGGCTCTGGAGGGCGACACCCCGGCCCATCGGGAGGAGATCGCCCGTACGCTCCTCGACGAACTGCGCCGCGCCCTGGCCGTCGACGAGAAACGCCTCACCAAGCTGGGTCATGACCAGTTGGTGGCCGTCAGCGAGAAGCATCTGGCGGGGATCTGGGCGATCCCCGAGAACGATCCGCGTACCCCCTCCCGGGTCGCCTTCGCGGGTCCCGGGCCGAAGGGCGCTCCGTCCGCCGACGCCGTCTATTTCGGCGCCCGAGGCGGCTACGGACGTTACCTCCGCAGGGCCGGGGCGTTCGGGGCGCTGCCTCAGCTGGCAGGCAAGGAGATGTCCGTCGCCGACGCGGACGTGGTCATCCGCCAGCTGCTCGACGTGCTGACGAGGACCGGTCTGCTCACCGTCGTGGACGAGGGCCCGGACGGACGTCTCGCCCGCCAGTTGTGCGTCGCCTCCCTGATCTGGCTTCCGGGCGACGGAGAGAGCGCGGAGCCCGACCCGGTACGCAAGACCCTGGACCCCGACGCCGTCGCCCGGGTCAATCCGTTCTTCCGTGACCTCTACCGGGAGACCGCCGCGGAACTCGTCGGACTGGAGGCCCGGGAACACACGGCCCAGGTCGAGTCCACGGTGCGGCAGATCCGCGAGGACGCCTTCAGGGACGGCGATCTGCCGCTGCTCTACTGTTCGCCCACCATGGAGCTGGGTGTCGACATCGCCGAGCTGAACGCCGTGGCGATGCGCAACGTCCCGCCGACACCCGCCAACTACGCGCAGCGCTCGGGCCGTGCGGGCCGTTCCGGCCAGCCCGCTCTGGTCACCACGTACTGCTCCACCGGCAGCGCACACGACCAGTACTACTTCCGCCGTTCGCGGCTCATGGTCTCCGGCAGTGTCGCTCCGCCCCGGATCGACCTCACCAACGAGGACCTGCTGCGCTCGCACGTCCAGGCCGTCTGGCTGGCCGAGACCCAGGAGTCCCTGGGCTCGTCGATGACCGACATCATCGACATCAAGGCCACCGGCAAGCCGGGGGAGCCGCTGCCCCTGCCTCTTCACCCCAAGGTGTCCGCCGCACTGGACAGCGAGACGGCAAGGCAGCGCGCCATCGCCCGCTGCACCGTGCTCCTCGCTCCCCTTGCGGACGATCTGGCGACCACCTCCTGGTGGTACGACGGCTGGACCACCGACCGGGTCAGGGACACCCTGCGCCGTTTCGACAACGCCTGCGAGCGGTGGCGACGGCTGTACCGCAGGGCCTTCGAAGAGCGCGCCGAACAGCACCGCCTCGCGGACGACACGACCGGCACCGCACGCGACCGCCGCCGTGCCCAGGCACGCCGCGCCCAGGCCGAGAACCAGCTCAAGCTGCTGCGCAACGAGAGCTCCGACAGCAAAGAGGACTCGTTCTCCGACTTCTACACCTACCGCTACTTCGCCTCCGAGGGTTTCCTGCCCGGATACTCCTTCCCCCGGCTGCCCCTGGCGGCGTACGTCCCGGGGGAGCGGGGCGAGAGCCGGTACGGCCAGAAGCGCGGGGCCTACATTCAGCGCCCCCGGTTCATCGCCATCGGCGAGTTCGGACCAGGAGCCCTGATCTACCACGAGGGACGCCGCTACACGGTGTCGAACGTCCAGGTGCCGATCAGTGACAACCCTGGGCAGATCGCCACCGTCGACGCCAAGGTCTGCCGGGCATGCGGCTACTGGCACGAGCGCAGCGAGGGCCGCGACACCTGTGTGCACTGCGGTGCCCCGCTCGTCGAGATCCTCAACCGCCTGATGCAGCTCACCACCGTCTACGCCGAACCCCGTCGCCGCATCTCCTCCGACGAGGAGGAGCGCCTCAAGGAAGGCTTCGAGCTGCGCACGGCCTACCGCTTCCACCACGGCAGCCTGACCGCCGACATCAGAAGGCCCGCCCCCGACGGGACGGACCGCGCGATCGCCGAGCTGACCTACGGAGACGCGGGCGTCCATGTGATCAACCTGGGCCGCCGCAAGCGCAAGATCCGCAGCGATGTCGGATTCTGGCTGGACCCCAGCTCCGGCCGCTGGCTGAGTGAGGGGAAAGCCGCGGCCGAGCGCCCGGAGACCACGGCGGAGCACGAGGCCCTCGCCGCCTTCGAGAGCGCCCGCACCACGTTCAAGGTCGTGCCCTACGTCCACGACAGCAAGAACATCGCCGTGCTGAGACTGGCCGCAGCGGTCGACCGGCAGACCGCCGTCACCCTGCGCTATGCCCTGGAGCGCGGTATCGAGGCGTACTACCAGCTGGAGGACGCCGAACTGAACAGCGAGGACCTCCCCGACCCCGACGGGCGGGCCCGGATGCTGTTCGTCGAGGGCGCCGAGGGCGGCGCGGGTGTCCTGCGACTCCTCCACGACGACAAGGGCGCGCTGGCCGCCGTGGCCGAGCAGGCCCTGGAGATCATCCACGTCAAGCCGGACGGCACGGACCTCGGCCAGGCCGAGGGGGCGCGAGAGCGCTGTGAGTTCGGCTGCTACGACTGTCTGCTCACCTACCACAACCAGCGCTTCCACCCTGACATCAGGCGGCTGTCCGCGGTTGACCTGCTCCTCGACCTGGCCGCGAGCCGGGCAGTCCAGCGGCGACCGCAGGCCGCCAACCCGGTGCTGCACGCCGCTGACCTGGCCGGCCGCAGCCCGCACGCGGGCGGTGGCGACTTCGTGCGCTGGCTCCGCGAGAACGGCTACCGGCTCCCCGATGCCACCAGCGAGCAGGTGGCCTCGGCGCGTGCGGTGCCGGACTTCGTCTACCGTCTGTCGGACGCGGACGTCGCCGTCTTCCTGGACCTTCCGGGGCACGGTGCCCCGGACGACACCCGCGACACACGAGCCAGGACACGGCTGGAGAACCGCAGCTGGCTCGTGATCGAAATCGGCAGTGACAGCGACAAGGAGTGGCACAGGACGGTGCGCGCACACCCGAACGTCTTCGGCCCGGGCAGGGGCACCCGATGAGCCCGCAGCACACCCCCGGTTCCCTGGTGTCGGCCCGGGGCCGCGACTGGGTGGTGCTCCCGGGCACCACGGACGACTTCGTGATCGCCCGGCCGCTCGACGGGGACAGCGAGTACGACACCCTGCTCTTCCCCTCGGAAACGTCCGCGCCTGGCTTCGCCGCCCCCAGCCTGCCACCGCTTCCGGACCCCGACGAGGCTGCCGCAGGTGACCTCTTCCCCGGCGGCGACGCCATCGGCGACTTCGCGTCCGCGTCCCTCCTGCGTACCGCGCTGCGGATCACCGCCACCTCCAGCGCCGGCCCCTTCCGCTGCCTGTCCGGGATCGCCGTCCAGCCCCGCCAGTACCAGTTGGTGCCGCTCATGCTGGCCCTGCGCATGGACACCGTACGGCTGCTGATCGGCGACGACGTCGGCATCGGCAAGACCGTCGAAGCCGCCCTGATCGCCAGAGAACTCCTGGAACAGGGCTCGGCCGTCAAACTGTCCGTCCTGTGTTCTCCCGCGCTGGCCGAGCAGTGGCAGCGTGAGCTCCACGACAAGTTCGGCCTGGACGCGGAGCTCGTGCTGCCCTCGACCGCGGCCAGGCTCGAACGGGGCATCATCGACCCCGACCAGACGATCTTCGACCGCTACCCGTACACGATTGTCTCCACCGACTTCATCAAGCAGCGGGAACGCCGTGACGCCTTCCTGCGCACCTGCCCCGACCTGCTCATCGTCGACGAGGCCCACACCTGCATCGGCGCGGGCGCCGGCCGTCAGCAGCGCTACGAACTCCTCAAGGGGCTCGCCGAGGACCCGGGACGCCACCTGCTGCTGGTCACTGCGACCCCGCACAGCGGCGACAGCGACGCCTTCGCCAAGCTCACCGGGCTGCTCAGCCCGAAGCTCGCCGCCCTCGACCCGACCATCCCCGCCCACCGCGACCGCCTCGCCCGCCACCTGGTGCAGCGCAGGCGCCGCGACATCAAGTCCTTCCTCGGCGAGGACACCCCCTTCCCCGGTGACCGGCTGCTCCGCGAGGTTCCCTACCGCCTGGATGCGGCGTACGCGGAGTTCGTCACCGACGTCATCGGCTACGCCCGGGAGCAGGTCCGCCACACCGACGGTGAACTGCGCAACCGTATGAGCTGGTGGTCGGTGCTCGCCCTGCTGCGCTGCGTGCTGTCCTCCCCGGCCGCCGCCGAAGCCACCCTGACGACCCGGGCCGCGGTCAGCGCAGCCCGTACTCCGCAGGAGGCCGACCGGCTCGGCCGCGAGTCCGTCCTGGAAACCACCGACGAGGAGGCCGTCGAGGGACTGGACGCGGTGCCCGGGGCGGTCCTCGCGCCCGAGGACGGGCTCGCCACGGCGGAACGAGGAGCACCGGAAGTATCTCCCGGGCAGGGCGATTCCGAGGCGACCGTTCCTGACGACCCGGCGGCCGGAACAGCGGCGCAGAGCAGGGGCGGCCACCGGCCGGCGGACCCCCACCTCAAGGCGTTCGCCCGGCGAGCCGCGGCCCTTGCGGGCCCCGAGTACGACACCAAACTGCGCCTCCTCGTCGAGGAGGTCACCGCCCTCATCGACGAGGGCCACGACCCCATCGTGTTCTGCCGGTACATCCCCACCGCCCACTACGTCCGCGCCCATCTCGCCGAGGCACTCGAACGCCGGGTCCACGTCGAGGCGGTCACGGGTGACCTCCCGCCCGAGGCCCGTGAGAAGCGCATCGCCGAGCTCGCCACCCGCACGGGCCGGCAGGTACTGGTCGCCACCGACTGCCTCTCCGAGGGCGTCAACCTCCAGGAGCGGTTCAGCGCCGTCCTCCACTACGACCTGTCCTGGAACCCCACACGCCACGAGCAGCGCGAGGGCCGCGTCGACCGGTTCGGACAGCGCAGCGAGAACGTGAAGGTCGTCACGCTGTACGAGACGGACACCGGCATCGACGGTATCGTCCTGGAAGTCCTGATCCGCAAACACCGGGACATCGCCCGCCAGACCGGCGTCGCCCTCCCCGTCCCCGACGCGGGCGAAGGAGTCCTGCACGCGCTGACCCGCAGCCTCCTGCTGCGCGGCCGCACCGAGGCGGTGGCCCCCGACCAGCTGGCCCTCGACTTCGGCACCGACGAGGAACTGGGCCGGGCCCGCGACGAACTGCACCGCGTCTGGGAGAGCGCCGCCGACCGAGAGTCCAAGGTGCCCACCAAGTTCGCCCACTCCGCCCTGCGCCCCCAGGACGTCGAGAACGAACTCCGCGTCCTGCGCCAGGTCCTCGGCGAGCCCCGCGACATCGCCGTCTTCACCCGGGAGTCCCTGGCGGCCTTGCGCGCCCCCGTCCGCGCGGACGCCCAGGGCAACGGATTCGCAGCCCAGGCCAACCCCCTGCCTCCTGGACTCCGTCACGCCCTCGGCATCTACGACACCGACGACCAGGCCGCCGCTGCCGCCGGCACCGGACGCGCCGCAGCCCGCACGGCGGGCCGGGGACGGACCCGCACCGCAAGCGGCCCCCGCGAGCTGGTCTTCCGTGACGACCTGCCGGTACCCAAGGGCGAACAGGCGCTGGTCCGCACCGACCCGGCGGTCCGCGCCGTCGCCCGCTACGTCCTGGACACCGCGCTCGACCCGGCCATCCTCGACCAGGACCGCCCCGCCCGCCGTCTCGGCGTCGTACGCACCAAGGCCGTCGACATCTACACCGTGCTGCTGCTCGCCCGCTACCGGTTCAAGCTCAGCCTGCCGCTGAAGAACTCCCCGCGCCCCAAGGAACTCGTCGCCGAGGACGCCCGCGTCCTCGCCTGGCGCCCGGACGACGAGGGCGGCCTCGAATGGCTCACCGACGCGGAGACGTCCACCCTGCTCGCCGCCACCCCCGACGGCAGCGTGATGCCCGAGCTGCGCCACCGCACCATAAGGCGCGCCCTCGGTGAACTCGAACTCCCCGAAGTGCACGACCACGTGCTGCACCACGGCCAGGAGTTGGCGGACCAGCTCGCTGCCGCCCATCTCCGGGTCCGCGAGGCCGCGGGCGAGCGCGGCCGTGCCCTGGGCGCCGCGGCGGCCCGCCGGATCACGGTGACACCCGCGGGCCCCGCCGACCGCCTCGGTGTCTACGTCTTCGTACCAGCCGGAGGAGCCCGGTGACCGCCTTCACTCCTGAGCCGCCGACCGCGGTCTCCGCCTCCTCCGCCGTGCGCGTCGAGGGTCGGCTCCTCACCGCCGACCTGCTCGGCAGACTCGCCGCCGGAGACCGCGAACTGCCTGGCTGCGCCCCCGCCGACTACGGCCTCTACCGTGGCGAACGCATCGGCGACGCCGCCGGCCGGGCCTGGGCCGCCCTCACCGGCGCCTACCGCGTCTTCCGCGACGACCTCGCGAGACTCCCCGAGACCAGCGCGGCCACCACCCTGACCCGCAAGGCATGGCTGCTGCGGCTGTTCACCGAACTCGGCTACGGACGGCTCAGCGGCACCGGCGTCACGGTCGAGATCCCCGGTCGGGACGAGACCTGCCGGGCCAGCCATCGCTGGCAGGACCACCTGCCGGTCCACCTGCTGGCCTGGGGCACCTCCCTGGACGGCAGGGTGGGCAACCGGCGCGCTCCCCAGTCCGTCCTCCAGGAACTGCTCAACGTCTCCGGCCGGCACGTCTGGGGCCTGCTCTCCAACGGCCAGGTACTGCGCGTCCTGCGCGACTCCACCGCCCTGGTCGGCTCGGCGTACGTGGAGTTCGACCTCGAAGCGATCTTCGACGGCCAGCAGTACGCCGACTTCGTACTGCTCTACTCCCTCCTGCACGCATCCCGCTTCGAACTCGTCGCCAAGCCGGAGAAGAAGCGCCGCGGACGGCGTGCCCGGGATCCCCAGGGCGCAGAGTCCGAGTTCGCCGAAGCCGCAGAGCAGCAGGATGGGGAGGAGCAGCCCGCCCAGACGGAGTTCGGGGATGAGGACACGGCCTCCGACTCCGACGCTTCTGCCCTCACGGCCGCCGACTGCCGTATCGAATGGCTGCGCACGTATGCCATCGAGACCGGCCTGCGCGCCCGGGACAACCTCCGCGACCAGGTCGCCGAAGCCATCGGCGTCCTGGGTACGGGCTTCCTCGCGGCCAACCCCGACCTGCACCGGGCCGTCTCCGGCGGCGGCCGGCGAGGTCTTGGGGCCTTGGAGGAGCTGCACCACGAACTGCTCCGCCTCGCCTACCAGTTGGTGTTCCTGTTCGTCGCCGAGGACCGGGGCATCCTGCTCGACCGGACGGACTCGCCCGAGGCCCAGGACGCCCGCGACCGCTACACCCGCTACTTCTCCACCCGCCGCCTGCGCCGGATCGCCTTCCGGCGGCCCGGTGACCGCAACACCGACCTCTGGCGCTCCCTCGCCATGGTCCTCGACGCCCTGGGCACCGACGGCGGCGAGCCCCGGCTCGCCCTGCCCGAACTCGGCGGACTGTACTTCCGCGCCAAGGACGACTCGGCCGCCGCCACCCTGCTGGGCAGGGCCGAACCGCTGCGCGCCGCCGAACTCCCCAACGAGCACCTGCTGGAAGCCGTACGACTGCTGGCCCGGGTACGCGACGAGGGCCGGCGCTGGCAGCGCGTCGACTACCGCCACCTGGGAGCCGACGAACTCGGCAGCGTCTACGAGTCCCTCCTCGAACTCCGCCCACGCCGCGACCCCGGCACCGGCCGCTTCCGGCTCCAGACCCTCGCGGGCAACAAGCGCAAGACGACCGGTGCCTACTACACCCCGACGGTCCTCATCGAGAAACTCCTCGATCAGGCTCTCGATCCGGTCATCAAGCGGTACGCGGCGAACGGCAACCCGCGCGACCTGCTGAAGATCAACCTGGTGGACCCGGCCTGCGGCTCCGGCCACGTCCTGGTCGCCGCGGCCCGCCGCATAGCGCGCCGATACGCCGAGCTCGACACGTGGGAGCCCGAGCCCGCCCCGGAGAAGGTACGGGCGGCGATGGCCGATGTCGTACGCCACTGCGTCCACGGTGTCGACATCAACCCCATGGCCGTGGAACTCGCCAAGGTCTCCCTCTGGCTGGAGTCCCTGGAACCCGGCCAGCCGCTCGCCTACCTGGACGACCGCATCAAGGTCGGCAACGGGCTCCTCGGCACGACCCCGAAGCTGATCGCGGAAGGAGTGCCGGACGGCGCGTTCAAGAAACTCGCGGGCGACAACTCCAGGATCCTCACCGCCCTGAAGGCCGCAAACAAGAAGGAACGCTCGGGAGGGAAGGGCACCCAGACCGCACTCGGCGGCGCCCTGACGCGCACGGGCACGGCGGAACTCCGCCTGGAGGCCGAGGACATCGCCAGACTCCCGGACCGAACGCTCGCCGACGTACGAAACCACGCGCGGGCCTACGAGGAGTACCTCGCCACATCACCGCACCTGCGCCGCCTCAAGCGCGTCGCGGACGCCTGGTGCGCGGCGTTCCTGTGGCCGAAGAACGACGATGCCCCGCCGGCCGTCACCAGCTCGGTGCTGGTGCAGGTGGCCGGGGGCGGGGAGCTGTCTGCGGCGGCGATCGAGGGTGCGGAGGCAGAGGAAGAGGCCGAGCCGAGTCTCTCCGGTGAACAGCAGCTCGACGAGACCGTCAGCCGCAACCGCTTCTTCCACTGGCACCTGGAGTTCCCCCGGGTCTTCCGCGTCGAGGACGACGAGGCCGACGACCACAACCCCGACACCGGGTGGCAGGGCGGCTTCGACTGCGTGCTGGGCAACCCGCCATGGGAACGGGTCAAGATCCAGGAGAAGGAGTGGTTCGCGGCTCGGGGTGAGGACGAGATCGCCGATGCCTCGAATGCGAGCGAGCGCAAGAAGCTCATCGCCGGCCTGAAGGAGAGCGCGGAGCGCGGGGAGCGGGAGCTGTACGACGCCTTCCAGGTGGCGCTGCGTGAAGCGGCCGGTACGACGCTGATGCTGCGGAACTCGGGGATCTTCCCGCTCACCGGGCAGGGGGACGTCAACACGTACGCCGTCTTCGCGGAGAAGGCGCGGATGCTGCTGGCACCGGAGGGCATGTCGGGGCTGGTGCTGCCTACGGGGATCGCCACTGACAAGACGACGTCGGCGTTCTTTGCGGATCTCGTGGATCGGCGGCAGTTGGTGACGGTGTTGGACATGGAGAACGAGGAGAAGCTGTTTCCGGATGTCCATAATCAGTACCGGTTCTGCCTGTTTACGGTTTCCGGTCCGGCCCTGCGCTGTGAGGGCACTCGTCTCGCATTCCGGGCCCGCCGACCGGACCAGCTCGACGAGCGTGAGTTCACTCTGGACGCCATAGGGTTTCGGGCCATCAACCCCAACAGCCGTACGTCACCGGTGTGCGAGAGCCCGGAACACCTGAGGGTGCTGCGAGGGATTCATGAGCGGGTGCCGGTGCTGTGGCGTCGGGTGGGGGGTGACGAGAATCCTTGGGAGCTGCGGTTCAAAACCATGTTTCACATGTCCGGCGACTCGGATCTGTTCCTCACGTCCGATGAGTTGCTGGACGACGGTTGGTCCCCTCAAGGGACGGTTTTCATCCGTGATGACAAGCGTGCTCTGCCACTGTACGAGGGCAAGTTCGTGCACCACTTCGACGGGCGCTTCGCCACGTACGAGAACGCGACGCAGGCCCAGATCAACAAGGGCACTCTGCCTCGGTTCGACCTTGAGGTCCACCAGGATCCGGCCAAGGCACCGTTGCCTCGGTATTGGGTTCTGGAGGAGCAGGTCGACGATCGATTGGCGGGGGAGCCGGGACAGCCGGAGACGGAGTGGCGGCACGACTGGCTGATGGGCTGGCGGGACGTGTGCCGGGCTTCTGACGAGCGTACGGTGATTGCTTCCGCTGTGCCGCGTACAGCGGTTGGCCACACCGCGCCGCTGCTGCTCCCGCTCCGGCAGGACCTTCCTCTCGACGGCCTTCTGGCCAACCTTTCCGCATTCGTACTGGACTTCGCCGCGCGTCAGAAGGTCTCCGGGGCGCACCTCACTTACACCTACCTGGAACAGCTCCCGATCCTGCCCCCCGACACCTACACCCGCCCCGTTCCCTGGCTGGGAGACCGCACCCCCGACGCCTGGATCCGCGACCGAGTCCTCGAACTCACCTACAATTCCTACGAGATGGTTCCCTTCGCCCGCCACCTCGGCGACGAGAAGCCGCCGTTCATCTGGAACGAGGACCGCCGCTTCGAGATCCGGGCAGAGCTGGATGCCGCGTACTTCCACCTCTACGGGATCCCGGAGACGGACATCGAACTCGTCCTGGACAGTTTCCGTGCGTTCCGGAACAAGTCGCCGGAGCTCTTCGAGCGGACCAAGGACAGGATCCTCACCATCTACAGGGAGATGGAGAAGGCGGCCGAGTCCGGCGGCTCGTACACCAACCAGGGCATGACGCCGCCGCCCGGCCGGAGCCCCCGTCACGCGCCGGGCCACAGCCCGCTCACCCGCCCGGAACGGGCCACCCCCGAACCCCCACAGCCCCCCGAGCCCACGGGGGCGAAGCCGCCGAGCGACGAACCGGACGCCGATGGCGGCCTGTTCAGCGTTGCCGAGCTGGGAGTCGATGAACAGCTCGGATTCTGGTCCTGAGACAAGCCGGTGGCCGCCTCCCGTACTTCTCGGAGGCGGCCACCGTCATGCGCGTCGGATCAGAGCTCCCCGGAGATCACGCCCGCGCGGAACGCGGTCCACTCGGACGCGGTGTACCGCAGGGGCTCGGCCTCGGGCCGCTTAGAGTCACGTACGGCTTTGCCGCCGCCGGGGAGGTCGGTCACCTCGACGCAGTCGTGCTCCGCTCCGCTGGCAGAGGATTTCCGCCATATCGCGGTCGAGAGGTCGTAGGCATACAGCTCCGCCTTCGCGTCGTTCACGTCCTGTGGCCTTCTTCCATGTGGGTGATCCGTGCGAGCGAGTCCTCCACCGAGAGGGCCGTGGCGCGGATGCGTTCGAAGGCTTTGGTGAAGGGTGCCGCGTCGTCACCCTCAACGTATGCCGCGCCGCTAAGGTTTTCCAAGAGCACGACAACAGGCATGGGCTGCGGGAAGCTGGCGAGGCTGAAACCACCCAACATCCCGGGGTGAGCCGTGCAGTCCAGTGGCATCAGTTGAACCGTGACGTTCGGCATGTCGGCCGTGTCCATTAGGCGCCGCAGCTGTTCACGCATGGTGGTCGGGCGGACGGCGAACCGCTGAAGGAGAGCGGCTTCGTGAACGATCGCCCAGAGTTCGAGGGGCGAACCAGGGCGTGTGAGTACTGACTGGCGGGCGAGCCTGACTTCTGCGAGTGCGGCGATTTCCTCCGGGGTACGGAAGGTCGTCACGCCGGCGATGGTCTCGCGCGCGTACGCGGCGGTCTGGAGGAGTCCTGGGATGACCAGCGGAGACCATGCGCAGATCGTCTCCGCGTCGGACTCCAGGGAGATGTAGTCCGCATAGGAAGGCGAGACGATCCCGCTGTACGTCTGCCACCAGCCCTTCTTCCCCGCGTCCCTGGCCAGGTTCTCCAGCGCGGTGCATACCTCCGGATCGCTGATCCCGTACGCCTTCAGCAGGGCTGTCACGTCGCCGGGCCGGATGGCCTGGTTGGCGCTCTCGATCTTCGACAGTTTCGGCCCTTTCCATCCCATGGCGGCTGCGGCCTCGTCGAGCGTCATTCCGGCGCTGTTGCGCAGGCGTCGCAGCGTTGCGCCGAGCCGCCTTCGGCGGACGGTCGGAACCAGCGGAGAGTTGGGCATGTCGGCAGTCTTGCACGACCAACTTAAAGGCTCGGCACGGTTCCTGAGGTTAATTCACCGGATTGGGTAGAAAACTTGCTACCTCTGGGAGTTGTGGTCACTATCAGAGGGGTGCTGCGTCGCGAACAGGTAAGTCCGCGGCGCTACTTGGTCGAACATGCAACCGTGTACATCCCAGGCCGGAGGCCC
Organism: Streptomyces sp. NBC_01788; assembly: GCF_035917575.1. Taxonomy (GTDB): domain Bacteria; phylum Actinomycetota; class Actinomycetes; order Streptomycetales; family Streptomycetaceae; genus Streptomyces. The sequence goes on along the minus strand of NZ_CP109090.1, from coordinate 1,985,472 downwards.
CATGCAAGACCCCACCCCCCTTACCGCCCTCACCCGCCACCGCAACCCCGACGAGGACCCCGACCCCCGACTCCTCCACCCCCTCCCGCCACCCGCCCCCGGCCTCTATCTCCGTCACCGCAACCAGGGCTTCGCTGCGCACATCAGCGCCTCCGCCCCGGCCTTCCGCCTTCTGCGCGGGCTGACCGCCAAGGTGCTGGCGGACTACGGCGCCGACGCGGAGGCGGCCGAGACCGCACAGCTGGTCGTGTCGGAGCTGGTCGGTAATTCGGTGCGGGCCTGCGGGGATCACGTACCGCTGGTGGTGGAGGTGTATGTGGCCGCGTTCGGGATCGCGGTCAACGTCCACGACCCGGACCCGTGCGTGCTGCCGAGACTGCGAGGGATCGCTCTGCATGACCCGGAGGCCGAGTCGGGGCGTGGGCTGGGGCTGCTGGACCTGCTCGCGCCGGGATGGCATGTGTGCCGGTCGCCGATCGGGAAGCAGATCCGGTGCAGGGTTCCGATGGGCTGCTCCGCGTGAAGGGCCAACAGGCCGACGATCAGTCCGTATTGCCCTGTCGACGTGCGGTTTCGTTGATTGTCGTACCCCGGGGGTAGTGTCGTGCGCCACGAGCGGTTGATGGTCAACCGCCGGGGCCAATGCGGCTGTTGGGGAGGGCGTGCATGGTCGGGCGTGAGCTGTCTGCCGCGGATCATCCGAAGAAGGAGGTCCGCGCGGTCCTCGACCGGCTGGTGGCCCAGGGCTGGAAGCTGTGCAAGGAAGGACACTGGGGGCGGTTGTACTGTCCCTGCGAGGGGCGGTGTCTGACGATTCCCGTGCCCGGCACCCCGCAGAACGCCGGCCGTGCCGCCCGGAAGATCGCGGCGCGGGCCGGGCTCTGCCCGTTGCCGAACGGGGATCCCCGCCGTGCCCCATAGGGTCCTGTTGTCGTTTGACAACGGGCGGCTGCTGGGTAACGCTGCCAAGAGGGGTGGCGGACTCTGGCAGTGTTCCGTTCGGCGCGATCAAGGGGGAGTGAGGGCCATGGAGTACGAGTTCCTGTTTGTCGTGGAGGGAATCGACGTCGACGACGACAGAGCGGTGGGAATCGTCTTCGACGAGTTCGACGGGCTGCTGACCCGGCACCGTGACCGCCATCTGCTGGACGTGGCAGAGACCGGGGCGAACGCCATAGAGGCTGCTCATCGCCTCGTCGCCCGTCTGCGCCGGGCGCTGCCGGGCATGCGGATTCTCAGGCTGGACCCGGAGCTGGTGGGTGTCAGCGACATTGCCGAGCGGACCGGGCGCAGCAGGCAGAACGTATTGCAATGGGTCGGCGGCGAGCGCCACGCCGACCGACCGTTCCCCGCCCCCGAGGGGGCGGTCGGCCGTTCCCTGGTGTGGCGCTGGGCAGAGGTCAACCAGTGGCTCGACCTGATCGGGGCAGGCGACGAATCGGTCGCACCGCTCCGTGAGGAGGCACTGCTGATCGACCTGATGCTGCCGCAGTGGCAGCGGGACCTGGAAGAAGGGTTGCCGCTCATCAGGATGCTGTGCGCCCAAGATGAGTGGCAGGACGAGCGGGCGCGTGTGATGCAGATGCTTCAGCATGCGTTGCGTCAGCCTCTGGTCATGCGGACTGTGGCAGCCCTGCCGCGCAGCGAACGGGACCGGCTGTCCGTCGTGTGCGCGGTCGTCCAGGACCGGCTGAGCGCGGTACTCGAACAGATCGCACCCGACGACGCCTCCGCGCTGCTCGCCGTCCGCGGCGACGACGCTGACCTGCGTCTGCTGGGCGTGGCCTCACGGGCCCTGCCCGGCACCGTACCCGTATCGCAACTGGGCCTGGGCAGCAAAGCCACCGTGGGCGATCTGCTTCTGGAGCTGTCGAGCCGGTCCGTCGAGCCGACGACACCCCTCGCACTAGCCTGAGCCTCCCGTCGGGATCGACTCGAACCGTGTCTGGCCTGCGATGACTCTCCAGGGACGGGCTCTGTCAGCGGTCGCCGATATCTTGTACGGCGCAGGCTGCTGATCTCGTCGGACTGGTACGAGGATGCCAAGGGCGATCAGGACAGGCGACAAGGACAAGGGGGAGTCCATGACCACCGCATTCGACCTGACCGCGCGTGTGGTGCAAGTGGCCGCGCGCATCCTGGCGCGGCAGCCGGAGGGACACGGACTCGCGTTCCGGCAGGTCTGGGAGCTGGTCCAGGAGGAGGACCCGCATCTGGAGGCCGACTGGCATACGGCCTTCCCCGAGGTGGAGACCGCGGTCGAGAAGCGGCTCCGCTACGAGAGCATCAACCTCGGCAAGGCCGGCTGGCTGCGCAAGACAGGACGGCAGTGGCGCCTCACGGGGCCCGGCCGCAAGGCGCTCGAAGAGCTCGGCGCAGGGGACTTTCTCTCCCATGCCCGGGCGTCCTACGGCTACTGGGACAGCGAGCGCGCTGCCTTCGAAGCAGTCACGGAGACGCTCGCGGCGCTTCCCGACACCGGCAAGTGGATCCGGATCGCTGCTCTGGCGGGGCACCACGGTCTGGACGCGGATTTCCTGCTCCCCTGGCTGCAAGGGCCCCGCCCCGAGGGCTGGCACCTGGTCCTCGGAGAGGACGGCGAGGTTCCGGAGGAGCTGGGCCTGTCTCCCGTGGAACTCGACGAGTGGCGCAACCTGCTCGTGCGTGACGGCGTGTACGACGAACCGGCATCCAGCGCGAGCGCGGTACGCGCACTGCTGGACCGGGCTCTCGAACCTTCGGAGCTCGAAGATCTGGTTCCTGCGCGGGGCGAGGCCGTCGTTGAGGCCGAGTCGCCCCGCCGTGCCTGGCTGGTCCGCGGTGACGACAGCCGGGGCAGGAGTTTGATCAACGGGCTCTGGCAGGAGAAGGGCATCTGCTCCGTGCCGGCCGACCGGCTGCCGACCCTCGACGAGGGCGCCGCACCCGAAAAGGTGCGGGAAGTCGTCGACGAGGCCTACTCGAGCATGGGCCAGAATCTGCGCGCACAGACCGCCGCCGAGTTCCACACGTTCCTGTCCCGCATGCGGGAGGGCGACATCGTGGTCACCACCGACGGCAGCGACACCTACCTGGGCACGATCACCGGACCCGCCCGGCAGGTCTCCGGAGGCGGTGGCGCCACCCTCCAGCGCGCCGTCAGCTGGAGCAACCTGGACGCCCCCTTCGACCTGCACCGGCATCTGCCGAGGGAGATGGAGGGCCCGCTCGGCAACCCCGATCTGCGCCTGGTCGAACTGACCGAGTTCACCGGGGATCTGGAAGTCCTGCTGGACGAAGAACCGGATCAGGTGCCCACCGAGGGCGCCGAAGCGGCGGTGCTGCCCGACGCCACCCAGGAACTCGCCGACGAGTTGACCATGGAGGACCCGTCCTGGCTCCAGGAGTGCGTGGAACTGCTCCGGGACCGGCCTCAACTGATCTTCCACGGGCCGCCCGGCACCGGCAAGACGTACACGGCGCTCGCCCTGGCCCGCCACCTCACCGGAGGGCGCGAGGCCAACTTCCGTCTGGTCCAGTTCCACCCGGCCTACTCCTACGAGGACTTCTTCGAAGGCTTCCGGCCACGGGCGGTACGCGCCGAGCGTGCCGAAGGCGCGGGCAAAGGGGAAAGCCAGGGCCGGGCCGACACCGGCTCCGGTATCGCCTTCGATCTCGTCGAAGGCCCCCTGAAGCGCCTCGCCAACGCGGCTCGCCGACGTCCGGCCGAGGTGTTCGTCCTGGTCATCGACGAGATCAACCGGGGCAATCTCGCGAAGGTCTTCGGCGAGCTCTACTTCCTCCTCGAATACCGCAAGGAGTTCGTCCATCTCCTCTACGGCTCGGACGAGGGCCGCCGCTTCAGGCTTCCGCCCAACCTCGTGATCCTCGGCACCATGAACACCTCAGATCGCTCCATCGCCCTGATGGACGCGGCCATGCGGCGTCGCTTCTCCTTCATGGAACTCCACCCGGGAACCGACCCGACCGCCTCCATGCTGTCCCGCTGGCTGGAGCTGAAGAACCTGTCCCAGGAGACCGCGCTTCTGCTCGACGCCCTGAACGAACGCATCGGCGAAAACCCTTCCGGCGACCGGGACTTCCGCATCGGACCCTCGTACTTCATGCGGCCCGCCGTACACACCGGCCCGGCCGCGCTCGAACGGCTCTGGCGGACCCAGATCCTGCCCCTGCTTACCGACTACCACTGGGGTGATGACGTCGACATCACCGCTCAGTACGGGCTGGCCTCGCTGCGGGAAGAACTTCCGCCGATCCCGGAACCGGAACCGGCTCCGATCCCGCGTCCGGCATCGCGCGACGCCGTAGTCGCTCCCCCTGCCGGGGACAGTGACGAGCCGACCCCGGCCGGCGCATGACCACCCCATCCACCCTCGCCCGGATCGACCTCACCGAGGGCGAGGGCTGGAGCACGTGGACACTCACCACGGGACAGGCACACGTCTTGTCGGACGAACGTGCCTCGAAACTCATCGACATCAGACCCGCAGGACGGCAGAAGCCGGGCACCCCGCACCGCTACCAGCTGCGCGCCAAGGCCATGGTCGGAGGAGTGAGACTTGGCGGGAACGACACCGCCGTACAGCTGCGCATCGCCCCCAAGATCCACGTGGACCGGCTCCTCTACCTCCTGGCCTACGCCCCGGGGCACGCCAAATGGTCGGAGGAGCCAGTGGAGGCAGGGGTTCGCCACGAGCTGCTGCCCGCCGTCGGCTACGCGTTCACCGAGGCCACCGACCGTGCGCTCCGCCCCGGCGTGCTGCTCGGCTACCGAGAGGTCGACGACACCCTCCCGATGCTGCGCGGCCGACTGCGCGCCCCGGCCCAGCTACGCCGCCGCCCCGGCCTCGCCCTGCCCCTTGAAGTCACCTACGACGATCACACACCCGACATCAGCGAGAACCGCCTCCTGCTCGGCGCCACCCGCCGGCTGATCCGGCTCCCCGGCCTCGATCCGGCTCTCAGGGCCAGACTGCGCAGAATCGTTGTCCAGTTGGACGGAGTCACCGCCCCACGGCCGGGAGCGCCCCTGCCCGTCTGGACGGCAACCCGGCTCAACACCCGCTATCAACGAGCCCTCGGCCTCGCCGAGCTGATCCTGCACGGCGCGTCGTACGAACTTGACGACGGCCGTCGTGTTCTCGTGGACGGCCTGCTGCTGGAGATGTGGCGGGTGTTCGAGACGTTCCTCGCCACGGCACTGGGTGAGGAACTGAAGCGGCGCGCCGGCGGACGTGCCGAGCCCCGTGATCGGGACCACCACCTCGACCTGGGCAAGAAGGAGCTCCTGAAGCCCGATCTCATCCACTACCTGCCGCCCGTTGACGGGGGCCGCCGACTTGCCCCGGCGATCATCGTCGATGCCAAGTACAAGGACGGTACGAAACGGGCTGACCTCTACCAGATGTTTGCCTACTGTGTACGCCTCGGGGTCAGCGAAGGGCACCTCGTATCCGCTGCGGGTAACGAGAACCTCATGGAGGTGCCCGTGGCAGACGGGATGGTCAGGCTGTACCGCCATGTGGTCGACCTCTCCCTGCCGTACAGGGAGCTGCGTGCCCGAATAGCGGAGCTGGCCGACACATTGCTTCGCATCAGGAAGGAGCCCGCGGACCGGCTCCGTGACTTCTGATGGGCTCACCATCGGACATTTCCCGGAAAAGGACTGCGAGTCGCACGTCGGAGGCTTTGCCGGAGCCCAGAGCCACCGCACCTGGCTACCTCTACGACCGGCTCGACACCTGCACCTGTGCCGCCCACGACCGCTGCGGCAGCCCTCCACTGCGACCTCGACGTCATGACGTTGGACATCGAGCCCAGGCTGCTCCACTACTACTCGCCGATGCCAGGAAGCTGAGCTTCGGCGGGCGCGAACCCAACCGCACTACGGTCGATACATGGCCGGCAAGAGCCGAGACACAGGCAAAATGAAGGCACATAAGGGCAAGCGGATCCCGGCGGGTCGCGCCGAGGCACTGCACGCCGAGATCGCGGCGCTGACGGACGCGCGTCCGCCGACCTTACGGACCGGAGCGCGCCCGTGGCCCTGCACAGGACCTGTGTCCCTTTCTTGCGCCGTCTTCGCCCGTGTCGAGAAAGGGGAGGCGATCCGCCCATGGATCGGTACGCGCACTTGGTGGCGCAAGGGAGGATCAAGCTGAAGTCGGCCACTGCTGCCGACCGGCACAGCATGCCGCACCACGAGGTACCGGAGGATGCCCACCCCCTGGCGGTGCTGTTGGCGGAGCGCGAGGAAGACGACCGTTGATCTGCTCCGACTGTAGGAACCCGACAGGAGCCGGGGAGCGCCACTGTCGGTGCCCGATTGCCCGCCGGCGTGGCCGGACCGATAGGTTTTCGGTGACGCCGCCTGTCATCGAGGTGTTCGGGCGGGTTGTCGGAATGCTTCAGACCGCTATCGAAAGGGTGATCCGTTGAGCCGCTCGGTTCTCGTCACCGGAGGCAACCGGGGCATCGGCCTCGCCATCGCCCGCGCGTTCGCCGAGGCCGGCGACAAGGTCGCCATCACCTACCGTTCGGGGGAGCCGCCGGCCGCCCTCGAGGAGCTGGGCTGCCTCGCCGTCAGGTGCGACATCACCGACCCCGAGCAGGTGGAGCAGGCCTACAAGGAGATCGAGGCCGAACACGGCCCCGTCGAGGTCCTCGTCGCCAACGCCGGCGTCACCAAGGACCAGCTCCTGATGCGCATGTCCGAGGAGGACTTCACCTCGGTCCTCGACACCAACCTCACCGGCACCTTCCGTGTCGTGAAGCGGGCCAACCGCGGCATGCTGCGCGCCAAGAAGGGCCGTGTCGTCCTGATCTCCTCGGTGGTCGGTCTGCTGGGCTCGGCGGGGCAGGCCAACTACGCCGCCTCCAAGGCCGGCCTGGTCGGCTTCGCGCGGTCCCTCGCCCGTGAGCTGGGCTCGCGCAACATCACCTTCAACGTCGTCGCCCCCGGTTTCGTCGACACCGACATGACCCGGGCGCTCTCCGAGGAGCAGCGCGAGAACATCATGGGCCAGGTGCCGCTCGGCCGGTACGCGCAGCCTGAGGAGATCGCCGCGGCGGTGCGGTTCCTCGCCTCCGACGACGCCTCGTACATCACTGGAGCCGTCATCCCCGTTGACGGCGGACTGGGAATGGGTCACTGATCACCATGAGCGGAATTCTCGAGGGCAAGCGCGTCCTGATCACCGGTGTGCTGACGGAGGCCTCCATCGCCTTCCACGCGGCCAAGCTGGCCCAGGAGCAGGGCGCCGAGGTCATCCTCACCGCCTTCCCGCGGCCCACGCTGACCGAGCGCATCGCCAAGAAGCTGCCGAAGCCCGCCAAGGTCATCGAGCTCGACGTCACCAACGACGAGCACCTGGGCCGTCTGGCCGACGTCGTCGGCGAGGAGCTCGGCGGCCTCGACGGCGTCGTCCACTCCATCGGCTTCGCGCCGCAGGACGCGCTCGGCGGCAACTTCCTCAACACGCCGTTCGAGTCGGTCGCCACCGCCATGCACGTCTCGGCGTTCTCCCTGAAGTCGCTGACCATGGCCTGCCTGCCGCTGATGCAGAACGGCGGCTCGGTCGTCGGCCTCACCTTCGACGCCCAGTACGCCTGGCCGCAGTACGACTGGATGGGCCCCGCCAAGGCCGCCCTGGAGGCGACCAGCCGCTACATGGCGCGCGACCTCGGCAAGCAGAACATCCGCTGCAACCTCGTCTCCGCCGGCCCGCTGGGCTCCATGGCCGCCAAGTCCATCCCGGGCTTCAGCGAGCTGGCCTCGGTGTGGGACACCCGCGCCCCGCTGGAGTGGGACCTGAAGGACCCCGAGCCGGCCGGCCGCGGCATCGTGGCGCTGCTGAGCGACTGGTTCCCGAAGACCACCGGCGAGATCGTCCACGTCGACGGCGGTCTGCACGCCATCGGCGCGTGACGCTGCCGCTGAGCCTCAGCGACGTGTGAGGGCCCGTACCCCGAGGGGGTGCGGGCCCTCCGCCGTTGCCCGGGGTCGTCCTCTGCGGCCGGTTGGACGGTTCACCCGGTCGGGGCACTCGGCCGGGCAGGCGGCGTGTCGGGTGTGCACGCTGAAAGTCCGCCCTCGCCTCGCGTTCTCCTTCGCAGGACGGCCGAGGAGGTTCCGCTGTGCGTCTGCTCCGCGGCGCGGCCCCGCTGATCGTGGCCGTCGCCCTCGCGCTGTCGCTGCCGTACGGGTCGACGCCTGACACACGCGCGCGTGCCGGTCCGCCCGCGGCGCCGGAGCCGTTCGGCGCCGGCTGCCGCACCACCGTCTCCGGCTCCGAGGTGACCGCGTACTGCCACAACCCGTATCCCGGGACCGACAGCGTCAGCCTGCACGTCGAGTGCGACCACTGGTGGGACATCGGCAGCGACGGCTCCCCGGTGGCCGCGGAACCCGCGCAGACCGTGCGGATGACCGGTCGCTGCTGGAAAGAGGTGCGCTCGGCCTGGGTCACTCACCAGCGGGCGGGGTGAACCGGCCCGGACGGCACAGCAGCGGGTAGCTCGCGGCCTCGGCGGCGGCCGCCTCGGCGTCGCCCGCGCGGATCGCGTCGAGCAGCCGGGTGTGGTCCATGTACGTGTCCGGCGTCAGCGCCGCGCCGACGTCCGCGCGCAGCCAGTTCCGCAGCACCTCGCCCAGATCCGCGTACGTCGCCGTCATCACGTCGTTGTGGGAGGCAGCCACCACCGCCAGATGGAAGGTGGCGTCCGCGGACACGAACGCCTCCGTGTCCCCGGACTCCCATGCCTCCTCGCGGCGCAGGAACTGCGCGTGGAGCTGCTTGAGGTCCTTCTCGGTGCGCCGCTGGGCGGCCAGCCCGGCCGCGGCCGACTCCAGCGCGGAGCGCAGCTCGGCGATGTGCCGCGGATCGGCCTCGGCGAACCTGCGGTGCATCACGCCCGCCAGCTCGCTGGTCGCCGCGACGTACGTGCCCGAACCCTGGCGGATGTCCAGCAGGCCGTTGTGGGCCAGCGCCCGGACCGCCTCGCGGACCGTGTTGCGGGCCACACCGAGCTGTTCCACCAGCTCCGGCTCCGTCGGGATGCGGGAGCCGACCGGCCACTCGCCCGTGGTGATCTGGCTGCGCAGTGCGGCGATGACCTGTTCGGACAGCGCCGACCGGCGCGGATGGCTCAGTGGCATGGCTCACCTTCGCACGCGGGACCCGGGGGCGGAGTCCCCGGCCATCGACAACCAATCATCCCATGATTCTATGATGGTTCTCATGCCACGCGAGGAAACGACCCGGACGACGACACCGACGACCGAACGCACCCCGGCCCCGACCGCCGGTTCCCGGCCCGTCCCGGAACCGGAACCGCACGGAGCGCGGGCCTCCGGCGCCACCACGCGCGCGTGGACCACGCGCCTGCTCGTCGTCGGCCTCGTGCTGACCGCGCTGAACCTGCGCCCCGCCATCACCAGCCTCGGCGCGCTCCTGGAGGAGGTACGCCAGGGGCTCGGCATGAGCGGCAGCGTGGCCGGGCTGCTCACTTCCGTGCCCCCGCTCTGCTTCGCCGTCTTCGGCGTCATGGCCCCCCGGCTGGCCCGCCGCTTCGGGCCGGCCGCCGTGGTGTGCTCGGGCATGGTCGCCATCGCCGCCGGACTGGCGATACGGCCCTACGCGGGCAGCACGGCCGCGTTCCTCGCCGCCAGCGCGCTGGCCCTCATGGGCATCGCCGTCAGCAACGTCCTGATGCCGGTCATCGTCAAGCGCTGGTTCCCCGACCGGGTCGGCACCATGACCGGGCTGTACTCGATGGCGCTCGCCCTCGGCACCTCGGCCGCCGCCGCGGTGACCGTGCCGCTGACCGGGGCGCTCGGCGGCAACTGGCGGTCCGGCCTGTCGGTGTGGGCCCTGCTCGCCGCGGCGGCGGTACTGCCGTGGCTGCCGCTGGTACGGGACAGGGGCGCCTGGTCCGCCACGCGGACGCAGGCCCGCGCCGAGTCCGCGCCCGGGGAACCGCCGCGCGCGCGGGAGGAGCAGGCTCCGACGCTGCGCATCGCCCGGAGCCGCACCGCCTGGGCGCTGGCCGTCTTCTTCGGACTCCAGGCCACCGCCGCCTACATCACCATGGGCTGGATGGCGCAGATCTTCCGGGACGCGGGCGTGCCCGCCGGCAAGGCCGGGCTGCTCCTCGCCGTCACCATGGCGATGGGCGTGCCGCTGGCCTTCGTCATCCCGCGCCTGGCCACCCGGCTGCCCCACCAGGGCCCGATCGTGCTGGTGCTCGGCGTCTGCGGCCTGGCCGGCTACGCCGGTCTCTACCTCGCGCCCGCCACCGGCTCCTGGGCCTGGGCCCTGCTCCTCGGCGTCGCCAACTGCGCCTTCCCGCTCGCACTCACGATGGTCGGCATGCGGGCCAGGACCGGCCCGGGCGTCGCCCAGCTGTCCGCGTTCGCCCAGAGCACCGGCTACCTGATCTCCATCCCGGGTCCGCTGCTGGTGGGCGTGCTGTACCAGAGCAGCGGCGGCTGGGGGCTGCCCATCGCGCTCATGGCCGGCCTGATGGTGCCGCAGATGGTGGTCGGCTACCTGGCGGGCCGCGGCCGCACGGTGGAGGACGAGGCGGCGCGCTGAGGCGGCCCCCGGGGACCGCGTTCCGGACGAAGGGTGCGAGACTGGGGCGCATGCAGCCTGTGCTCGACCCGAACCCCAAGGACGGCCAGCGGAAGATGCTGCTCGTCCTCGGCGCTTTCTTCGCCATCTTCGTGATCATCGCCATCGTCGCGACCCTCGCGGCGCCGTGACCCTCTGCCGCCGCGGCCCCGCGCCGCGGCGGCCGCGGCTTTCCCCGTGCCGCAGGTGAGTCCTGTGACGTCCGCCCGCCGGTGAGGCCCGTCCTCAGGGTCGATGGTGGGGTTATCCCCCCATCCCCTAGGGGGTGAGGGTCAGGGACAAGTGGGTGGATCACCGGATGGGCCGGGGAGCGCGGATTCCGTAGCTTCGAGATGTGACCGCGCGAGGCGGTCCGCGGACCTCGGAGACCAGCGGAGGCGATCATGTCGGCCCGTACGCACACCCGGCCCCACCCGGCGACCACGGGCGCCGGCGTCGACTCCCGGCTGCCGTGGTGGGCCCTGGCCCTGCCCGTGCTGGCCTTCGTCGCGCTGCTCCTCCTGATACGCAACCCGGCGGACGCCCAGGCGGCGGGCGGCGACCCCACCATCCCCCAGCTCCTGCGGCACGCCCGGGAACTGCTCGCCCTCTGACCCCCCGCGGGGGCATCCGGTCGCCCCTCCCGCGCAGGTCCTCGTGCCGCCCGCCCCGCCCGGGAAGCCGCATGTCAACTCCCTGCGCCCCCCAACCTGTTTCATGCGAAGCTGGGACCCATGAGCGTCGCAGAACCCCGCAGGATTGTTCTCTTCCGGCATGCGAAAGCCGACTGGCCGCAGGTGACCGACCACGAACGACCACTCGCCGAGAGGGGCCGCACGGACGCCGCGGTCGCCGGCCGCAGGCTGGCCGGCACCGGTGTCTCCTTCGATCTGGCCCTGTGCTCGACCGCGATCCGGTCCCGCGAGACCTGGAAGCTCGCCGTCCACGAGCTGCCGCACCGGCCGAAGACCGTCTACGAGGAGCGGGTCTACGACGCCTCGCCCGGCGAGCTGATCACCGTGCTCAACGAGACGCCCGACGACGTGCGGAATGTGATCCTCATCGGCCACAACCCGGGCATCCAGGGTCTTGCCGAGGTGCTGTCCGGCTCGGCCGAGGGCGACGCCCGCGAGCGGATGAGCCGGCGTGGGTTCCCGGCCGCCGCGTTCGCCGTGGTCTCCTTCGAGGGATCCTGGAAGGCCCTGGAGCGGGGCGTGGCCACACTGCTCGACTACTGGGCGCCGTCGGAGTAGCCCGACGGCGGTGCGGGAGGTGGCCGGCGGGACCGCTCAGCCTTCCTCGTGGGCGTCCGCGGCCTCGACCTCCTCGCGGGTGACTCCGAGCAGGTACAGCACGGTGTCGAGGAACGGCACGTTCACCGCCGTGTGCGCCGCCTCCCGCACCACCGGCTTGGCGTTGAAGGCGACTCCGAGGCCGGCCGCGTTCAGCATGTCGAGGTCGTTCGCGCCGTCACCGATCGCGACCGTCTGCGACAGCGGGACACCCGCCTCGGCGGCGAACCGGCGCAGCAGCCGTGCCTTGCCCGCCCGGTCGACGATCTCGCCGGTGACCCGGCCGGTCAGCCTGCCGTCGACGATCTCCAGGGTGTTGGCCTGCGCGAAGTCCAGTCCGAGCCGCTCCTTCAGATCGTCCGTGACCTGGGTGAAGCCACCCGAGACGACGCCGACCTGGTAGCCGAGCCGCTTGAGCGTACGGATCAGGGTGCGCGCGCCCGGCGTCAGACGCACCTCGCTGCGCACCTTGTCCACCACGGAGGCGTCCAGCCCCTCCAGCAGCGCCACGCGGGCGTGCAGGGACTGCTCGAAGTCCAGCTCGCCGCGCATCGCCGCCGCCGTCACCTCGGCGACCTTGTCCTCGCAGCCGGCGTGCCCGGCGAACAGTTCGATCACCTCGTCCTGGATGAGCGTGGAGTCCACGTCCATGACGACCAGGCGCTGCGCCCGCCGGTGCAGGCCCGCCCCGACGACCGCGACATCGACACCGAGTGCCGCGGCCTCCGTCGCCAGGGCGGTGCGCAGCGGCCCCGTCTCCACGCCGGACACCGCGAACTCCACCGCCGTCACCGGGTACTTGGCCAGCCGGAAGATACGGTCGATGTTGCCGCCGGCCCGGGTGATCCGGGCGGCGATCCGGGCGGTCGCCTCCGCGGTGAGCGGGTGGCCGAGAACGGTGACCAGGGAGCGCCCGAGGCCGCGCGGCCGGTTGTCCCCGTGGCCGGAGATGATCTCCGCCTGCATTCTCATCGACTCGGCCCAGCTGTGCACGGTGGCCCGCAGGTCGCCTTCCAGCCCGGCGGGCGGCTGCGTGACGAGCGCGCACAGCACGATGCGGCCACGGGTGACGACCTGCTCGATGTCGACGACGTCGACGGAGTAGGCGGCGAGGGTGTCGAAGAGACCGGCCGTGATGCCCGGCCTGTCCTTCCCGAAGATCTTGACGAGAAGGGTGGGATCGGCAGAGGTCTGCGAAGCGCTCATGGTGCTTCCACCGTATCCGGCACCCAGTGCCCCCTGCCCCTCAGGTCCGCCTGCCGGACAGCGAACAACAGATGTCCACGGGACGACGACCTGGCTGCCACCCGCCACTCGCCGCCCGTCGTCGGGCGGTCACTTCTTCGGAGGCCGGGGCGGCCTCGGCGGCAAAGGCGGCGGTTCGCCGTCCGGTGCTCCCGGCGACCGCGGCGACCGAGGGGGCCGCGGAGGCCGCCCGGGCGGTCGCGGGGGAGGAAGGGGCTGGGGCTGCACGGGACCGGCCACCGTCGGCGCCCCGTACATGTCGTGCCCCGAAGCAGCCGGCCGGGCCCGCTCACCGCTGCCCGGCGCGGCCGGCTCCGTGCGGTCGGCCGGCCCTCGGTCCTCGGGCGGGTGGGTGTCCTGCGGGGATCGCAGCCCGTCCGGCAGGAGCAAGTACGGGTTGGTGGACGGGTTCGGTGGGCGGTACGGCGCAGCCGGGGCGTAGGGGGTGCCGCCCGCGGGTCCGGGCCGCACTTCGTGGCCCGGGTGTTCCACGGCTGCGGCCGGCCCCGCCTCGCCCCGTGCCAACGGTGCCGCGCGGCTGCCGGCGGCTCCCGCCGCCGTGGCCAGCAGGGCACCCACGGCGCCTGCGCCGGCTCCCCACACGGCGCCGAGCAGCAGGGCCGTGCCCAGGTGGCCGCGCAGTTCCACCCCGGCGCCGAACACGTCGAGGCCGAGGACGGACAAGGACGCGTCCACGGACAACTCCGTCAGCCACGCGAGCAGCGGCAGCGTCAGCGCGGTGGCGATGCCCAGCCGCAGCGCGCACCGTCCCGCGAAGCCGAGAGTGTCACGGCGGACCGGAGCCGCCCCCGCCGGTGTGCGTACCGCCGTCAGTACTCCCGCCAGCAGCATCGCCAGCGCCGCCGCGACACCCAGCAGCCACACCCGGCCGTCCAGGCCGGCCAGCCGGGACAGCGTGACCGGCTGGTCGGAGTGCGCGGTCAGCAGCCTGTCCAGGGGGTCCGGCAGGACCCCGGCCAGTCCGCCCGTCGCCTTGCCGTCCCAGGGGACGAAGAGACCGACCGGGATGCCGAGCCAGACGCCGTTGGGGGTGCCGAGCAGTGCCGCGCCCGCGACGCGCCGGGGGTGGTCGTCGCCGATCGCCGCGTACGCGGCCGCCGCGAGTCCCGCCGCCACGGCGGCCGTCAGCACCGTGACGAGCGCCGACACGGCCGGCCGCACCACCCGGTGCACGGCCTCCCAGCCGCGCGGCAGCGGCGTGCGGCGCGAGGCGAGCAGTGCGATCAGCAGGACCCCGGCCGACCAGCCGAGCCCGCCCAGCAGGGTCGGCGCCGTGTCGACGGTGAAGCCGACCGCGGCCTTGGCGCCGATGAGCCCGCCGACGCGGTCGGGCAGGAGCCCGCCGATGTCCCCCAGGTCACCGAGCCCGGGAATGCTCACGCCACCGGATCCCGCGCCGCCCGGCAGCCTGCCGAGCCCGAGCGCACCCCCGTCGATCGTGACGACGTCGTGCCCCGCCCAGGCAAGCCCGCCCAGCACCGCCACGAACAGCGCCACCACCGCGCCCGCCCGGGCGAGGAGTTCGGTCGGCGCGATCACAACTCCCGCCGTGCGCAAGGACCGTAGGAAGAGCCACGACAGCAGCAGCGCACCGACCAGGCTCACCCCGAGTGGCGTGATCTGGAGGGCCGTGTGCGCCTCGGCGCCTTTCAGGCCGAACGCGGACACATCGCCGGACGGCGTGACCGAACCACCCGCCCCAAGTGCCACCACCGCGGCGGTCATCGGCCCCAGCGAGCCCGACGCGTCGGCCCGCAGCAGGTGCAGACCGAGCGCGGCCGTGCCCGCCATGCCGGTCAACGCCCAGCTCACGCAGGCGATCGCGGACAGCAGCACGTCGAGCCACGGCAGGCGCGCACCGTGCCTCACGGTCCCGACGCCCGTGGCAGCGCTCATGGCAGACCCCCCGATCCGCGGCGCGGCCCGGCCGCCGCGCATGTCCCCCCTCGCGTGAAATACCACTCTGCGGCCGGGTTTCAACCCCGTCGGCGAAAAGGCGGCCGAAGCGGACGTAGACACTCTTCACAAGGCCCGGCTTTCGGTCAGTGGGCTGAGCCTGAAATAGTTCCCCCCGATGTTCGACATCCCTAGACTCCCCGCGACGGGGGTAAATCGGGGGACAACTCAGTGGGGCATGGAGTGCCGGAACTCGTACTGGAAACCAATGGACGGACCTGGACGCTCGACCCGTCCAGGTCCTACGCCCTGGGACGCGATCCACAGGGGGACATCGTGTTCGACGACGCCAGGGTCTCCTGGCGTCACGCCACGGTCAGCTACAACGGCCGCAGTTGGGTCATCGAGGACCACGGCAGCACCAACGGCACGTTCGCGCAGGGCCGTCGGGTCAACCAGCTGGAGCTCGGACCCGGTTCGGCCGTGCATCTCGGGAACGCGACCGACGGGCCCGTGCTGAGCCTCGCCGGCGCCGCGGCCCCGGCGGCGACCCCGCAGGCCCAGCCGCAGCAGCAGCCGTACGCGGCCCAGGGCGCGACCCCCGGCTGGGCGCAGCAGCAGGAACCGCGGCCGCAGACACCGCAGGCCGACTGGCAGCAGCCGGAACCACCGCAGCCGCAGCAGGGCCCGCAGACGCCGTCGATCCCGCAGCAGCAGGGCGGTCCCGGCAGCGCCGCGGGGGCGCCGCCGGCTTACGGCGACCGCAGCCCGACGACCTTCCACCAGTTCTCGCTCGGCCGCGTGATGCGCATCGGCCGCGCCCTGGAGAACGACCTGGTCGTCTCCGACCTCCAGGTCTCCCGCAACCACGCGGAGTTCCACGCCACACCCGACGGCCGCTTCGAGATCCGCGACCTCGGCTCGCACAACGGCACGTACGTCAACGGCCACCCGGTGCCCAAGGGCGGCACGGTGCAGCTCGGCCCGACGGACATCGTCGGCGTCGGCCACTCGGCGTTCCGGATCGTCGGCGACCGGCTCGAGGAGTTCGTCGACACCGGTGAGGTGTCCTTCTCCGCCCGCCACCTGACCGTGACGGTCGACGGCGGCAAGCAGATCCTCAGGGACGTCTCCTTCGGCCTCCCGGAGAAGTCGCTGGTCGGTGTCATCGGCCCGTCCGGTTCCGGCAAGTCGACCCTGCTGAAGGCGCTCACCGGCTACCGGCCCGCCGACCAGGGCGAGGTCCTCTACGACCACCGCAACCTCTACAAGCAGTTCGCCGAGCTGCGCCAGCGCATCGGCCTGGTCCCGCAGGACGACATCCTGCACAAGGAACTGGCCGTGAAGAAGGCTCTGAAGTACGCGGCCAAGCTGCGCTTCCCGGCCGACACCACGGCGGCCGAGCGCGAGGCCCGCATAGACGAGGTGCTGCGCGAGCTGAAGCTGGACGTCCACAAGGACAAGAAGGTCACCTCCCTGTCCGGCGGCCAGCGCAAGCGCGTCTCGGTGGCGCTTGAGCTGCTCACCAAGCCGTCGCTGATCTTCCTGGACGAGCCGACCTCCGGTCTCGACCCGGGCATGGACCGCGACGTCATGCAGCTGCTGCGGGGACTCGCCGACGACGGCCGCACGGTCCTCGTCGTCACCCACTCGGTGGCCGAACTGGCCCTGTGCGACAAGCTGCTGGTGATGGCGCCGGGCGGCGCCGTGGCCTACTTCGGCCCGCCGGAGGAGGCGCTGAACTTCTTCGGCTACGACACCTGGGCCGATGTGTTCTCCGCCTTCGAGAACTACCGCGACTACGACTGGGCCGGCCGCTGGAAGGGCTCGCAGCACTACCAGATGTACGCCGCGGACATCGACGCCGTCGAGCCGCAGTCCGTACACATGCCTCCGCCGGCCATCAAGCCGCCCAAGCCGCAGGGCTGGGGCTCGCAGCTGATGACCCTGATCCGGCGGTACGTGTCGGTGATCGCCTCCGACAAGGGCTTCCTGGCGCTGTCGGTGATCCTGCCGGCGGTGCTCGGCGCGGTCAGCCTGCTCATCGACCACAACCGCGGTCTGCTGGTCAACGAGCAGATCAACCGGACGACGGGGCTGCACGTCCCGAACGGCACGGCGACCACGGTGCTGCTGATCCTCGCGGTCGGCGCCTGTTTCGCGGGCGCCGCGAACTCCGTCCGCGAGCTGATCAAGGAACGGGTCATCTACGAGCGGGAACGCGCCACCGGCCTGTCCCGCTCGGCGTACCTGATGTCCAAGGTGATCGTGCTCGGCGCGGTCACCGTGATCCAGGGACTGATGGTCGGCCTGATCGGCTTCTCCAGCCGCGAGATCCCCGAAAAGGGCCTGATCCTGGGCAGCGCCACGCTGCTCGAGCTGTGCCTGCCCATCATGGCGCTCGGTTTCACCGCGATGATGTTCGGCCTGGTCATCTCCTCGCTGGTGAAGACCGCCGAGAAGACCATGCCGCTGCTGGTGATGTTCGCCATCGTCCAGGTCGTGTTCACCGGCTGCCTGTTCACGCTGAACGGCACCATGGGCGTCAACCAGTTCTCGTACCTGATGCCGTCGCGCTGGGCGGTGGCCGCCGCCGGTACCACGCTGGACTTCAACAACATCGCCCCGAACACCGACGACCCGACCAGCACCGACCCGCTGTGGAACCACACGGCCTCCGCCTGGACCCTCGACATGGTCATGCTGATCGTGCTCGGCGTCGTGTGCGGCTTCCTGGTGGCGCGCTTCCTGCGCCGCCACGAGCCGGAGGTCATGCGCAAGTAACCGCGCCGCGGCACGGCACGAAGGGCGGCACCCCGCAACGGGGTGCCGCCCTTCCGCGTCTCGTCAGAGGTCCGCGCCGGCCTCAGTACGCGCTGTTGACGTTGTCCATCGAGCCGTACCGGTGCGCCGCGTAGTTGGCGGCGGCGGTGATGTTGGCGACCGGGTCGTAGATGTTCCACGACGTGCCGGGGACGTGGTACGTGCGGAAGGTCGGGTCGATGACCTGCAGCAGGCCCTTGGACGGGATGCCGTTGCGGGCGTTGATGTCCCAGTTGTTGATGGCGTTCGGGTTGCCCGAGGACTCCCGCATGATGTTGCGGTGCAGGCCGCTGTAGGAGCCGGGGATGTTGTGCTGCTTCATGACGGCGAGCGCCTGCCGGATCCAGCCGTCCAGGTTGTTGCCGTAGTGGGTGGAGTACGCGACCGTCTGCATCTGCGGGCGCTCGGCGGACCGGCTCGCGGCCTGCTTGGCCTGGTGCGCGGACTTGACCTTCTGGGCGGCCGCGGCCTTGTGCAGGGCGGCGGTCCGGGCCTGCTGTGTCACGACGGCCTGCTTCTTGGCCGCGATGGCCTGGACCTTCACGCTCTCGCCCGCGAGCTGGTCGGTGACGCTGGCCTTCACGCCCTGGATCGGCTGGGTGCCGAGCTGCACCGGGGCGGCGGCGACGCTGCTCGTCGTCTCGGCGTGGCCGGGCGCGGCGGAGAGGGCGACGGCGGCCGCTCCGAGGACGGCGACGCCGGCGACGGCGATCTTGCGGGGCTGGGCCAGGGCACGACCGGGAAGGCGGAAGTTTGCGGGCATGGCGAAATAGACCTCTTCGAGTAGCGCGGAGGTCGCTCTCCGGACTGCGGGAGGGGGTCCGTCCCACACAAACGCCGCGAGCGGAAACCCGCGGCGTTGAGCGACGAGAGCAATTCTTAGCTGCCGCAAAATCCGGTGGCAAAGGTGTGACGTACGAAGCCGGGTAGTGGAGCGGAACGGACAAAACGGGACAGACTAGAGCGTCTGTGCCGTTCGTGACGGGCCCCTCTGTCTCCTATGTCCGTTCGTACGTGACCTGCGTCCTATGGGTGCCCTCACATCGGGGCGGAGGTTTTCTCACCCGTCGTTGCCGCCGCAACGCTCTCGGTGAGCGGATTCCCGGCGGCCCGACAGGGTGCGCGCCCGCGTCCGGGGACCGTCCCGTACCGGTCGCCGGACCTAGGTCCAGCGGCCCGGGTACGGCCGTCGCGGGGCCGATCCGGACCGTCATCCCCCGCCGGTACCGTGAGGGCATGAGTCAAGGCCCCAGGTCAGGCCTCGCCGCGGTGAGTTCCGCGCTGCTGGCCATGAGCAGACACCTCGAGGTGCGCGACGTCCTGAAGACGATCGTCGCCTCGGCCCGTGAACTGCTCGACGCGCGGTACGCCGCCCTCGGCGTACCGGACGACCACGGCGGCTTCGCCCAGTTCGTGGTCGACGGGGTCAGCGAGGAGCAGTGGCGGGCCATCGGCCCGCTCCCGCGCCAGCACGGCATCCTCGCCGCGATGCTGAGCGAGGCCCGGGTGGAGCGCCTCGCGGACCTGCGCGAGGATCCGCGCTTCGAGGGCTGGCCCGCCGCCCATCCCGAGATGTCCGACTTCCTGGGCCTGCCGATCCGCGACGGCGACGAGGTCATCGGCGCGCTGTTCCTGGCGAACAAGAACGGCGTGAGGCACGAGGGCGGCTGCGGCTTCACCGCGGAGGACGAGGAACTGCTCTCGATCCTCGCCCAGCACGCCGCGATCGCCCTCACCAACGCCCGCCTCTACGAACGCAGCCGCGAACTGACCATCGCCGAGGAGCGTTCCCGCCTCGCCCACGAACTGCACGACGCGGTCAGCCAGAAACTGTTCTCCCTGCGCCTGACCGCCCAGGCCGCCACCGCCCTCGTCGACCGCGACCCGGCACGCGCCAAGGGCGAACTGCAGCAGGTGGCCGCGCTCGCCGCCGAGGCCGTCGACGAACTGCGCGCCGCCGTGGTGGAACTGCGCCCCGCCGCCCTCGACGAGGACGGCCTGGTCGCCACCCTCCGCACCCAGATCCAGGTCCTCGACCGCGCCCACAGCGCGCGTGTCACCTTCGCCGCCCGCGGCATCCGCGCCCTGCCGGCCGCGCAGGAGGAGGCCGTGCTCCGCGTCGCCCAGGAAGCCCTGCACAACGCGCTGCGGCACGCGCGGGCGGACCATGTCGACGTCACCCTGGACCGCCGCGGCGGCGGCGCCGTCCTGCGGATCACCGACGACGGCACCGGCTTCGACCCGAAGGCGGTGCGCCGCGCGGGCCGCCACCTCGGCCTGGTGTCCATGCGGGACCGGGCGAGCGGGGCCGGCGGACGACTGACGGTGGAATCGGTGCCCGGCAAGGGCACCGCGATCGAGATGGAGGTCCCCGGTGGCTGACCCGATCAAGGTACTGCTCGTCGACGACCACCAGGTGGTCCGCCGGGGCCTGCGCACCTTCCTGGAGGTGCAGGACGACATCGAGGTCGTGGGCGAGGCGGCGGACGGCGCCGAGGGAGTCGCCCGCGCCGAGGAGCTGAGGCCCGACGTCGTCCTCATGGACGTCAAGATGCCCGTCATGGACGGGGTCGAGGCGCTGCGCCGGCTCCGCGAACTCGACAACCCCGCGCGCGTGCTGATCGTCACCAGCTTCACCGAGCAGCGCACGGTGGTCCCGGCGCTGCGCGCGGGCGCCGCCGGGTACGTCTACAAGGACGTGGACCCCGACGCGCTCGCCGGCGCCATCCGCTCGGTGCACGCCGGGCACATCCTCCTCCAACCGGAGGTCGCGGGCGCCCTGTTGTCCCAGGAGGAGAGCAACTCCGGCCAGGGCCGGGGGACATCGCTGACGGAGCGGGAGCGGGAAGTGCTCGGCCTGATAGCCGACGGCCGCTCGAACCGCGAGATCGCCCGGGCCCTGGTGCTCTCCGAGAAGACCGTCAAGACCCATGTGTCGAACATCCTGATGAAGCTCGACCTGGCGGACCGCACCCAGGCCGCGCTGTGGGCCGTGCGCCACGGCCTGAGCGGGTGATCCCGCCCGCCGAGGGCAATTCGGAGGGTCCCGCTCCGGACTGAGATTCATACCGTCGTGGGAATGTCCCCCGGATGGCGCAACCTCCGTGCGGCCCGGCCGTTCTCCAGTGCGTGCCGCGGCGCCTGCCGCGGCGATCACCAGGAGGGGTCAGAAGTGAAGAACCTGAAGAAGGCAGCGGTCGTGACGATGGTGGCCGGGGGGCTCGTGGCCGCCGGTGCGTCGATGGCCTCCGCCACCGACGGCGCCTGGGCCGGCGGCGCCGCCAAGGGCTCCCCGGGCGTCGTCTCGGGCAACGTCGTTCAGGCCCCCGTCCACATCCCGGTCAACGCCGTCGGCAACAGCGTGAACGTCATCGGCGTCCTGAACCCCGCCTTCGGCAACCTCGGCCTCAACCGCTGAGGCCGCTGAGCCCGGTGAGGCCCTGAGCCCACCACGACCGACGGCCTCCCGGCTCCCCCCGGGAGGCCGTTTCGCGGCCCGCGCGCAGCCTGGACACCCGTCGCGGCCGTCCGTCAGCGCGCCCCTCTCTCCCGCTCCTCGAGCACCGAGTTGTACGCCGCCACCTGCGCCCGTCGAGCCGTCCGCTCCACCGGCCGCAGCGCGTCCCCACGCGCCGCCATCTCGGACGCGCTCACCGCACCCCCGTGCCCGTTCCCGTACGCCAGCGAGACCAGCAGCGCCACCCGCCGCGCCAGCTCCAGCACCCGCACCGCCCGTGGCGGATACCCCGGCGCCAGAACCTCCGGCCCCCGCTCGGCCCGCGCCCGGTACGCGTCGATCGCCGCCTCCGCCACCGGGCCCGATCCGGCCACGTCCAGCCGCGACAACACCGACGTGGCCTCCCGCAGCGCCTCCGCGAGCTCCCGCTCGGCCTCGCCCAGCGACGGCACGTCGGCCGACGGCGCCTCCCGCACCGGCAGCACGTGCCACAGCACCTCGGCGTGCACATCGCCCTCCGGCCCGGCCTCGTGCACCTCGGGCACCAGCCCGAAGGCGGCCCCGTGGCAGAGCACCGCCTCCCCGGCCTCCAGCGCCCGCGCGTTGAACTCCGGCGGCCCGCTCAGCCCCAGCGGATGCCCCGGCGCGGGCAGCGCCACCCGCAGCGCGTCCACCCCGAGCCGGCGCAGCCGCCCCAGCGCCAGCGTGAGCCCGACCGGACCCGACTCACCGGGCAGCCCTTCCACGCGATGGACGGCGTCGTCCCCGACGATGGCGAGCACGGCGTCATCCGGCGAGACATATCCGGACAAGAGGGAGTTTCCCCAAGCGGCGAGGCGTCCAGAGCGCGGTTCCGAGAGCATGCCTCCACCCTAAGGACCGGACCGATGGAACAGCCCGCCCGGCTCGTGGCGTAGATTCGGTCAGGGCTGCGTGCGCCCACCGGCGCGGCGGACCCAGCCACAGGCGTACGCGATGCCGAGACCGGCGGCACACTGCAAGGGGAGACAACGCGCTCATGAGCGATGTTCTGGAGCTTCAGGACGTATCCGTGGTCCGTGAGGGCCGGGCTCTCGTGGACCAGGTCTCCTGGTCGGTCAAGGAGGGGGAGCGCTGGGTCATCCTCGGCCCCAACGGCGCCGGCAAGACCACCCTGCTCAACGTCGCCTCCACCTACCTCTACCCCAGCAGCGGCACCGCCACCGTCCTCGGCGAGACCCTCGGGAAGCCCGGGACCGACGTCTTCGAGCTGCGCCCCCGCGTCGGTGTGGCGGGCATCGCCCTCGCCGAGAAGCTCCCCAAGGGCCAGACCGTGCTCCAGACCGTCCTGACCGCCGCGTACGGCATGACGGCCGGCTGGCAGGAGGAGTACGAGGACATCGACGAGCAGCGTGCCCGCGCCTTCCTCGACCGCCTCGGCATGAGCGACTACCTGGACCGCAAGTTCGGCACCCTCTCCGAGGGCGAGCGCAAGCGCACCCTGATCGCCCGCGCCCTGATGACCGACCCCGAGCTGCTCCTGCTCGACGAGCCCGCCGCCGGTCTCGACCTCGGCGGCCGCGAGGACCTGGTCCGCCGTCTCGGCCGGCTCGCCAGGGACCCGATCGCCCCTTCGATGATCATGGTCACCCACCATGTCGAGGAGATCGCCCCCGGCTTCACCCACGTCCTGATGATCCGCCAGGGCAAGGTCCTCGCCGCAGGCCCGCTGGAGCTCGAACTCACCTCCCGCAACCTGTCCCTGTGCTTCGGCCTCCCGCTCGTCGTCGAACAGGCCGGTGACCGCTGGACCGCCAAGGGACTTCCGCTGTCCTGAACACCGCTCCGCACCCTGTCCGCCGCCACCGCCCCGGCCTAACATGACCATGTGGACAACATCGACGCATGGGTCTGGTGGCTGGTCGGCGCGGCGGCGCTCGGAATCCCGCTCGTGGTCACCGCGATGCCGGAGTTCGGCATGTTCGCGGTGGGCGCGGTCGTGGCCGCGGCCGTCGCGGGCTTCGGCTTCGGCGTCGTCGTCCAGGTGCTCACCTTTGTCGTCGTTTCGGTCGCCCTGATCGCCGTCGTCCGGCCCATCGCGGCCAGGCACCGCCAGCAGCGGCCCGAACTGGCCACGGGGGTGGACGCGTTGAAGGGCAAGCAGGCCGTCGTCCTGGAACGCGTCGACGGCTCCGGCGGCCGTATCAAGCTCGCCGGGGAGATCTGGTCGGCACGCGCGCTCGACACCGACCACGCCTACGAAGTCGGCGAACAGGTCGACGTCGTGGACATCGAGGGCGCCACCGCCGTCGTCATGTGACCTCGCACCAAAGGCGACAACGCAAGTGGACCGAACAGGCCACGAGTTGGGCCACGGTCTGTCAGACTCGACCAGCAAGATCTTCAACAACCGCAAGATCTTCCGAAAGAGCCGAGGCGGAGAAGGGTACGGGCAGCAACGATGGCACCGGTCATCATCGTCCTGATCATCCTGGTGGTGTTGGTCTTCATCGCCCTGATCAAGACGATTCAGGTCATCCCACAGGCGAGCGCCGCCATCGTCGAGCGCTTCGGCCGCTACACACGGACACTGAACGCGGGCCTCAACATCGTCGTCCCGTTCATCGACACCATCCGCAACCGCATCGACCTGCGTGAACAGGTCGTCCCGTTCCCACCGCAGCCGGTGATCACCCAGGACAACCTGGTCGTGAACATCGACACCGTCATCTACTACCAGGTGACCGACGCCCGGGCCGCCACCTACGAGGTCGCCAGCTACATCCAGGCCATCGAGCAGCTCACCGTCACCACCCTGCGCAACATCATCGGCGGCATGGACCTGGAGCGCACCCTGACCTCCCGCGAGGAGATCAACGCGGCCCTGCGCGGCGTCCTCGACGAGGCGACCGGCAAGTGGGGCATCCGCGTCAACCGCGTGGAGCTCAAGGCCATCGAACCGCCCACCTCCATCCAGGACTCGATGGAGAAGCAGATGCGCGCCGACCGTGACAAGCGCGCCGCGATCCTCCAGGCCGAAGGTGTCCGGCAGTCGGAGATCCTCCGCGCCGAGGGTGAGAAGCAGTCCGCGATCCTGCGCGCCGAGGGTGAGGCCAAGGCCGCCGCCCTGCGCGCCGAGGGCGAGGCCCAGGCCATCCGTACGGTCTTCGAGTCCATCCACGCCGGAGACCCCGACCAGAAGCTGCTTTCCTACCAGTACCTCCAGATGCTCCCGAAGATCGCCGAAGGCGATGCCAACAAGCTCTGGATCGTGCCCAGCGAGATCGGCGACGCCCTCAAGGGCCTGTCCGGAGCCATCGGCGGCTTCGGCCTGGGCGGCGCCCCGAGCGGCGGCAACGCCCCCGCGGCCACCGAGCGACGCGAGAAGCCGTCCATCGACTGACCCGCCCGGTCAGCCACGGCAAGTGGGGCCCGCCATCGTGAGAAATCACGAAGGCGGGCCCCACTGCCGTCGAACTAGGCTGCCGACCGGGCCAGCCAGGAGGGAAGCGCCTCGAACTCCTCCTGCCCCAGGGCCAGAAGCATCGCGTCCGCGGGGGTCGGCTCGAACGGCTCCCGCAGCAACGGCATTCCCGCCTGCTCCGGAGTCCGGTCCGCCTTGCGGTGGTTGTCCTCCGCGCACGAGGCCACCGTGTTCAGCCAGGTGTCCTGCCCGCCCCGCGAGCGCGGCATCACGTGGTCCACGGTCGTCGCGCGCCGCCCGCAGTACGCGCACCGGTGCCGGTCCCGTATCAGCACACCCCGCCTCGACCACGGAGCCTGTCTTCGGAACGGCACCCGCACATACCGGCACAGCCGGATCACCCGGGGCGCGGGGATGTCGACCTGCGCGCCACGCAGCCGCAGCTCCGGATGGGTCTGCTCGACCACGGCCTTCGACTGGAGCACGAGCACGACCGCCCGGTTCAGCGTCACCGTCGACAGCGGCTCGAAGCTCGCGTTCAGCACCAGCGTGTCCCGCATCCCGGCCCACCTCCCAAGAACGCCGGCCCACCCCCTGGCGGGCTGGATCAACTCTGGCCGGGCGCGCCGGGATGGACAACGCAATAAAAATGCCCGCTCCCGGCCACGTTCAAGACCGGAAGCGGGCAAACGTTCAGTGAACGGCGGCCTGCGCGCCGCGCGGCTCAGCCCTCGGCGGGGTTCTCGTACTCACCGATCAGCCGGGCGCGCGCCAGCGTGTGGAAGCGCAGATTGAAGCCCACCACGGCGGGCGAGGCGTCCGAGTCCGGACCGAGCCTGTCCTGGTCCACCGCGTACACCGTGAACACATACCGGTGCGGTCCGTCCCCGGGCGGCGGCGCGGCACCGCCGAAGTCCTTCGTGCCGTAGTCGTTGCGCGCGTGCACCGCGCCCTCGGGCAGCCCCTCGAACTTGCCGCCGCCCGCACCCGCCGGCAGCTCCGTCACCGAGGCCGGGATGTCGAACAGCACCCAGTGCCAGAACCCGCTGCCCGTCGGGGCGTCCGGGTCGTAGCAGGTCACGGCGAAACTCTTCGTCTCCGGAGGGAAACCCGCCCAGCGCAGCTGCGGGGAGGTGTTCCCGCCCGCGTGGACCTGAGCGTCCCCGAGCGTCGCGCCCTCCCGGACGTCGTCGCTCGTGACCGTGAAGGACGGCACGGGCGGATGGAAGTCGTGGGGGAGCGGCCGCCGCTTGTGCTCGGTCACCTCGGTACCTCCTGATCGGTTCCTGGATGATTCCCGATCAATGATCCCACCTGCCTCGACTACGCTCGTGAGCCGTGATCGCGCCCACGTCCCGTACGCCGCTGCCCAGAGAGTTCTTCGACCGCCCTGTCGTGGATGTCGCCCCCGATCTGCTGGGCCGCGTCCTGGTGCGTACGACCCCCGACGGCCCGATCGCCCTGCGCCTGACGGAGGTCGAGGCCTACGACGGCCCGAACGACCCGGGCTCCCACGCCTACCGCGGCCGCACGGCCCGCAACGGCGTGATGTTCGGTCCCCCCGGCCATGTGTACGTCTACTTCACCTACGGCATGTCAAGGCGGTCAGCATGAACGTTGACCTCGCCCACCCTGCTGAGCAAGTCGCCCCCAGGCTGCTCGGTGCCGTCCTCACCCACGAGACCCCCGAGGGAATCGTGAGCATCGCCATCACGGAGACCGAGGCGTACTCCGGTACGGCTGACCCAGCTTCCCATGCCTACCGAGGTCAGACACCCCGTAACGCCGTCATGTTCGGACCCGCAGGACACCTGTACGTCTACCGGTCTCACGGTCTCCACTGGTGCGCCAACGTCGTCACCGGGACGGACGGCATCGCCTCAGCTGTCCTCATCCGGGCAGGCAGGGTCGTCGAGGGGGAAGACCTGGCACGCAAGCGGCGAGGAGCGAAGGTCGAGAGCCCACGTCTTGCGCGGGGTCCGGGGAACTTCTGCCAGGCGCTCGGCATCACGGCAGAGCACAACGGCACAGACCTGCTGACGGATGCCTCGGTCGTGCTGTCCGGGGGCGAGCCGGTACCCGCTGCGCTCGTCCGGGTGGGCCCTCGGGTGGGTGTGAGTAAAGCCCACGACTGGCAGCACCGCTTCTACCTTGCCGGTGATCCAACGGTCTCGGCGTACCGGCTGAGCCCGAGAGCCAAGCCGTCCGCCGGAGCCTGAGCCGCTGTGCGCCTTGCTCACGGCTCGCCGGTGAGTCGGCGCGGAGTTGGGCCAGAAGATGCGTGATCGTTCGCGAGCGCGGCGCGTGACGCGTTCCTGGCCGGTCGGGTGACTACCGACGTGCGCCAACTCGGACCGGACGGGTGGGTGTGACCGAGCACTCCAGTTGGCATTTGAGCAGCCGAGTTGGGATCTTGTCCCTGCCTGGTGCATGCGAACCAAAGAGATGGGTGCACAGAGGCCTTGTGGGATGTGCGGATCTTCCTCGCCGGGCATGACGAAGGGCTCCGCCCGACTCTCGTCAGACAGGGGCCCGTGCTCACTGAGCGCCGATGGCCGGCTCGGTTCTCCGTGCTGGGATCTCAGGGGTTCCGGAACGTGATCCGGCAGTGCCCGGGCTTGAAGGCTCGGACCCCTCGACCGCGCGGCATCAGCTCGACTCGCTCGCAGACCTGCATCACGACGGTCCGCACGTAGTCGATGCGGTCGGGGTCCTCGTAGTCCAGTTCCTCCCACAGGTACTCGACGTCGCCCAAGTCGACGCGCACCCGCTCCGCTGCCAGGTCTGCCAGCTCGGCCCGGATCTTGGTCAGGTCGGCGTCACACCTGTTGATGCCCGTCCGCAGGGTCGACGCGTCGATGTCCCCTACAGCGAACATCTCCGCCAAGGCGTTGCGCCTCTCGGACGCGGCAGTCTCCTCGGCCAGCAGTTCGGCCTCTTGCCCCTCGTCTGCGGCATCCGTGGCCGGTGCCGCGTTCCACTCCTCGGCCTTGCCGATGACCTTCCGGACCACGAAGGAGTCAAGAGTGTCTGCCGGGCAGGTGATGCACCGGCCACCTGAACAGCTGTAGATGCGGTACCGCTCGCCTGCCGCGTTCTTCTTGCTCCATCCCTGAGTGGCGACGGCCTGACACTTCGAGCAGCGGACGACGCCGGACAACAGGGCCTTGCGCTTGCCGCCGCCGCCCGTGTTGCGCTCGGGATCGATCAGGTAGCGGACCAGGGCCCGGAACATGCCCTCGGAGACGATCGCCTCCCAGTTGCCCGCCCCGGTCTCCTCGGTCAGTCGTACGCGCTTCCCGTCCGGCTTCTCGACCCACTGCGAGTACGTCTGGATTCCCGCGTTCCGCGGCTTCAAGAGGATCCCCCGAAGGTTCGAGCTGCGCCACTCCTTGCCGTGCGGTGAGAGCAGTCCAGGGGCGTTCCAGTCCTTCGCGATGGACCAGAGAGAGACACCGGTCAGGGCATCCCGGTACGCCTGCCGCAGGGCTTCCGCCTCTGCCTCACGGTGCCTGCCGTCACGCTCGAAGCCGAACGGACGAGTACTCCAGAAGGGCCTTCCCGACTCTCTACGGCGCTGGTGTCCGAGTACTTGGCGCTCTACTCGCATCTCGGTCTCGTTGCGAGCCACCACAGCGCCGATGCGAGCAGCGAGCCGGCCGGACGGGGTGGACAGGTCGAGCACTCCCTGGGCCTGTGCGGCGGCCAGGGTGACGCCGGCCGCCTCGGCCAGGTCCACCAGGTCCTCAAGATCCCAGGGGACGCGGTACATGCGGTCGTAGTGGCGAGACACGATGGCGTCTGCCTTGCCGTCCTCCACCAGAGCCTTGACGCGCTCCCACTCGTCGCTTCGCTTGGCTCCCCGCTTGGTTGAAGCTGACGTGTCCTTCTCGACGATCACGGCTACGACTGATCAGCCGTTCCGGTCGCACAGCGCCTGACTCAGTTCCACCTGTTGTGTCAGGTTCCCGCCCTTGGACTCCTCGCCCCTCGGGGTGGGGCTGAGCCTGGCGTAGACGATCGCTCGCACTGCCTGTCTCCTGCTTGTCGACGCCTTGTCGATGACGCTGGAGTAACGACATACATGCGTGGTGAGTCACCTATGTCATGTGGCCCTGCATGAACCTGTGGCCGAGGGCAGGGCGAGCGGAGTCCTGCTGGGCGCCGGCGAGATCGTCGAGGGCGCCGAGCTGGCCCGCGCCCGCCGCCTCTCGGCCCGCAACGACAAGGAACTGGCCCAAAGGCCCGGCCCGGCTGGCCACTGCTCTGGGCGTGGACCGGACCCTCGACGGCACCGACGCCTGTGCCGCCGGCGACACCCCCATACGGATGCTGACCGGTACGCCTGTCCCCTCCGGCCAGGTACGCAACGGCCCCCGCATCGGAGTGGCCGGCGAGGGCGGCAACGGCGACGTCCCCCCGTGGCGCTTCTGGGCCGCCGACGACCCGACGGTGAGCCCGTACCGGGCCCATGCGCCGAGGCGCCGTCGAAGCTGACGGCGGGAGTTGACTCGCCCGCGGAAGGTGCGTAACGTGGCCCGAGCCGCTGAACCGGGTACGGCGATCGCCTGCAGCCGGAGCGGCCAATCCACTACCTACCGACAACCCCTTCGACGGGGTCGTCTTCGGTGCGCCCGCGTACCCGAATTCGAACTCGCGGGACTCGATTATGAGTCGCCAGGGAAATCGGCTAACGTAGTGAATGTCGAAAGGCCGACGGGCGGAAGCCCGAAAACCAAAAGACAAACCCCACTGACTGGGAGTCAGGTCGAGAAAAGATCTGATAGAGTCGGAACCGCCGGAAAGGGAAACGCGAGAGCGGAAACCTGGAAAGCACCGAGGAAATCGGATCGGAAAAAGATCTGATAGAGTCGGAAACACCGAAGGGAAGCCCGGAGGAAAGCCCGAGAGGGTGAGTACAAAGGAAGCGTCCGTTCCTTGAGAACTCAACAGCGTGCCAAAAATCAACGCCAGATATGTTGATACCCCGTCTCCAGCATCCGCTGGGACGAGGTTCCTTTGAAAAAACACAGCGAGGACGCTGTGAACCGAGGGGACTATTCCTCCCCTCTGGTTCCGCTCTCGTGATGTGTCGCCGGCAGTATTAATTTACTGGCCGAGCAAGCATTCACGGAGAGTTTGATCCTGGCTCAGGACGAACGCTGGCGGCGTGCTTAACACATGCAAGTCGAACGATGAACCACTTCGGTGGGGATTAGTGGCGAACGGGTGAGTAACACGTGGGCAATCTGCCCTTCACTCTGGGACAAGCCCTGGAAACGGGGTCTAATACCGGATATCACTCCTGCAGGCATCTGCGGGAGTTGAAAGCTCCGGCGGTGAAGGATGAGCCCGCGGCCTATCAGCTTGTTGGTGAGGTAATGGCTCACCAAGGCGACGACGGGTAGCCGGCCTGAGAGGGCGACCGGCCACACTGGGACTGAGACACGGCCCAGACTCCTACGGGAGGCAGCAGTGGGGAATATTGCACAATGGGCGAAAGCCTGATGCAGCGACGCCGCGTGAGGGATGACGGCCTTCGGGTTGTAAACCTCTTTCAGCAGGGAAGAAGCGAAAGTGACGGTACCTGCAGAAGAAGCGCCGGCTAACTACGTGCCAGCAGCCGCGGTAATACGTAGGGCGCAAGCGTTGTCCGGAATTATTGGGCGTAAAGAGCTCGTAGGCGGCTTGTCACGTCGGGTGTGAAAGCCCGGGGCTTAACCCCGGGTCTGCATTCGATACGGGCTAGCTAGAGTGTGGTAGGGGAGATCGGAATTCCTGGTGTAGCGGTGAAATGCGCAGATATCAGGAGGAACACCGGTGGCGAAGGCGGATCTCTGGGCCATTACTGACGCTGAGGAGCGAAAGCGTGGGGAGCGAACAGGATTAGATACCCTGGTAGTCCACGCCGTAAACGGTGGGAACTAGGTGTTGGCGACATTCCACGTCGTCGGTGCCGCAGCTAACGCATTAAGTTCCCCGCCTGGGGAGTACGGCCGCAAGGCTAAAACTCAAAGGAATTGACGGGGGCCCGCACAAGCAGCGGAGCATGTGGCTTAATTCGACGCAACGCGAAGAACCTTACCAAGGCTTGACATACACCGGAAAGCATTAGAGATAGTGCCCCCCTTGTGGTCGGTGTACAGGTGGTGCATGGCTGTCGTCAGCTCGTGTCGTGAGATGTTGGGTTAAGTCCCGCAACGAGCGCAACCCTTGTTCTGTGTTGCCAGCATGCCCTTCGGGGTGATGGGGACTCACAGGAGACCGCCGGGGTCAACTCGGAGGAAGGTGGGGACGACGTCAAGTCATCATGCCCCTTATGTCTTGGGCTGCACACGTGCTACAATGGCCGGTACAATGAGCTGCGATACCGTGAGGTGGAGCGAATCTCAAAAAGCCGGTCTCAGTTCGGATTGGGGTCTGCAACTCGACCCCATGAAGTCGGAGTTGCTAGTAATCGCAGATCAGCATTGCTGCGGTGAATACGTTCCCGGGCCTTGTACACACCGCCCGTCACGTCACGAAAGTCGGTAACACCCGAAGCCGGTGGCCCAACCCCTTGTGGGAGGGAGCTGTCGAAGGTGGGACTGGCGATTGGGACGAAGTCGTAACAAGGTAGCCGTACCGGAAGGTGCGGCTGGATCACCTCCTTTCTAAGGAGCACTTCTTACCGGGTTCGCTCGGTCAGAGGCCAGTACATCGGCGAATGTCCGGTGCTGGTTGCTCATGGGTGGAACGTTGATTATTCGGCACACTCGGTCCGGTTGGGACCACTAGTACTGCTTCGGCGTGGAACGTGGATCTCAGCGGCGAGGGTGTCGGGCACGCTGTTGGGTGTCTGAGGGCACGGCCGTCTGGTCGGGTCTTCGGTTGCCGGCCCCGGTAAAAATCTGCTTCGGCGGGTTGTGACGGGTGGTTGGTCGTTGTTTGAGAACTGCACAGTGGACGCGAGCATCTGTGGCCAAGTTTTTAAGGGCGCACGGTGGATGCCTTGGCACCAGGAACCGATGAAGGACGTGGGAGGCCACGATAGTCCCCGGGGAGTCGTCAACCAGGCTTTGATCCGGGGGTTTCCGAATGGGGAAACCCGGCAGTCGTCATGGGCTGTCACCCTTGTCTGAACACATAGGGCAAGTGGAGGGAACGCGGGGAAGTGAAACATCTCAGTACCCGCAGGAAGAGAAAACAACCGTGATTCCGGGAGTAGTGGCGAGCGAAACTGGATGAGGCTAAACCTACGACGTGTGAGACCCGGCAGGGGTTGCGTCGTGGGGGTTGTGGGATCTCTCTTCCACGGTCTGCCGGCCGTGGGACGAGTCAGAAACCGTTGATGTAGACGAAGGACATGCGAAAGGTCCGGCGTAGAGGGTAAGACCCCCGTAGTCGAAACGTCAGCGGCTCGTTTGAGAGACACCCAAGTAGCACGGGGCCCGAGAAATCCCGTGTGAATCTGGCGGGACCACCCGCTAAGCCTAAATATTCCCTGGTGACCGATAGCGGATAGTACCGTGAGGGAATGGTGAAAAGTACCCCGGGAGGGGAGTGAAATAGTACCTGAAACCGTGTGCCTACAAGCCGTGGGAGCGTCGGATGCAGCTTGCTGCATCTCGTGACTGCGTGCCTTTTGAAGAATGAGCCTGCGAGTTTGCGGTGTGTTGCGAGGTTAACCCGAGTGGGGTAGCCGTAGCGAAAGCGAGTCCGAATAGGGCGATGGAGTAGCACGCTCAAGACCCGAAGCGGAGTGATCTAGCCATGGGCAGGTTGAAGCGGAGGTAAGACTTCGTGGAGGACCGAACCCACCAGGGTTGAAAACCTGGGGGATGACCTGTGGTTAGGGGTGAAAGGCCAATCAAACTCCGTGATAGCTGGTTCTCCCCGAAATGCATTTAGGTGCAGCGTCGTGTGTTTCTTGCCGGAGGTAGAGCACTGGATAGGCGATGGGCCCTACCGGGTTACTGACCTTAGCCAAACTCCGAATGCCGGTAAGTGAGAGCGCGGCAGTGAGACTGTGGGGGATAAGCTCCATGGTCGAGAGGGAAACAGCCCAGAGCATCGACTAAGGCCCCTAAGCGTACGCTAAGTGGGAAAGGATGTGGAGTCGCACAGACAACCAGGAGGTTGGCTTAGAAGCAGCCACCCTTGAAAGAGTGCGTAATAGCTCACTGGTCTAGTGATTCCGCGCCGACAATGTAGCGGGGCTCAAGCGTACCGCCGAAGTCGTGTCATTGCGATATGTACCCCCAACGGGGATCGTGATGGGTAGGGGAGCGTCGTCTGCCGGGTGAAGCAGCACCGGAAGGTAGTTGTGGACGGTTGACGAGTGAGAATGCAGGCATGAGTAGCGATACACACGTGAGAAACGTGTGCGCCGATTGACTAAGGGTTCCTGGGTCAAGCTGATCTGCCCAGGGTAAGTCGGGACCTAAGGCGAGGCCGACAGGCGTAGTCGATGGATAACCGGTTGATATTCCGGTACCCGCTGTGAAGCGTCAAACATCGAGCATCGTGATGCTAAGGCCGTGAAGCCGCCTCTGATCTCTTCGGAGTGAGGGGGAGTGGTGGAGCCGCCGAACCAAGCGGTTAGTAGGTGAGTGATGGGGTGACGCAGGAAGGTAGTCCATCCCGGGCGGTGGTTGTCCCGGGGTAAGGGTGTAGGACGTCAGGTAGGTAAATCCGCCTGGCATGTGTCTGAGACCTGATGCCGAGCCGATTGTGGTGAAGTGGATGATCCTATGCTGTCGAGAAAAGCCTCTAGCGAGTTTTATGGCGGCCCGTACCCTAAACCGACTCAGGTGGTCAGGTAGAGAATACCGAGGCGTTCGGGTGAACTATGGTTAAGGAACTCGGCAAAATGCCCCCGTAACTTCGGGAGAAGGGGGGCCACGTCTGGTGATCCGTTTTACACGGTGAGCTGGGGGTGGCCGCAGAGACCAGCGAGAAGCGACTGTTTACTAAAAACACAGGTCCGTGCGAAGCCGTAAGGCGATGTATACGGACTGACGCCTGCCCGGTGCTGGAACGTTAAGGGGACCGGTTAGCTCCATTTCGGTGGGGCGAAGCTGAGAACTTAAGCGCCAGTAAACGGCGGTGGTAACTATAACCATCCTAAGGTAGCGAAATTCCTTGTCGGGTAAGTTCCGACCTGCACGAATGGCGTAACGACTTCTCGACTGTCTCAACCATAGGCCCGGTGAAATTGCACTACGAGTAAAGATGCTCGTTTCGCGCAGCAGGACGGAAAGACCCCGGGACCTTTACTACAGTTTGATATTGGTGTTCGGTTCGGCTTGTGTAGGATAGCTGGGAGACTTTGAAGCGGCCACGCCAGTGGTTGTGGAGTCGTCGTTGAAATACCAGTCTGGTCGTGCTGGATGTCTAACCTGGGTCCGTGATCCGGATCAGGGACAGTGTCTGATGGGTAGTTTAACTGGGGCGGTTGCCTCCTAAAGAGTAACGGAGGCGCCCAAAGGTTCCCTCAGCCTGGTTGGCAATCAGGTGTTGAGTGTAAGTGCACAAGGGAGCTTGACTGTGAGACCGACGGGTCGAGCAGGGACGAAAGTCGGGACTAGTGATCCGGCGGTGGCTTGTGGAAGCGCCGTCGCTCAACGGATAAAAGGTACCCCGGGGATAACAGGCTGATCTTCCCCAAGAGTCCATATCGACGGGATGGTTTGGCACCTCGATGTCGGCTCGTCGCATCCTGGGGCTGGAGTCGGTCCCAAGGGTTGGGCTGTTCGCCCATTAAAGCGGTACGCGAGCTGGGTTTAGAACGTCGTGAGACAGTTCGGTCCCTATCCGCTGTGCGCGTAGGAGTCTTGAGAAGGGCTGTCCCTAGTACGAGAGGACCGGGACGGACGAACCTCTGGTGTGCCAGTTGTCCTGCCAAGGGCATGGCTGGTTGGCTACGTTCGGGAGGGATAACCGCTGAAAGCATCTAAGCGGGAAGCCTGCTTCGAGATGAGGACTCCCACCCACTTGATGGGGTAAGGCTCCCAGTAGACGACTGGGTTGATAGGCCGGATCTGGAAGCACGGTAACGTGTGGAGGTGACCGGTACTAATAGGCCGAGGGCTTGTCCTCAGTTGCTCGCGTCCACTGTGTTAGTTCTGAGGCAACGAACAGTTGCCGGCTTTGAGCTGAACCACAACAGAAGAGTGTGCTTGTTCGCTCGAAACCATTAGGGTTTCGGTGGTCATAGCGTGAGGGAAACGCCCGGTTACATTCCGAACCCGGAAGCTAAGCCTCACAGCGCCGATGGTACTGCAGGGGGGACCCTGTGGGAGAGTAGGACGCCGCCGAACAATCTTTGGAAGGACCCCTGGTCACCAGCGTTCAGCTGGGACCAGGGGTCCTTTTGCATTTCCGTACACAAGACAGGAGTCACCGATGTCCACCAACTCTCCCGACGAGCGTCCGGAGCGCGATCAGCGCCGCCGGGACGGTGGTGACCGCGGTGACCGTGGCGGGTACCGCGGAGGACCACGCAGTAGCAACGACCGCAGTGGCTTCGGCCGTCGTGACGACGACCGTGGTCACGGACGTCGTGACGACCGTGGTCACGGACGTCGTGACGACCGTGGTGGGTTCCGTCGTGATGAAAGGCCCGAGCGCGGGGACCGCGGCGGCTTCCGCCGCGACGGCGACCGTCCCACCTACCGACGTGACGACCGGCGCGATGACCGACGTGACGACCGGCGCGATGACCGACGTGACGACCGGCGCGATGACCGACGTGACGACCGGCGCGATGACCGACGTGACGATCGGCGGGATGGCGACCGCGGTGGCTTCGGCCGGCGTGACGACCGCGACCGCGGCTTCCGCCGCGACGGCGACCGTCCCACCTACCGCCGCGACGACCGGCGCGATGACCGCCGTGATGGCGACCGCGGCGAGCGCCGTGACTTCGACCGTGGTCCCCGTCGTGACGACCGCGGCGACCGCCGTGACGACCGCGGCGGGTTCCGTCGTGACGACAGGCCCGAGCGTGGGGACCGCGGTGGCTTCCGCCGTGACGACGACCGTGGTCACGGACGTCGTGACGACCGTGGTGGGTTCCGTCGTGATGACAGGCCCGAGCGTGGCGACAGGCCCGAGCGCGGGGACCGCGGTGGCTTCCGCCGCGACGACGACCGTCCCACCTACCGCCGCGACGACCGACGTGACGACCGACGCGATGACCGACGTGACGATCGGCGGGATGGCGACCGCGGTGGCTTCGGCCGGCGTGACGACCGCGACCGCGGCTTCCGCCGCGACGGCGACCGCCCCACCTACCGTCGCGACGACCGCCGTGACGGCGACCGCGGCGAGCGCCGTGACGACCGGCGTGACTTCGACCGCGGCGAGCGCCGTGACGACCGGCGTGACTTCGACCGCGGTCCCCGTCGTGACGACCGCGGCGACCGCCGTGACGACCGCGGTGACCGTGGCGGCTTCCGCGGCCGTGACGACCGTGGTGGGCGCGGTCCGCGGCGTGACGACCGGGGCGGGCGCCCGGGTGGTTTCCGGGGCCGTGACGACCGCCGCGGTGACGACCGGCGCGGCGACGACCGCCGCGGTGGCGGGCGCTTCCGCGACGACCGGGACCGGGAGCCGATCAAGCGGCTGCCGATCCCCGAGGACGTCACGGGCGACGAGATCGACAAGGACGTCCGGCAGGAGCTGCAGAGCCTGCCCAAGACGCTCGCCGAGGACGTCGCCAGGAACCTGGTGATGGTCGCCCGGCTCATCGACGAGGACCCGGAGGGCGCCTACGGCTACTCCAGGGTGGCCCTGCGGCTGGCGTCCCGTGTCGCCGCCGTACGGGAGGCGGCCGGGTTCGCCGCGTACGCGAGCCAGAAGTACAGCGAGGCGCTCGCCGAGTTCCGTGCCGCCCGGCGGATGACCGGGAACGTGGAACTGTGGCCCCTCATGGCCGACTGCGAGCGCGGTCTCGGGCGGCCCGAGAAGACGCTGGACATGGCCGGGGCACCGGAGGTGCACAAGCTCGACAAGGCCGGACAGGTGGAGATGCGGCTCGTCGCGGCCGGTGCCCGGCGCGACTTGGGTCAGCTGGAAGCGGCCATCGTGACGCTCCAGAGCCCCGAGCTGGCCTCCGGCTCGGTCCAGCCGTGGACCGCGCGCCTGCGGTACGCCTACGCCGACGCGCTGCTCGCCGTCGGCCGGGAGTCCGAGGCACGGGAGTGGTTCGCCAAGGCCGTCGAGGCCGACCGGGACGGCAGCACCGACGCCTCCGACCGACTGGCCGAGCTGGACGGCGTGGAGTTCACCGACGCCCTCGACGAGAACGACGAGAACGGCGAGGACGGCGAGGACGGCGAGAGCAGCGAGAACGGCCAGAACGGCGAGGACGGCGAGAGCAGCGAGAACGGCCAGAACGAGGTCAAGGGCGAGAGCGGCGACGCCGCCACGTCCGACGCCGACACGTCCGACAAGGACTGACGGACACGCCGGCCGTCACTGACACCGGCCGTTACTGAAACAGAGGGCGGGCCCCGATCACCGGGGCCCGCCCTTCGCCGTTTCAGAGGTCCAGCGCCCTCAGCACCAGTCCCGACGCCGGCTTGGGGCCGAACGACGTCGACTTGCGGGGCATCGTGACCCCTTGGCGGGCCAGGTCGCGGACGACCTCCTCGCGGACCGGGTGCATCAGGACGGCCGTGCCGCCGTCGCGTTCTGCCTTCTCCACGGTCGCGACCGTGTCGTGGATGTAGGCGATGTGGGCCGGGGAGTCCTCGGGGATGTGCCAGACGTGCTCGAGGAGCGTGGCGTGCAGGACGGTCGCGTCGAGGGTGCGCCAGGCGGCGGGGTGTTCCGCCGGGACCGTGCGGGCCAGCAGGGCCGGGTCCGGGCGGTCCACGAGGTGGAAGGAGCCGTCGCCGGCGAACAGGAAGGCGTTGCCCTCGCAGGCCGCGTCCGCGAGCGTCTCCAGGGCTTCCGTCAGGGGTAGGTCCAGCCGCCGTACGCGGAACAGGCCGTCCAGGGCGGACAGCGCGTCGGCGACCGGCAGGCCGTGCAGCAGACGGTGGATGGCGCGTACGCGGAGCGGGTAGCGGGCCGTGTCGACCAGGAGGACCAGACCGTAGTCCCAGGCGCTGGGGGAGGGGTGCTCCGCACGCAGCCGGCGGTAGGTCGCCCAGCGGTGATGGCCGTCGGCGATCAGGGCCTGGTGCCGGGCCAGGTCCTCCTGCACGCGCGCGAGGTCGGCGGGGTCGGTGATCGCCCACAGGCGGTGGCCGAAGCCGTCCTCGGTGGTCGTCGACAGCAGCGGCGGCCGTTCGGCGACCCGCTCGATGATCATCGTGGTGGCGGCGGTCGAGCCGTCGCCGCGGTAGGTGAGCAGCAGCGGTTCGAGATTGGCGCTGGTCGCGCGCATCAGGGCGGCGCGGTCGGCGACCACGTGCGGCATGACGTCCTCGTGCGGCAGCACCACGCCCTCCGCCGGCTCCGACACGCGCAGCGCGCCGATCAGTCCGCGTTGCAGCAGGCCGTCGCCGTCGCACTGCTCGTAGACGTACAGCGCCGGTTCCGGGTCGGGGACGAGGACGCCCTCGGAGAGCCAGCGGCGCAGGGTTTCCGCCGCCTGCTTGTTGCGGGCGCTGGGGCTTGAGGCCTGCGGCAGAATCAGCCGAACGATGTT
Source organism: Streptomyces sp. NBC_01788 (assembly GCF_035917575.1). Lineage (GTDB taxonomy): Bacteria > Actinomycetota > Actinomycetes > Streptomycetales > Streptomycetaceae > Streptomyces. The sequence goes on along the minus strand of NZ_CP109090.1, from coordinate 1,947,080 downwards.
GTACGGATCGGCCGACTGGAGGTGGTGCAGGCCGTCGGGCCGCACGACGACGTCGTACGGCGGGGACGTCACGGCGGCCAGGCTGCCGACCCGGTCGGGGTCGTAGCGCAGGCCGTGGAACGGGGTGAGTTCGAGGCCCGGGCGTGTTGTCGCCGGTGGGGGACCTGCTGTGTTCATCCCGGCATCGTACGTGTGTCAGTGGCGTAGGGGATGATCGGGGAAAACGGGTGTCATGAGGAGAGATGCGGAATGAGGCAGGGCGTCAGGACGAGGCCCGAGGGCAGTGCACAGGCCCTGAGCGAGGCGTACGACACGGCCCTGCTCGACCTGGACGGAGTGGTCTACGCGGGCGGCCACGCGATCGCGCACGCGGTCGACTCGCTGGGCACCGCCCGCGCGGGCGGGATGCATCTGGCGTACGTCACCAACAACGCCCTGCGCACCCCGGCCGCGGTGGCCGCGCACCTCACCGAGTTGGGCATACGGGCGGAGGCGTCCGACGTGGTCACCTCCGCGCAGGCCGTGGCCCGGCTGATCGCGGACCAGGTGCCGCAGGGTGCGCGGGTGCTGGTGATCGGCGGTGAGGGGCTGCGCACGGCGCTGCGCGAGCGGGGTCTTGAGCCGGTGGAGTCGGCCGACGACGATCCGGCCGCGGTGGTGCAGGGCTACGGCGGTCCGGACCTGCCGTGGGGGCGTTTCGCGGAGGCGTGCTACGCGATCGCGCGCGGGGTGCCCTGGTTCGCCTCCAACACCGATCTGACGATTCCGGGCGCCCGGGGGATCGGTCCGGGCAACGGCGCGGCGGTCGAGGTCGTCCGGATCGCCACGGGCGCGGAGCCGCAGGTGGCGGGCAAGCCGCTGCCGCCCATGCACCGCGAGACGGTCCTGCGCACCGGCGCGGAGCGGCCGCTGGTGGTGGGCGACCGGCTGGACACGGACATCGAGGGCGCGTTCAACGGCGGGGTCGACTCGCTGCTCGTCCTGACCGGGGTGACCGACGGCGCGCAACTGCTCGCCGCGCCCCCTCGGCACCGGCCGACGTATGTCGACGCGGATCTGCGGGGGCTGCTCACCGGGCAGCCGGAAATCACTCGGGAGGGTGACGGTTTCCGGTGCGGCGGGTGGACGGCGACGGCGGACACCGGTCTCGGACTGAGCGGCGAGGGGGAGGCACTGGACGGGCTCCGTGCCCTGTGCGCGGCGGCGTGGACGGCCGGCGGCGACAGCGGGTGCGAGCTGGACGGGGGGAAGGCGCTGGCCCGGCTGGGGCTGTGAATCCGGTGGACCGGTGGACCGGAGGAACGCAGGGAACCGCCGAGCTGGCGCAGAGGGTAGGCTAACCTAACCTCGTGTTGGTCGACAGTCCCCCAGAAGAGCGCGCGGCGGCCGCCGCGCCCCCGACCCGCCGAGGCGTGCGAGCCGCGGGGCTCCTCGTCTCCGTCGCGATACTGCTGCTCGTCGCACTGGCGAGCATCGCGATCGGAGCGAAGGAGCTGTCCCCGGCCCAGGTCTGGCACGGCCTGTTCCAGAGCTCGGGGACGTACGGCGACGTCGTGGTCGGCGAGCGGCTGTCCCGTACGGTCCTCGGTCTGCTCGCCGGATCGGCGCTCGGGCTGTCCGGGGCCGTGCTCCAGGCACTGACCCGCAATCCGCTGGCCGACCCGGGCATCCTCGGCATCAACGCGGGCGCGTCCGCCGCCGTCGTCACCGCCATCACCTTCCTGGGCGTGACGAGCCTCAGCGGCTACGTCTGGTTCGCCTTCTTCGGTGCCGCGGCCGTGGGCGCCCTGGTGTGGTTCCTCGGCGGCAGCCGGGGCGCCACACCCGTACGCCTCGCGCTCGCCGGCACCGCGATCGGCGCCGCGCTGTACGGCTACGTCCAGGCCGTGATGATCATGGACGGGGCGGCGCTGGGCAGGATGCGGTTCTGGACCGTGGGCTCGCTCGCCTCCGCCACGACGGCGACCGTCACCCAGGTGCTCCCGTTCTTCGCGGTCGGCACGGTCGTCGCCCTGCTGCTGGCCCGGCCGCTCAACGCCATGGCCATGGGCGACGACACCGCCCGCGCCCTGGGCACCGACCTGAACCGCACCCGGGCGCTCGCCATGCTCGCCGCGACCGTGCTGTGCGGGGCGGCCACCGCCAGCTGCGGGCCGATCGTCTTCGTCGGCCTGATGGTCCCGCACGTCGTGCGCTCCTTCACCGGACCCGACCTGCGCTGGATCCTGCCCTACGCCACGGTCCTGTCGCCCGTGCTGCTGCTCGGCGCCGACGTCGTGGGGCGGGTCGTCGCCCGGCCCGCCGAGCTCCAGGTCGGGGTCGTCACCGCGATCATCGGCGGCCCGGTGTTCATCCTGCTCGTACGGCGGCGGAGGACGGCCCAGCTGTGAAGACCACCCGCACCCCCCGCCCCGCACGGGCCCTGCGCACCCCCGGCGGGCTGTCCCTGCGCCTCGACGTCCGCACGTGCGCGGTCGTCGCCCTGCTGGTGCTGGCCGCGCTCACGGCGAGCGTCGTGCTGATCGGCACCGGCGACTTCCCGATCCCGGCCTCCGACGTGCTGAGGGCGCTCGTCGGGCAGGGCAGTCAGGGGCAGGAGTTCATCGTCCGCGAACTGCGGCTGCCACGCGTCCTCGTCGGGCTCCTGGTCGGCGGCTGCCTCGGCGTCGGCGGCGCGCTGTTCCAGTCCGTCTCCCGCAATCCGCTGGGCAGCCCGGACGTGCTCGGCCTCTCGCAGGGCTCGGCCGCCGGCGCGCTCACCGTCATCGTCCTGTTCTCGGGCAGCGCCACCGCCGTCACCCTCGGCGCGCTCGTGGGCGGCCTGGTCACCGGCGCGGCCATCTACCTGCTGGCCTGGAAGCAGGGCGTGCACGGGTACCGGCTGGTCCTGGTCGGCATCGGCGTCTCCGCGGTGGTCACCGCCGTCAACGGCTATCTGATCACCAAGGCCGACTTCGTGGACGCGGCCCGCGCGGTGGTCTGGATGACCGGCTCGCTGGACGGGCGCGACTGGACCCAGGTCGGACCGCTGGCCCTCCTGTGCGCCGTGCTCCTCCCGGTCGTCCTCGCCAACGCGCGCGGCCTGCGGATGCTGGAGATGGGCGACGACGTCTCCTACGCCCTCGGGGTGCGCGTCGAACGCGTACGGCTGCTGCTGATGGGCTGTGCCGTCCTGCTGGTCGCGGCCGCCACCGCGGCCGCCGGGCCCGTGAGCTTCGTGGCCCTGACCGCGCCGCAACTCGCCCGCCGCCTGACCCTCCCCCGCTGCCTGAACGGCGCGGGAGGTGCCCCCATGCCCGGCCCCAACCTGCTGCCCTCCCTGTGCATGGGCGCCGCCCTGCTGGTCACCGCCGACCTGACCGCCCAGCGGGCCTTCGGCGCCGACCAGCTGCCGGCCGGCGTGGTCACCGGCGTGCTCGGCGGGGTCTACCTGCTGTGGCTGCTGGTCGCCGAGCGCAGGGCCGGACGGATATGAGCGCCCGCAGCAACGCAGTGAGCAACCGAAGGAGCACCGTGAACCGCCTGTCCGCCGACAACGTCACCCTCGCCTACGACCAGCGCGTCATCGCCGAGCAGCTGTCGGTCGAGATACCCGACAACTCCTTCACGGTGATCGTCGGACCCAACGCGTGCGGCAAGTCCACGCTGCTGCGGGCGCTGTCGCGGATGCTCAGGCCCAGCCGGGGCCGGGTGCTGCTCGACGGGCAGGTCATCCAGTCGATGCCGGCCAAGCAGGTCGCCCGGACGCTCGGGCTGCTCCCGCAGTCCTCGATCGCGCCCGACGGGATCACCGTCGCCGACCTCGTGGGCCGCGGCCGGTACCCGCACCAGGGAATCCTGCGCCAGTGGTCCGCCGAGGACGAGCGGGTCGTGCGCGAGTCCATGGAGCGGACCGGGGTCGGCCGGCTCGCCGAGCGGTACGTCGACGAGCTGTCGGGCGGCCAGCGGCAGCGCGTGTGGATCGCCATGGCACTGGCCCAGCAGACACCGCTGCTGCTGCTCGACGAGCCCACGACGTACCTGGACATCCAGCACCAGATCGACGTCCTCGACCTGTGCGCCGAACTCCACGAGGAGCAGGGACGCACCCTCGTCGCCGTGCTGCACGACCTCAACCACGCCGCCCGCTACGCCACCCACCTCGTCGCCCTGCGCGGCGGCCGGGTCGTCGCCCAGGGCGCGCCGAGCGACATCGTCACCGCCGACCTGGTGGAGGAGGTGTTCGGGCTGCGCTGCCAGGTCATCGACGACCCGGAGACCGGCACGCCACTGGTGGTCCCGGCGGCGCGTGCCGCACGCGCGCGCGTGGCGGCCCACCACATGGCCGCGGGACCGGCCGCTAAAGAAGCTTCGTGAGCCGCACCAGGTCCAGCACGCCCGCCTGGAGCTTCACCCGCCCCGACCCCCAGGCCTTGGCGAACGCCAGCTCCCCGCCGACCAGCGCGATCAGGTCGTCGCCGGTCATGGCGAGCCGGATCTCGGCCTTCTTCGGCGGCGGCCCCTGAACGGTGTCCCGGACCTCTATCCGGCCGTCGACGAGGCGGCCCAGGAAGCTCACGTCGAGATCCTTGATGTGGCAGCTCACCGAGCGGTCCAGGGCCGCCGCGTCGCGGACGTCCCCCTCCGCCTTCGCCATGTTGTCGGAGAGTCTTTCGAGTGCGCTGCGGCACTCCTCGATCGTTGCCATCACCACCGACGTTACCCCAGTGCTTCGCGGTAGCGTCTGGGCATGAGCGACTCTGTGACCGGGACGGAGGTCCGGGAGGAGGCGCCGGCCCCCGAAAGCGAGGCCCCCGGGCCCGGCGACGCGATCGGCGAGCACGGCCCCGCCGCACCCGCCCCGCTGCTCGTGCCCCGCACACCCACCGGCGACGCCCGCGTCGACGCGGCCCTGGAGCGGCTCGGTGACGCCGACCACCTCGCCACCGACGGACACCTCCAGGTGTACGAGGATGTACACGGGGGGCTGCGAGACGCGCTCACCGCGCTCGACGCCCGTCCGGGACCTCCGGCGCCCCCCGCGCAGTCACCGCCGTACCGACACAGGAGCTGAACCGAACGTGGCAGGAGTCGCACGCCGCCGTCTCGACGCGGAGCTGGTCCGCCGGAAGCTCGCCCGCTCGCGCGAGCACGCCGGCCAGCTGATCGCCGCCGGGCGGGTCACCGTCGGCAAGACCGTCGCGACCAAGTCCGCCACCCAGGTGGAGACCGCCGCCCCCATCGTCGTCGCCGCCGACGACAGCGACCCCGACTACGTCTCCCGCGGCGGGCACAAGCTGGCCGGTGCGCTGAAGGCGTTCATGCCGCGCGGACTGGCCGTCGAGGGGCGGCGGGCCCTGGACGCCGGCGCGTCCACCGGAGGCTTCACCGACGTGCTGCTGCGCGCGGGCGCCGCACACGTCGTCGCCGTCGACGTCGGATACGGACAACTCGCCTGGTCTTTGCAGAGCGATGAACGCGTCACCGTCAAGGACCGTACGAACGTACGCGAGTTGACGCTCGAAGCGATCGATGGGGAGCCTGTGGATCTTGTCGTGGGGGATCTGTCCTTCATCCCGCTCGGCCTGGTGCTGCCCGCCCTGGTGCGGTGCGCGAAGCCGGACGCCGACCTGGTGATGATGGTCAAGCCGCAGTTCGAGGTGGGGAAGGAACGACTGGGCAGCGGGGGTGTCGTACGGAGTCCGGAGCTGCGGGCGGAGGCCGTGCGGACGGTGGCGGGGAAGGCCTGGGAACTGGGGCTGGGGGCCGAAGGCGTCACCGCCAGTCCGCTGCCCGGGCCGTCCGGGAACGTCGAATACTTTCTGTGGCTGCGTGCCGGGGCGCCCGCCCTGGACCCGGCCGATGTTGACCGTGCAGTGGCGGAGGGGCCGCGTTGACACAGACCCAAGCTCGAACCGTTTTCCTGCTGGCCCACACCGGTCGGCCGGCCGCCATCCGCAGTGCCGAACTCGTGGTCAAGGGGCTGCTGCTGTCCGGCATCGGCGTACGCGTCCTGGAGGCGGAGGCACGCGACCTGCCTCTGCCGGACGAGGTGGAACTGGTCAAGGAGGCCACCCCGCAGTCCCTCGACGGGTGCGAACTGCTCATCGTGCTGGGCGGTGACGGCACGCTGCTGCGCGGTGCGGAGTTCGCCCGCGCCTCGGGCGTGCCGATGCTCGGGGTCAACCTCGGGCGCGTCGGGTTCCTCGCCGAGGCCGAGCGGGACGACCTCGACAAGGTCGTCGACCGGGTGGTCAGCAAGGCGTACGAGGTCGAGGAGCGCATGACCGTCGACGTGGTCGTGCACCGTAACGGGGACATCGTGCACACCGACTGGGCGCTGAACGAGGCGGCCGTGCAGAAGGTGTCCGCCGAGCGGATGCTGGAGATCGTGCTGGAGATCGACGGGCGCCCGGTGACCGGGTTCGGCTGCGACGGCATCGTCTGCGCCACCCCCACCGGCTCCACGGCGTACGCCTTCTCCGCCGGCGGGCCCGTGGTGTGGCCGGAGGTCGAGGCGCTGCTGATGGTGCCGATCTCCGCGCACGCGCTGTTCGCCAAGCCCCTGGTGACGTCGCCCGACTCCGTCCTGGCCGTCGAGGTGCTGCCGCACGTCCCGCCGGGCGTGCTGTGGTGCGACGGGCGGCGCACGGTCGAACTGCCGCCCGGCGCACGCGTGGAGGTGCGCCGCGGAGCCGTACCGGTCCGGCTGGCCCGCCTGCACCACGCCTCGTTCACGGACCGCCTGGTCGCCAAGTTCGCGCTGCCGGTCTCGGGGTGGCGCGGGGCACCGCACTAGCCGCGCACCGCACCGGCCGCGCACGCACTGGGCCCGCCGGCCGGGGACACGGGTGGGCGGGACCGTTCCCTCCAAGGGTGGGGTGGCGTCGCACGGCGCCACCAAAACCTCGTATGGTCGTGCTCGTGTTGGAGGAGATGCGGATACGGTCACTCGGAGTGATTGACGACGCGGTCGTCGAGCTGTCGCCGGGGTTCACCGCCGTCACCGGTGAGACCGGTGCGGGCAAGACCATGGTCGTCACCAGTCTGGGACTGCTGCTGGGCGGACGCGCGGATCCCGCGCTGGTGCGGATCGGCGCCGGGAAGGCGGTCGTGGAGGGGCGGGTCACCGTACCCGCGGACGCCTCCGCCGCCGTACGGGCCGAGGAGGCCGGTGCCGAGCTCGACGACGGTGCGCTGCTGATCAGCCGTACCGTCTCGGCCGAGGGCCGTTCCCGGGCGCACGTGGGCGGGCGGAGCGTGCCGGTGGGGCTGCTCGCCGAACTCGCCGACGAGCTGGTGGCCGTGCACGGGCAGACCGACCAGCAGGGACTGCTCAAGCTGTCCCGGCAACGGCAGGCCCTCGACCGGTACGCGGGCGACGCCGTCGCCGCGCCGCTCGCCAAGTACGCCGGGGCCTACCGCAGGCTCCGAGCCGTCACCGCCGAGCTGGACGAGATCACCACCCGTGCGCGTGAGCGGGCCCAGGAGGCCGACATGCTGCGCTACGGCCTCGACGAGATCGCCGGGGTCGAACCGCGGGCCGGGGAGGACACCGAGCTGGCCGAGGAGGCGGAGCGGCTCGGCCACGCCGAGGCGCTGTCGTCGGCCGCGTCGGCCGCGCACGCCGCTCTCGCGGGCGATCCGGAGGACCCCGAGGGCATCGACGCGACCACGCTCGTCGCGGGCGCCCAGCGGGCCCTGGAGGCCGTCCGGTCGCACGATCCGGCGCTGGCCACGCTCGCCGACCGCATCGGCGAGATCGGCATCCTGCTCGGTGACGTGGCCGGGGAGCTGGCGGGGTACGCCGACAACCTGGACGCCGATCCGCTACGGCTGGCGGCGGTCGAGGAGCGGCGGGCCGCGCTCGGCGCGCTGACCCGCAAGTACGGCGAGGACGTCAGCGCCGTGCTCACCTGGGCCGAACAGAGCGCCGCGCGGCTCACCGAGCTGGACGGCGACGACGAGCGGCTCGGGGAGCTGACCGCCGAGCGGGACGCGCTGCGCGCCGAACTGGGCGGCCTGGCCCAGGCGCTGACCGACGCCCGGACGGAGGCCGCGGAGCGGTTCGCCGCCGCCGTGACGGCCGAGCTGGCCTCGCTGGCCATGCCGCACGCGCGCGTGTCGTTCGACCTCCGGCAGACGGAGGACCCCGAGGGCGTCGAGGTCGGTGGCCGAACCGTCGCCTGCGGGCCGGCCGGTGCCGACGAGGTCGAACTGCTCCTCGCCCCGCACCCCGGCGCGCCGCCACGGCCGATCGCCAAGGGTGCCTCCGGCGGTGAGCTGTCGCGCGTGATGCTGGCCGTCGAGGTCGTCTTCGCCGGGACGGATCCGGTGCCGACGTATCTGTTCGACGAGGTCGACGCGGGCGTCGGCGGCAAGGCGGCCGTGGAGATCGGCCGGCGCCTGGCCCGGCTGGCCAGGAGCGCCCAGGTCGTCGTGGTCACCCACCTGCCCCAGGTCGCCGCCTTCGCCGACCGGCAGTTGCTGGTGGAGAAGACCAACGACGGCTCGGTGACCCGGTCCGGTGTGAAGGTGCTGGAGGGCGAGGACCGGGTCCGGGAGCTGTCCCGGATGCTGGCCGGCCAGGAGGACTCGCAGACGGCGCGGGCGCACGCCGTGGAACTGCTCGCAGCGGCCCGGGCGGACCTGTAGGAGTGCGTAAGGTGGCGGGATGATCTCCCGGACCGCCACCTCGTTCGCGCTCGCCGCCTCACTCGCCCGGGCCGGTACCGCCGGCCTGCGGGCCCTCGCGCCCGGCGGCCGCGCGCTCTGGGAGCGGCGGAACCACGCGGGGCGCACCGTCGGGCTGTATCCGGGGCCCGCGGTGGCTGTGGCGGCCGCTGCCGCGGCCGCGCGGGTGCGGCCCGCGGCCGGTCTCGCGGTGCTCGCGGCCGGGGTCTGCGGCGCCTACGACGACGTCGCCGGCGCGGGTGACGGGCGGCGCGGTTTTTGGGCGCACCTCGCCGCACTGCGGGGCGGTGAGGTGACCAGCGGGGCGGTCAAGCTGTTCGGGATCTCGGCGGCCGGACTGGCCGCCGGGGCGCTGCTGAAGCAGCGGCCGCTGGACAGGTTCCTCGCCGGGGTCGTGATCGCCGGTGCCGCGCACGCCGTCAACCTCCTGGACGTGGGGCCCGGCCGGGCCGCCGGCGCGGTGCTCGCGCTCGGGGCGCCCGGGCTGCTGCGTGGCGGACCGGGCGCGGAGCTGGCCGCCGTCACCACGGGGGCCGCCGCGGCCGTGCTCCCCGAGGACCTCGGAGAGCGAATGATGCTGGGTGACACGGGGGCACACGCCCTGGGCGCGGTTCTCGGCACCGCGGTCGTCGCGTCCAACGGGCGCGCCGGACTGGTCGCCCACGCCGCGGCGGTGGTGGTCGCGGCCGTCTACGGAGACAGGGCGAACACTCGTCAAATTCACTCGTGTGAGTGACGTGGTCCTTGGCTGCCGCCTGGTCCCGCACACTTCCGACACTCCGGCGGGACAGGAACACCCGTACGTGCTGGCATCCTTGGAACGGGAGCCCTGCGCCGAGCGGGGCGCGCGGTCGAGCACCTCGACTCGATACCTTCTGTACGTTTCCCCGTAACTTCACTTCCCCGTACCCGTCCGACGCCGAACCAGGAGCCCTGGCCGCGTGAGCCCCGTGATCAGCCACGTATCGCACGGTCAGTCGACGCTGCGCACCGTGCAGGTGCTGGGCGGAGGCAGCGCCGGCAGCAGCGCGCACGTGCGGTCGCTGGCGGCGGGGCTGGTCGCCCGGGGCGTGCGCGTGACGGTGTGCGCCCCCGCGGAGGCCGACCGCGCCTACGCCTTCTCCGGCGTCGGCGCCCAGCACGTGCACGTGCCGCGCAGCAGCGACCCGGTGTCCGTGGCCGCGCTGCGCACGGTCTGCGCGGACGCCGACCTGGTGCACGCGCACGGGCTGCACGCCTCCTTCCGCGCGGTGCTGGCGCTCAGCGGCCGCGGCACGCCCCTCGTGGTCACCTGGCACAACCACGAGCCCGCCGAAGGGGCCCGCGCCCATCTGCTGCGGCTGCTGGAGCGCCGCGTGGTCAGGGCCGCCACCGTCGTGCTCGGCACCACCTCCGAACTCGTCGACCGGGCCCGCGGCCGGGGCGCGCGGGACGCCCGGCTCGCCGCGGTCGCGGTGCCCCGGCCGGCCGGCGGATACGAGCACCCGGACCGTCCCCGCGCCAAGGTGCGCGCCGAACTCGGCGCCACCGACCGGCCGTTGCTCATCTCCGTCGCCTCCCTGGATCCGGGCCGCGGCCATGAGCTGCTGCTGGACGCGGCCCGCGCCTGGCGCCTGCTGGAACCCGTGCCGCTGCTCGTCGTCGCGGGGGAGGGGCCGTCGCGTACGGAGCTCCAGCGGCGGATCGAGGACGAGGAGCTGCCGGTGCGGCTGCTCGGACGGCGCGACGACGTCGGTGAGTTGCTCGCCGCCGCCGACGTGGCGCTGCTGCCGAGGAGCTGGGAGGCCCGCTCCGTCCTCGCCCAGGAGGCCCTGCACGCGCGGGTGCCGCTCGTCGCGGCGCGGACCGGCGGCATCCCCGAACTCGTGGGCGACGCGGCCGAACTGGTACCGGACCAGGACCCGGAGGCGTTCGCCGGAGCCGTCATACGGCTGCTCGGCGGCCCCGAACGCCGCGAGGAACTGCGGGACCTGGGCACCCGGCAGGCCGCCACCTGGCCCACCGAGGACGAGACGGTCGCCCAGGTGCTCAGCGTCTACGACGAGTTGACCCGGCCCCGGCCGCTGGCCTGACGCTCAGGGCACGTGCCGGCGGGCCCGCAGGGCCAGGCTGAGGGCCAGGACCGTCTGCGGGTCGTCGAGGTCGGTGCCCAGCAACTCCCCGATCCGGGCGAGGCGGTTGTAGAGCGTCTGCCGGTTCAGGTGCAGTTCGCGTGCGGTCTCCGCCTTGCGGCCCGCGTGCGCCAGATAGGTCTGGAGGGTGGGCAGCAACGGCGGCTTCGAGCGCCGGTCGTGGTCGCGCAGCGGGCCGATCGCGCGGTCCACGAAGGCCGCCAGGTCGGGATGGTCGCGCAGCCGCCACAGCAGCAGGTCGATGTCGAGGCGGCGGGCGTCGTACCAGGGCCGGTCCGGCAGCCCCTGCGCCGCCGTCGCCGCCTCAGCCGCGTGCCGCAGGCCCGCCGAGGCGGCCGCCCAGCCGCCGGCCATCCCGACGACCACCACCTCCGGCTGCCCGTCCGGCCGCCGCATCCCGGCCCGTTCCACACCCGCCCGCAGCGCTGCCGCGACCCGGTCCGCGACGGTGGCCCGCTCCGCCTCCGAGCGCAGCCCGACAAGGAGCGGCACCCGGCCCTCGACCGGCCGCACGCCCAGCAGAGCGGGCACGCCCACCGAGGCCAGCTCCTCGGCGACCGCGCGGGCCAGCGCCGCCCAGCCCCCGCCGCCGGTGCCCGCGCTCGGCCGGGCGGTGCCCCCGGTGGACGCCAGCGCGTCACCGAGCCGCATCACCACGGGCAGCAGCGGGCTGCCGCCCGGCTTGAAACCGAGGACCCGGGCCTGCGCGGGGGCGTCCTCGGCGGCGATGCGCCCCTCGGCGAGGTCGGTCAGGAAGTCGCCGCGGCCGCGCGCCGCCAGCTCCTCATCCTGGCGGGCCTGCATCAGCACCACGGCCAGCAGTCCCGCCGCCCGCTCGGCGGCCATGCGGTGCACCGGGGCCAGCGGCGAGCGGACCGGCAGCAGCACCAGCCGGGCGCGCACCGAGCCGGTGCCGGGACCGCCGCCGGGCACGTCCACGACGACCGAACCGGCCGGCGGGGCCGCGTCCTTGCGCTGGCCGCGCAGTCCCTCCCACACCTGGAGCGGATCGGCGCCCTCGGGGCCGGAGCCGGCCGCGTACAGCAGCTGCCCGTCCGGGGTCTCCAGGAACACCGGGTTGCCGCCGAAGTCGGCCAGGATGCCGAGCACCTGCGGCACCCCGCCGCCGCCGAGCAGTGCCTGGGTGCAGCGCAGGTGCACCTCCTCGGCCCGCTGGAGCAGCGCGTAGTGACCGTTGATGATCTCCGTGTGGATCTCCTCGGTGACCGCCACGAACGGCACCTCGCGGTGCAGCTGGACGAGGGGGAGACCCGCGGTCCGCGCGGTCTCGACGAGGGCGGCGGGCAGGCGGGTGAAGCGCGGGCCCAGCTCCACCACCAGGGCCGCGATGCCGCGGTCGGCGAGGGTGCGTACGAAGACCCGCTGGTCCGCGGGGCGGGTGCCGAGGCCGTAGCCGGTGGTCAGCAGGAGCTCGCCGCCCTTGAGGAGGGAGGCGATGTTGGGGACCTCGCCGGCGTGCACCCAGCGGACGGTGCGGGTCAGCTTGTCGGCGCCGGCGAGGACCTCGGGGAGGCCGCTGCGGAGGCCGGGCAGTTCGAGGGCACGCCGGACGGTGATGCCGGTGCCCTCGGTGTCGAATCTGCGGTCCATGAAGCGGACGCTACCTCTGCCCGCGGCACGGCGGCAGCGCCGGGTGGCCGGCCCGGGCCGGCCGCTGTGAGCTGGGATGACCGCCGGGCGGCCGCGCTCGCCCGCCCGGCGCCGGGTCAGCCTCCGTAGGCGCCGCTCGCCGTCAGGCGCAGGGCCGTGTCGATCAGCGGCACATGGCTGAAGGCCTGGGGGAAGTTGCCCACCTGGCGCTTGCGGCGTGGGTCCCACTCCTCGGCGAGGAGGCCCAGGTCGTTGCGGAGCGACAGGAGCTTGTCGAAGAGCTTGCGGGCCTCGTCCACGCGGCCGATCATCGCCAGGTCGTCGGCCATCCAGAAGGAGCAGGCGAGGAAGGCGCCCTCGTCGCCGGGCAGGCCGTCGACGCCCGCGTGGTCGCCGTCGGTGGGGTAGCGCAGGATGAACCCGTCCGTGGTGGACAGCTCGCGCTGGATCGCCTCGATGGTGCCGATGACCCGCTTGTCGTCCGGCGGCAGGAAGCCCATCTGCGGGATGAGCAGCAGGGACGCGTCCAGCTCCCGCGAGCCGTAGGACTGCGTGAAGGTGTTGCGCTCCTTGTCGTAGCCCTTCTCGCACACCTCGCGGTGGATGTCGTCGCGCAGCACCTTCCAGCGCTCCAGGGGGCCGTCGGCCTCCCCGGACTCGATGAGCTTGATGGTGCGGTCGACGGCGACCCACGCCATGACCTTGGAGTGCACGAAGTGGCGGCGCGGCCCGCGCACCTCCCAGATGCCCTCGTCCGGCTCCTGCCAGTGCTTCTCCAGGTATTGGATCAGCTTGAGCTGGAGCAGGGAGGCGTAGTCGTTGCGGGCCAGGCCCGTCATGTGGGCCAGGTGCAGCGCCTCGGTGACCTCGCCGTAGACGTCCAGCTGGAGCTGGTGCGCGGCGCCGTTGCCCACCCGGACCGGCGCGGAGTTCTCGTAGCCGGGCAGCCAGTCCAGCTCCGCCTCGCCGAGTTCGCGCTCGCCGGCGATGCCGTACATGATCTGGAGGTTGTCGGGGTCGCCGGCGACGGCCCGCAGCAGCCATTCGCGCCAGGCGCGGGCCTCCTCGCGGTAGCCGGTGCGCAGCAGCGAGGACAGGGTGATCGCCGCGTCCCGCAGCCAGGTGTAGCGGTAGTCCCAGTTGCGTACGCCGCCGATGTCCTCGGGCAGGGAGGTGGTGGGCGCCGCGACGATGCCGCCGGTCGGGGCGTAGGTCAGCGCCTTGAGCGTGATCAGGCTGCGGATCACGGCCTCGCGGTAGGGGCCGTGGTACGTACAGTGCCCGACCCACTCGCGCCAGAACTCATCGGTCGCCTCCAGCGACTGCTCCGGCTCCGGCAGCGGCGGCGGCTCCTTGTGCGAGGCCTGCCAGGAGATCGTGAACGCGATCCGGTCACCGGGAGCGACCGTGAAGTCCGCGTACGTGGTCAGCGACTCGCCGTAGGTCTTCACCGATGTGTCGAACCACACCGAGTCGGGGCCCGCCACCGCCACCGTGCGGCCCTCGTGCCGGTGCACCCACGGCACGATCCGGCCGTAGGAGAAGCGCATGCGCAGCGTCGAGCGCATCGGCACCCGGCCGCTGACGCCCTCCACGATGCGGATCACCTGCGGGGCCCCGTCGCGCGGGGGCATGAAATCGGTCACGCGGACGGTGCCGCGTGGGGTGTCCCACTCGGATTCGAGGATCAGCGAGTCGCCGCGGTAGCTGCGCCGGGCCGCGGTGGGCGGCTGGGTGCCGTCCGCGAACGCCGGGCCGATCCGCCAGAAACCGTGTTCCTCGGTACCCAGCAGGCCGGCGAAGATGGCATGGGAATCGAAGCGGGGCAGGCACAGCCAGTCGACTGTCCCGTCCCGGCAGACCAGGGCAGCGGTCTGCATGTCTCCGATGAGTGCGTAGTCTTCGATGCGCCCGGCCACGTGCAACTCCAGTCGAACGGCCACGTCACACCCCACGAAGGGGCTGTCGCTTAGTGCGGTCAAGGGGTGGTTGTAAAGCGTCGTCGAGCGGTGGGGGGAACCGCCGGTCCGCCGCGGGGGGCAGAACGACAACCCTTGCTCAACGAACTGACGAGCTCTAGTTGTTCCGGGTCATACGGACGGGGGTGGTGCCGTGTTGCCGGCCGGGCTCCTCAGCGAGTGTCCGAGCAGGATACGACGCACGTAGATGATCTGCGTGCCGCTCCGGGCAACCCGGGTGCGCCGAACGAGTGAGCCATGCGTGAGGGACCTGTGAGTGGTAATGCGCACGTGTCCGAGCGTGCGCGGAGCGTGGCCGGGAGCCATGCCCGTCAGGCGCTGATACCCTGGTAGCCCGTGGACCGGTGGGCTCGAAACCCCCGAACCGCAGCGACGGCGCCTCAGCCGGAACATCCGGGTTCCCCGGACCGGCCAGCCGTACCGCACGACCAACCGCGACCACGGGAGCCCCCTCTTGGCCATGCCGCCGAAATCTACGACGACCAAGCACATCTTCGTCACCGGGGGTGTCGCCTCCTCGCTCGGCAAGGGCCTCACCGCCTCGAGCCTCGGAATGCTGCTCAAGGCCCGCGGCCTGCGCGTCGTGATGCAAAAGCTCGACCCGTACCTGAACGTGGACCCGGGCACGATGAACCCCTTCCAGCACGGTGAGGTGTTCGTCACCAACGACGGCGCCGAGACCGACCTGGACATCGGCCACTACGAGCGCTTCCTCGACCGCGACCTGGACGGCTCGGCCAACGTCACCACCGGCCAGGTGTACTCCACGGTCATCGCCAAGGAGCGGCGCGGCGAGTACCTGGGCGACACGGTGCAGGTCATCCCGCACATCACCAACGAGATCAAGCACCGCATCCGGCGCATGGCCACCGACGAGGTGGACGTCGTCATCACCGAGGTGGGCGGCACGGTCGGCGACATCGAGTCGCTGCCGTTCCTGGAGACCGTCCGCCAGGTCCGCCACGAGGTCGGCCGGGACAACGTCTTCGTCGTGCACATCTCGCTGCTGCCCTACATCGGCCCCTCCGGTGAGCTGAAGACCAAGCCGACCCAGCACTCGGTCGCCGCGCTGCGCAACATCGGCATCCAGCCGGACGCGATCGTGCTGCGCTGCGACCGTGAGGTCCCCACCGCGATCAAGCGCAAGATCTCCCTGATGTGCGACGTCGACGAGGCGGCCGTGGTCGCCTGCCCCGACGCCCGGTCGATCTACGACATCCCGAAGGTCGTGCACGCCGAGGGCCTGGACGCCTACGTCGTGCGCAAGCTGGACCTGCCCTTCCGCGACGTGGACTGGACGACCTGGGACGACCTGCTGGACCGCGTCCACAACCCCGACCACGAGATCACCCTGGCCCTGGTGGGCAAGTACATCGACCTGCCCGACGCCTATCTGTCGGTGACCGAGGCGCTGCGTGCGGGCGGCTTCGCCAACAAGGCCCGGGTCAAGATCAAGTGGGTCACCTCCGACGACTGCAAGACCGCGGCTGGCGCCGAGCAGCAGCTCGCCGACGTCGACGGCATCTGCATCCCGGGCGGCTTCGGCGACCGCGGCGTGCTCGGCAAGGTCGGCGCCATCCGCTACGCCCGCGAGAACGGCATCCCGCTGCTGGGCCTGTGCCTGGGACTGCAGTGCATCGTGGTCGAGGCCGCCCGCAACCTGGCCGGCATCGCGGACGCCAACTCCACCGAGTTCGACCCGGCCACCGGTCACCCGGTGATCTCCACCATGGCCGAGCAGCTCGACATCGTGGCCGGCGAGGGCGACATGGGCGGCACCATGCGGCTCGGCATGTACCCGGCCAAGCTGGCCGAGGGCTCGATCGTGCGCGAGGTCCACGACGGCAAGGAGTACGTCGAGGAGCGCCACCGCCACCGCTACGAGGTGAACAACGCCTACCGCGCGGAGCTGGAGAAGAAGGCGGGCATCGTCTTCTCCGGCACCTCCCCGGACGGCAAGCTCGTCGAGTACGTGGAGTACCCGCGCGACGTCCACCCCTACCTGGTCGCCACCCAGGCGCACCCGGAGCTGCGCTCGCGCCCCACGCGCCCGCACCCGCTGTTCGCCGGCCTGGTGAAGGCCGCCGTCGAGCGGAAGATCTCCAAGTAGCACGCCCGGTTGTACGGTTGCGGGGGTGCGTGCCGTCGAAGGCGCGCACCCCCGTTCTGTTTGCGCACGTCGGAAAGGGCAGGGCATGACGATCAAGGACATCCCGGAGGAGTGGGAGATCCGGGCCACCGGCACCCCGTTCGTCGGCGGCAAGACCTCCGTCCGCACCGACGACGTGGTCATGCCGGACGGCTCCGTGGTCACCCGCGACTACCAGGTGCACCCGGGCTCCGTGGCCGTCCTCGCCCTCGACGAGGAGGACCGGGTGCTGCTGATCCGCCAGTACCGCCACCCGGTGCGGCAGCGGCTGTGGGAGATCCCGGCGGGCCTGCTCGACGTGCCCGGCGAGAACCCGCTGCACGCCGCCCAGCGCGAGCTGTACGAGGAGGCCCACGTCAAGGCCGAGGACTGGCGGGTGCTGACCGACGTCCACACCTCGCCCGGCGGCTCCGACGAGTCCGTGCGGATCTTCCTCGCCCGGGGCCTGTCCGAGGCGGTCGGCGAGCGCTTCGCGGCGGAGCACGAGGAGACCGACATGGAGCACGCGCGGATGCCGGTGGACGAACTGGTGCGGGGCGTGCTCGCGGGCGAACTGCACAACAACTGCCTGGCGGTGGGGGTCCTGTCGCTGGTCGCCGCACGCCAGGGGGACGGGCTGGACGCGCTGCGCCCGGCCGAGGCGCCCTGGCCGGCGCGCCCCTTCGCGTCCTGAGCGCACCGCCGAACCTCGCGGTGTGACCATCGCCTGATCCGATCGGGCGACGTGTCCGTCGTGCTCCGCACGGTACGTCGCAGAGCGTGAACTAGGCTCTGGAAGCGCCCGGACCGGAGTCCCGGCGGGCTTGCACGTGCGGTGGGACGGGAGTGTGGCCCGTGACGGATCAGGCGGTGGACGCAGGCGGCGTGGGCCTGTCCGGCGGGGATTCGTTCCCCGCGGCCGCGAAGAGTCTTTTCCTGGGCCGTACACGGGAGTTGAAGGAGCTGCGCGCCGACATCGAGCGGACCGGCCTCGACACCCTGACCGGCCGCAAGGCGCCCCGCGCACGCGTCCTGCTGATCGCGGGCAGGCCCGGCTCCGGCCGCACGGCACTCGCCGAGGAACTGGTGGAGCAGGTCGCGCAGCGTTACCCCGGTGGTGTGCTGCGCGCCAGGCTCACCGAGCCCGACGGCACCCCCGTGGCGGTCGAGACCCTCGCCCGCGACCTGCTCACCGCCCTCGATCTGCCGACCCCGCCCGGCGCCGCCGAGGACGACCTGACCGAGGCCCTGCGCACCGCGCTCGCCGAGCGCCGGGCGCTGCTCCTGCTGGACGACGCGGCCGGCGCGGACCAGGTCGACGCGCTGCTGCCGGAGAACGCCGACTGCCTCCTCGTCGCCGTCTCCCGGGGCCCGCTCACCGGGATCGCCGACGTCCGCCCGTGCACCCTGGGCGGCCTGGACACCAAGTCCGGTGTGGAACTGCTGGCGCAGCGCATCGACCCGGTGCGCATCACCGTCGACCCGCGGGCCGCCGAGAGCCTGGTCGAGGTCTGCCAGGGCCAGCCCGCCGCGCTGACGCTGGCCGGCGGCTGGCTCGCCGCCCACCCCCAGGCGGCCGTCGCCGATCTCACCAAGCAGCTGCGCGCCGACCCCGACGAGGGCTCCGTCCTCGGCCGGGTGCTGCGGTTCGTGCACGGCACCCTGTCCGGCACGGCCGCCCGGCTGCTGCGGCTGCTCTCCCTCGCCCCGGCCGGTGACGTCGACCCGCAGACCGCCTCGGCGCTCGCCGGCTGCTCGGTCGAGGCCGCCCGCGGTCTCCTCGACGACTTCGCCGACCTCGGGCTGCTGCGCGCCGTCCCCTCGTCGATGCCGTGCTACGAGGTCCCCGGCTGCCTGCACCCGCTGCTGGCTGAGCTCGCCGAGCGCCAGGACCGCCCCGCCGAGCTGCGGCTCGCCCGCGCCAGGATGCTGGAACGGACCGTGCGGCTGCTCCAGTCCTGCCGGGCGATCACCGAGACCGACAGCCCCGAGACCAGGGAGAAGCTCAAGAGCCTGCCTTCCGGGCTCCGCTTCGCCACACCGCGGGCCGCCGAGAGGTGGCTGCGCGCCCGCAGGCCCGCCCTGCTCGCCGCGGCCCGGCTCGCCGTCGCCGACGGCGAACTGGACACCCTGGCCCGCCGTCTGATGTCCCAGCTCGTGCGGGCCATGGTGGCGCACATCGGCACCCAGGCCGCGGCCGCCGACCTCTACGGCGTCCACCGGCTCGTCATGGATGTGGCCGAGCGGCGCGGGCTGCCCCGGGAGAAGGCCGCCGCCCTGCTGAACCTCGCCGACCTGGACGCCCGCACCGGGCGTACGGCGGGGGCACTGGCCCGCTACCGGGCCGCGCTGGACGCCGGACGGGAGGCCGAGGACCCGTACGCGATCAGCCGCGCCATGGAATCCGTAGGCAGCTCCCACCAGGAGCTCGGGGACTACGACCGGGCCGCCGACTGGTTCGGCCGGGCCCTGGCGCAGCGGCTGGCACGTGCGGAGCGGGAGGACGCCGCCCGCCTCTACGGCCGCATCGCCACCGCGCACACCTACACGGGCCGCTACGGCGAGGCGCTGCGCAACTGGCGGGCGGCCGCCGCCGTGCACCGGAAGTCCGGCGATGTCGCCGCCCACGCGCGGGCGTTGAGCGAGCTGGCGCGTGTCCAGGAGTACGCCGGGCGGCCCGAGGACTGCCTGCGCACCTGCCAGGAGGCGGTCGAGTGGGCCCGCCGCGCCGAGGACGTACGGCTCCAGGCGGCGCTCCAGCTGCGGCTCGCCGACACCCTGGAGCGGCTGGGCGACGCGACCACGGCGGCCCTGCACCGCCGGGCGGCCCGGCGCCTGCTCGACGACGAGGTCCCTGCGGCCGAGGACGGGGGCCCGGAGGGCCCATTGACGGAAGAAGGCGCCAATGCCTGCGAAATCCGCAGTGCATCGACTGAAGATTGATGCAATGAAAGGCTAGACAGAGGGAAAGCCTTCATTAGACTGGTGCTGCCGCTCGTTCTCCTGCGGTGTCGCCTGGTATGCCTTCGCATGCCGGGGTACGTCTGCAATTGCCCCACATTCTCTGAGCCAAGGACCGTGATCGACGTGAAGGTCGGCATCCCCCGCGAAGTCAAGAACAACGAGTTCCGGGTGGCCATCACCCCCGCAGGCGTGCACGAGCTCGTGCGCAACGGCCACCAGGTCGTCGTCGAGCGGAACGCGGGTGTCGGCTCCTCGATCCCGGACGAGGAGTACGTGGCCGCCGGTGCCCGGATCCTCGAGACCGCGGACGAGGTCTGGGCCGCCGCCGACATGGTGCTGAAGGTCAAGGAGCCCATCGCCGAGGAGTACCACCGCCTCCGCAAGGACCAGATCCTCTTCACCTACCTGCACCTGGCCGCCTCCAAGGAGTGCACGGACGCCCTGCTGGAGTCCGGCACCACGGCGATCGCCTACGAGACCGTCGAGCTCCCCAGCCGCGCGCTGCCGCTGCTTGCCCCGATGTCCGAGGTCGCGGGCCGCCTCGCGCCGCAGGTCGGCGCCTACCACCTGATGCGCGCCGCGGGCGGCCGCGGTGTGCTTCCGGGCGGCGTCCCGGGCGTGCCGGCCGGCGAGGCCGTCATCATCGGCGGTGGCGTCTCCGGCTGGAACGCCGCGCAGATCGCCATCGGTCTGGGCTTCCACGTGACGCTCCTGGACAAGGACATCAACAAGCTCAAGGAGGCGGACAAGATCTTCGGCACGAAGATCAAGACCGTCGTCTCCAACGCCTTCGAGCTGGAGAAGGCCTGCGTCGAGGCCGACCTCGTCGTCGGCGCCGTGCTCGTCCCGGGCGCCAAGGCCCCGAAGCTGGTCAGCAACGAGCTGGTGTCCCGGATGAAGGCCGGAAGTGTCCTTGTCGACATCGCGATCGACCAGGGCGGCTGCTTCGAGGACTCCCACCCGACCACGCACGCCGAGCCGACCTTCAAGGTCCACGAGTCGGTGTTCTACTGCGTCGCCAACATGCCGGGCGCGGTGCCCAACACCTCGACCTACGCGCTGACCAACGCCACGCTGCCGTACATCGTCGAAGTCGCCAACCGCGGCTGGGTGGAGGCGCTGCGCCGTGACGCGGCGCTGGCCAAGGGCCTCAACACCCACGAGGGCAAGGTCGTTTACCGCGAGGTCGCGGAGGCCCACGGCCTGGAGCACGTCGCGCTGGAGTCCCTGCTCGGCTGAGCGGGTCGCCAAGTCGCCAAGGCATGAAAGGCGATACGTCAACTCGTGTCGTCAACCTCGCACGGCCGGCCGGACCTTGTCCCACAAGGTCCGGCCGGATGTGTGTATGGTCACTTCGCCGCACTCGGTCAACTCGCCTCGAACGCAACCATTCGACCGATTCACGCACCGGTGAAACCTGCCGTGCGACGCTCGTACGCCCTTGACAGAGGGATGTTCCATTACCGACACATCGGGCCGGGTCCGGCGGATTGTGTTGCTGCGGACCGCCGACACGCCATAGAGTCGCCAAACGTCGGCATGGTGCCACGCTGACCTGTCTAGAAGTCCCCTGGTCACCAAGGAGGTAAGACGACTTGTGAATGAGTCGACATTTTCTCCCGGGGGTGGTCAACCAGGAATGCCTGCGCCGGGCCAGGGCCCCACGCGGCTCGAGGCTGTCGGCTCCGTCGCTGTGCGCACCTTCGCAGCCCACCAGAGTCACCGGACAACAGGAGTGACTCAGCCAGCACCCCCAAGCATGGATGGCCATCACGTGAACGCCATGGCCGGCGACGGAAGTGGCGCGCCCCACAACCACTTCGCCGACTACGACGAACTGCCCGACGGGCACTTCTACGACCCCGACGCCGAGTACGAGCCCGATCCCGAGTACGCGGCCACGCTCGCGCCCGACGCGGCCCGCCAGCGCCGTGAGCGCATCGGCCCGACCGGACGCCCGCTGCCGTACTTCCCGATCCCGGGTCCGCTGACCGACCACGGCCCCGCGAAGATCATCGCGATGTGCAACCAGAAGGGCGGCGTCGGCAAGACCACGTCGACCATCAACCTGGGTGCCGCGCTCGCGGAGTACGGCCGCCGTGTCCTGCTCGTGGACTTCGACCCGCAGGGCGCGCTGTCGGTGGGTCTCGGCGTCAACCCCATGGAGCTCGACCTCACCGTCTACAACCTGCTCATGGAGCGGGGCATGTCCGCGGACGAGGTCCTGCTGAAGACGGCGGTCCCCAACATGGACCTGCTGCCCAGCAACATCGACCTGTCGGCCGCCGAGGTCCAGCTGGTGAGCGAGGTCGCGCGCGAGTCGACGCTCCAGCGAGCCCTGAAGCCGCTGATGGACGACTACGACTACATCGTCATCGACTGCCAGCCCTCGCTCGGCCTGCTCACCGTCAACGCCCTCACGGCCGCGCACAAGGTGATCGTGCCGCTGGAGTGCGAGTTCTTCGCGCTGCGCGGTGTGGCCCTGCTGACCGAGACCATCGAGAAGGTCCAGGAGCGCCTCAACCCGGAGCTGGAGCTCGACGGGATCCTGGCCACGATGTACGACTCGCGCACCGTGCACAGCCGCGAGGTGCTGGCACGTGTCGTCGAGGCGTTCGACGACCACGTGTACCACACGGTCATCGGACGCACGGTCCGCTTCCCGGAGACCACGGTCGCCGGTGAGCCGATCACCACGTACGCCTCCAACTCCGTCGGTGCCGCCGCCTACCGCCAGCTCGCCAGGGAGGTGCTCGCCCGGTGTCACGCCGAGTGAGTCTGCCGGGGGCCGACGAACTGTTCCGTACGACAGGGGGAATGGCGCTCCAGCCGTCCACTCCCCGACGCCAGGCAGGCGGCGAGGCCCGGGTGCCCGCTCCCGCGGGCGAGAGCGATCCGACCGCCGCGGCCGAGGACGCGCCGCAGTCGGTGCCCGCGCAGGGCGGCGACGGCGAGGGCGCGGAGCACGTGGCGGTGGAGGCGGGGCCGACGGACACGGGCGAGTCCCGCAGCCGGTCCACGACCGCGGAGCGCCCCGCGCGGCGTTCGGCGGCGCCGCAGGAAGGTTCTGCCCCCGCGGCCGAGCAGTCGCGCAAGCGGGGCCGCAGCGCGGCACGCCGGCCGAGCGGCCGCGAACGGCACGACGAGAAGATCACCGTGTACGTGTCCGCCGAAGAGCTCATGGACCTCGAACACGCCCGTCTGGTGCTCCGCGGCGAGCACGGACTCGCCGTGGACCGGGGACGCATCGTCCGCGAGGCGGTCGCCGTGGTGCTGGCCGACCTGGAGTCCCGGGGCGAGGCAAGCATCCTGGTACGGCGGCTGCGCGGACGTTAGCCGTCCGAGCGGGCCGTAGGCGGTAGCCTGCGACGGCCATGACCTCGAACGACGCTCCCACCCCCACCGGCCGACGGCGCGCCCTGGGCCGCGGCCCGGGAACGGCAAGCGACTCCCCGGCCCACCCACCGCCGGCGCCCCAGGACGAGCGTCCCGAACCGCCGGCCGCGCCCGCGGAGCCCATGCCCGCACCCGGGGCTGCCGAGGAGCCTCCCGAGCCCCCGGCGGAACTCCCCGGAGGCGCCCCGGCGGGGCCGTCAACCGAGCTGCCCGCCGAGCCCGCGCCGGAGGCCGGGGACGGGGTGTTCACGGTTCGGCTGGTCAACTTCGAGGGGCCGTTCGACCTGCTGCTGCAGCTGATCTCGAAGCACAAGCTCGATGTCACCGAGGTGGCCCTGTCCAAGGTCACCGACGAGTTCATGGCGCACATCCGGGCCATGGGGCCCGACTGGGACCTGGACCAGACGACCGAGTTCCTGGTCGTGGCCGCCACCCTGCTCGACCTCAAGGCGGCCCGGCTGCTGCCCGCCGCCGAGGTGGAGGACGAGGCCGACCTCGCCCTGCTGGAGGCCCGGGACCTGCTGTTCGCACGGCTGCTCCAGTACCGCGCGTACAAGCAGATCGCCGACATCTTCAGCCGGCGGCTGGACGACGAGAGCCGTCGCCACCCCCGCACCGTAGGACTGGAACCCCACCACGCCGAACTGCTGCCCGAGGTCGTCATCGGCATCGGCGCGGCCCGCTTCGCCGAACTCGCCGTCAAGGCGATGCAGCCCAAGCCCAAGCCGCAGGTGTACGTCGACCACATCCACGCGCCGCTGGTCAGTGTGCAGGAGCAGGCCGGGATCGTGATCGCCCGGCTGCGGGAGCTCGGTGAGGCCGGCTTCCGTGAGCTGGTGGCGGACACCGACGACACACTCACCGTCGTGGCCCGCTTCCTCGCCCTGCTCGAGCTGTACCGCGAGAAGGCCGTGGCCCTGGACCAGGAGACCGCGCTCGGCGAGCTGACCGTGCGCTGGACCGGCGGTGACGGGGACGAGACGCCCACCGTGACGGACGAGTTCGACCGTCCGCCCGAGGTGCCCGAGAAGTCCGAGGAGCCCAAGGAGCCCAAGGAGGAGATGAAGGCGTGAGCGAGGAGACCACCGAACCGTCCGCGGGCCCGTCCACCGTCGCCGGCCTCGACCTGAAGCCCGCCCTGGAGGCCGTCCTCATGGTCGTGGACGAGCCCGCGACCGAGGAGCACCTGGCGAAGATCCTCCAGCGGCCCCGCCGGCAGATCGCGGACGCGTTGCGCGAACTGGCCGACGAGTACACCGTCCAGGGGCGCGGCTTCGAGCTGCGGCTGATCGCCGGCGGCTGGCGTTTCTACACCCGCCCCGAGTACGCGGCCGCCGTCGAGGGCTTCGTCCTGGACGGCCAACAGGCCCGGCTCACCCAGGCCGCCCTGGAGACCCTCGCCGTGGTCGCCTACCGCCAGCCGGTCAGCCGCAGCCGGGTCTCGGCCGTCCGCGGAGTCAACTGCGACGGCGTCATGCGGACCCTGCTCCAGCGCGGTCTGGTCGGGGAGGCGGGCGCGGAACCCGAAACAGGTGCGATCCTGTACAGGACGACGAACTACTTCCTGGAGCGGATGGGCCTGCGCGGTCTGGACGAACTCCCGGAGCTCGCGCCCTTCCTCCCGGAGGCGGAGGCGATCGAGGCCGAGACCCAGGAGGGCGTACCGTCGTTCGACCCGGACGCTCCCGATGACGCGCCGGGCGCAGACGGCGACCACACGACGAAGACGACGACGGAACTTTGATGCGAAGCAGCGGCAGCGGCAGGAACGGCGGGCGCGGCAACCACCGCGGTGCCGGCGACAACAGGGACGAGCGGCAGGGGCAGGGCCGCCCCCGCAAGCCCCGACCCGAGGAGCGCCGCTACGACGTCGGCCCCGGCGCGACGAAGGACGGCCCGAAGGCAGGGCGCGGCGGATCCGCGCGCGGCGGGGTCAAGGGCGGCCCCAAGCAGCCCCAGCAGGGCGGCCGTACGGCTCCGGCCCGCTCCCGCGAGTACGAGACGCGGATGGAGGAGCGCAACCGCGACCGGTACGCCGGCAAGAAGGACGTCAAGCTGCCGAAGACCTTCCCGGGCGCCGAGCAGGAGGGCGAGCGGCTGCAGAAGGTGCTCGCCCGCGCGGGGTACGGTTCGCGGCGCGCCTGCGAGGAGCTGATCGAGCAGGCCCGGGTCGAGGTCAACGGCGAGATCGTCCTGGAGCAGGGCCGCCGGGTCGACCCGGAGAAGGACGAGGTCAAGGTCGACGGGCTGACCGTGGCCACGCAGTCGTACCAGTTCTTCTCGCTGAACAAGCCCGCCGGTGTGGTCTCCACCATGGAGGACCCGGAGGGCCGCCAGTGCCTCGGTGACTACGTCACCAACCGCGAGACGCGCCTCTTCCACGTGGGCCGGCTCGACACCGAGACCGAGGGCGTGATCCTGCTCACCAACCACGGCGAGCTGGCGCACCGGCTGACCCACCCGAAGTACGGCGTGCGCAAGACCTATCTCGCGCACATCGTCGGCCCCATCCCGCGGGACCTGGGCAAGCAGCTCAAGGACGGCATCCAGCTGGAGGACGGCTACGCGCGCGCGGACCACTTCCGGGTGGTCGAGCAGACCGGCAAGAACTACCTCGTGGAGGTCACCCTTCACGAGGGCCGCAAGCACATCGTCCGCCGCATGCTCGCGGAGGCGGGTTTCCCGGTCGACAAGCTGGTCCGCACCGGCTTCGGACCCATCACCCTGGGCGACCAGAAGTCCGGCTGGCTGCGCCGCCTGTCGAACACGGAGGTCGGCATGCTGATGAACGAGGTCGACCTCTAGACCTCGTCAGGACGTCCGAGCCGTCCGGGCCCTCCGGGCCCCGAACGGCTCAGCCGTCTCCCCGGCAGGCCGACGCGTGGCGGACACGGCGCAGAGAGTCCGCCACGCGTCGGTGATCGGGCTCCACGGGGAGCGGGCGCGGTGATCACGCCCCCGCGGCGCGGATCCTCACAGCAGGCGGACGGAGTTTCCCTCGATCTTGATCTGCTTGACGGGGAGCGGCCTGACGGCCGGGCCGTGGGCCACCGAGCCGTCGGTGACGCGGAACCTGCTGCCGTGGCAGGGGCAGTCGATGGTGCCGTCGGCCACCCTGTTCACCGTGCAGCCCTGGTGGGTGCAGATCGCCGAGAAGGCCTTGAACTCGCCCTTCTCCGGCTGGGTGACCACGACCTTCTGCTGCGCGAAGACCTTGCCCCCGCCCACCGGGATGTCGGCCGTGCTCGTCAACTCACGCCCGGCGGCGGTCCCCTCCGTGGCCGGGGAGGTCGCCGCCGGGTGGGACGTCTCCGAGGTGGGCGACGCCCCCGTGGGGGAGGCCGTCTCCGGGGGAGAGGTGGCCTCGGAGGCGGGTGACGCCTCCGAGTTGCTGCTGCCGGTCTTGCCGCAGCCCGCCGCCACGAGCGCCGCCGCACTCGTGGCGAGCACCGTGCGCCGCGTAGAGCCCTGGGTCATGTTTCATCACTCCGGGGGTTCCGGGGGAGGGGAAGAGCTCCGAGCGGAGCAGCAGCATTTTCGCATCGAACACCATGAAGTCGAAGCAAATCGGGGCAGTACGCGATAAACCACCCGTTTCACTTGTTGTCTCAGCGGGCGGGCGCCGCCCACCCGTCCCACGCGGTCTGACTAGGCTGGATGCCCGAGACCCGATTCACCTCAGCAAGGAGCAGCGCCGTGGCGGTACGAGCGGTCCGGGGAGCCGTCCAACTCGAACGGGACGAGGCCGGCCACATGGACGAGCAGGTGGGGGCGCTGCTCACCGCCGTCCTGGAGCGGAACGGCCTGAGCGTCGACGACCTGATCAGCATCTGGTTCACGGCCACCCCCGACCTGCACAGCGACTTCCCGGCCGCCGCGGCCCGCAAGCTCGGCATCGTCGACGTACCGCTGATCTGCGCCCAGGAACTGGACATCGCGGGAGCCATGCCCCGCGTGGTCCGCGTCCTCGCGCACATCGAGTCCGACCGGCCGCGCGCCGAGATCGCGCACGTCTACCTCGGCGCCGCGGCCGCCCTGCGCAAGGACATCGCCCAGTGAGAAACGCACTCGTCATCGGCACCGGGCTGATCGGCACCTCCGCCGCCCTGGCCCTCGCCCGGCGCGGGGTGGTCGTGCACCTCGTCGACCACGATCCGGAGCAGGCCCGCACGGCGGCGGCGCTCGGCGCGGGCACGGACGCGGCCCCCGACGGCCCGGTCGACCTCGCCGTGGTCGCCGCGCCGCCCGCGCACGTGGCGGGAGTGCTCGCGGGCGCCATGCGCCGGGGCGCGGCCCGCGGCTACCTGGACGTGGCCAGCGTCAAGGGCGGCCCGCGCCGCGAGCTGGAGTCGATGGGCCTGGACCTGTCCGGCTACATCGGCACGCACCCCATGTCGGGCCGCGAGAAGTCGGGTCCGCTGGCGGCGACCGCCGACCTCTTCGAGGGCCGCCCCTGGGTGCTCACCCCCACCCGGGACACCGACACCGAGGTCCTCAACCTCGCCCTGGAGCTCGTCTCGCACTGCCGGGCGGTCCCGGTCGTCATGGACGCCGACGCCCACGACCGTGCCGTGGCGCTCGTCTCCCACATGCCCCACCTGGTCTCCAGCCTGGTCGCCGCGCGCCTGAAGAACGCGGAGGAGGCGGCAGTACGGCTGTGCGGGCAGGGCATCAGGGACGTGACCCGGATCGCGGCCTCCGACCCGCGGATGTGGATCGACATCCTCTCCGCCAACCCGGGACCGGTCGCCGACCTGCTCTCCGACATCTCCGTCGACCTGGAGGAGGCCGTGCAGGCCCTGCGCGCCCTCCAGTCCTCCGACGAGGCCAAGCGCCGCGAGGGCGCCACCGGTATCGAGGACGTGCTGCGGCGGGGCAACGCCGGCCAGGTCCGGGTCCCCGGCAAGCACGGGTCCGCGCCGCGGGTGTACGAGGTCGTCGCGGTCCTCATCGACGACCAGCCCGGGCAGCTGGCCCGCATCTTCGCGGACGCGGGGCTGGCCGGGGTCAACATCGAGGATGTGCGCATCGAGCACGCCACCGGGCAGCAGGCCGGTCTGGTGCAGCTCATGGTCGAGCCGAAGGCGGCACCGGTCCTCACCTCGGCCCTGAGGGAGCGGGGCTGGTCCATCCGCCAGTAAGAGGGCGTCCGGGAAGCCAGTAACCTTGTGCGGGGCGCCCTCGCGTCCCGCACACCACCCACCACCCTTCACCAGGAAGGTGCCCCGCTGTGGAAATCGGCGCCGCCCGGACCGCCCTGCCCGTGATCGTTGCCATCGACGGCCCCTCCGGCACGGGCAAGTCGAGCACATCGAAGGCCGTGGCCACGCAGCTCGGCCTGAGCTACCTGGACACCGGCGCCCAGTACCGGGCGATCACCTGGTGGATGGTGACCAACGGGATCGACATAGAAGACCCCACCGCGATCGCCGCGGTGGCCGGCAAGCCCGAGATCGTCTCCGGCACCGACCCCGCCCACCCGACGATCACCGTCGACGGCGTGGACGTGGCCGGTCCGATCCGCACCCAGGACGTCACCTCCAAGGTCAGCGCGGTCAGCGCCGTACCGGAGGTGCGGACCCGGATCACCGAGCTCCAGCGCTCGCTGGCCACGTCCGCCGAGACGGGGATCGTCGTCGAGGGCCGCGACATCGGCACCACCGTGCTGCCCGACGCCGACCTGAAGATCTTCCTCACCGCCTCCCCCGAGGCCCGCGCCGCCCGGCGCAGCGGTGAGCTCAAGGGCGTCGACGTCCACGCCACCCGCGAGGCCCTGGTCAAGCGGGACGCGGCCGACTCCAGCCGCAAGACCTCCCCGCTGGCCAAGGCCGATGACGCGGTCGAGGTGGACACCACCGAGCTGACGCTGGCGCAGGTCGTCGAGTGCGTGGTCACCCTCGTCGAGGAGAAGCGGGCGGCGAAGTGAGCCGTCCGCCGGAGCCCGCGGCGGTCCCTCCGTCGGAGCGCGGCGCCGACGTCGGCCGGCGCATCGGCGTCGGGCTGATGTACGGGCTGTGGCGCCCGCGCGTGCTGGGTGCCTGGAAGGTGCCCGCCACCGGCCCGGTGATCCTCGCGGTCAACCACGCGCACAACGTCGACGGCCCGATGGTCATGGGCGTGGCACCCCGGCCGGTGCACTTCCTGATCAAGAAGGAGGCGTTCGTCGGCCCGCTCGGCTCGTTCCTGACCGGCATCGGCCAGCTCCAGGTGGACCGGCACTCCGCGGACCGTTCGGCGATCACACGGGCGCTCGGTGTCCTGAAGCAGGGCGGCGTCCTCGGGATCTTCCCCGAAGGCACCCGGGGTGACGGCGACTTCGCCTCGCTGCGGGCCGGGCTCGCCTACTTCGCGGTCCGCAGCGGCGCCCCGATCGTCCCGGTGGCCGTGCTGGGAAGTTCCGAGCAGCGCGGACGGTTGATAAAGGGGCTGCCTCCGCTGCGCCACCGGGTCGACGTAGTCTTCGGCGAACCGTTCGAAGCGGGCGACGACGGCGGGCGGCGTACGCGCCGGGCCCTGGACGAGGCCACCGAGCGCATCCAGAAGCAGCTCACCGACCACCTGGAAAACGCCAGGCGCCTGACCGGGCGCCAGGGCGACACTTGAGTAGTGGAGCACCGCGAACCGGCGGTGGTTCACCGATCACCACGATGAACGACGAGGTACGGACTTCATGAACGACGACATCCAGCCCGACGGCTCGGCAGAGCACGAGTACGAGCACGGGGCGCTCGGCGACGCCGAGTACGCGGAGTTCATGGAGCTCGCCGCGGTAGAGGGCTTCGACGTCGAGGACGTCGAGGGCGCCATCGAGGCCGCCGGACACGGCCCGCTGCCCGTCCTCGCCGTCGTCGGTCGCCCCAATGTCGGCAAGTCGACTCTGGTGAACCGCATCATCGGCCGCCGCGAGGCGGTCGTCGAGGACAAGCCGGGCGTCACCCGCGACCGCGTCACCTACGAGGCCGAGTGGGCGGGCCGCCGCTTCAAGGTCGTCGACACCGGCGGCTGGGAGCAGGACGTCCTCGGCATCGACGCCTCTGTGGCCGCGCAGGCCGAGTACGCCATCGAGGCCGCCGACGCCGTGGTGTTCGTCGTCGACGCCAAGGTCGGCGCCACCGACACCGACGAGGCCGTCGTACGGCTCCTGCGCAAGGCGGGCAAGCCGGTCGTGCTGTGCGCCAACAAGGTCGACGGCCAGAGCGGCGAGGCGGACGCCACGTACCTGTGGTCGCTCGGCCTCGGCGAGCCGCACCCGGTCTCGGCCCTGCACGGCCGCGGCACCGGCGACATGCTGGACCGCGTCCTGGAGGCGCTCCCCGAGGCGCCGCGCGAGACGTTCGGCGGGGGCGGCATCGGCGGCCCGCGCCGGGTGGCCCTGATCGGCCGCCCGAACGTCGGCAAGTCCTCGCTGCTGAACAAGGTGGCGGGCGAGGAGCGCGTCGTCGTCAACGAACTGGCCGGCACCACCCGCGACCCGGTCGACGAGCTGATCGAACTGGGCGGGAAGACCTGGAAGTTCGTCGACACCGCCGGCATCCGCAAGCGTGTCCACCTCCAGCAGGGCGCCGACTACTACGCCTCGCTGCGCACCGCGGCCGCCGTCGAGAAGGCCGAGGTCGCCGTCATCCTGATCGACGCCTCCGAGTCCATCTCGGTGCAGGACCAGCGGATCATCACCATGGCAGTGGAGGCGGGCCGCGCGCTCGTCATCGCCTACAACAAGTGGGACACCCTCGACGAGGAGCGCCGCTACTACCTGGAGCGGGAGATCGAGACCGAACTCGCGCAGATCGCGTGGGCCCCGCGTGTCAACGTCTCGGCCCAGACCGGGCGGCACGTGGAGAAGCTGGTCCCGGCGATCGAGGCGGCGCTGGCCGGCTGGGAGACCCGGGTGCCGACCGGCCGTCTGAACGCCTTCCTCGGCGAGCTGGTCGCCGCCCACCCGCACCCGATCCGGGGCGGCAAGCAGCCGCGCATCCTGTTCGGCACCCAGGCCGGCACCAAGCCGCCGCGGTTCGTGCTGTTCGCCTCCGGGTTCATCGAGGCGGGCTACCGGCGGTTCATCGAGCGACGGCTGCGCGAGGAGTTCGGCTTCGAGGGCACGCCGATCCACATCTCGGTGCGGGTGCGCGAGAAGCGCGGCGCGAAGAAGAAGTAGCGGTGACGGCGAAGGGGCGGCCCCTGGACAGGGGCCGCCCCTTCGCCGTCGGCGGATCAGATTCCGCCGCGCCGTGCGGGCGGCAGGGCCGCCGGGACGTGGTGCATCCCGGTGTCCTGCCGGCCGATCGTCCCGACCCGCTGCCACTGCGCCTGCTGCCGGCCCGTGACATGGCGGGTGCCGTAGGCCCCCAGGCTGTAGGCGCCGTACACGGTGGAGCCCGTGTCGTGCGGCAGGTTCCCGAACGCTACGAAGCCCAGATCCTCCTCGCCACTGCGGTCGCCCGGCAGGGTCCGGTAGGACTTGACGAACTCGGCGTAGAGAGCGTCGTAGATCGGCGTGGCCGAGAGGCCGCCGTGATGATCCTGAGGCGCCCGCGCCGGTGGTACCTCCCTGCCCGAGCGCAGTCGAGAGCTCGGGGAAGGGATCGGCGGGTAGGACTGGCGGCGGGGAACGTCATATGCGTGCACGTATCTCCAAACGACCCCGAATCGGAAGGGATGCGGCTAGGGTCTTTCGTTTGGATCAGGCCGGATCAGGGAGCGGGGTCTGGTGCCGTGGATCGCAAGGCGGAGGAGGGCGGCAGGGCGGAGCCCTGCCAACCGACGACAACGCGGCTGGGGGTGCCCCCTGCTCGAAGAGCTTGGGGGAGCGGTGCCAGACCCTGCGAGCCCGGCCTGATCCAAACGAGAGGCCCTAGGTCCCCGCGAGCGGCAGGGTCGCCGCGACCAGCCGCCCGCTCGCCGCGGCCTTGTCCAGCGCGTCCCGCAGCAGGTCCTCCCGCGGCTGGCGGCCGATGGACCCGACCGGCGCGGCGAACATGATCACCTGCTGGTGCTTGTTGGCGGCCGCCCGCCAGCCGTCGGTGACCTGGAGCGGCTGGTGAGCCTGCCACCAGGCCACCGGCTGGCCGCCGCCCGCCTGGGGCTGGAGGACCGCGTGCAGTTGCCCCATGGCGAGCAGCACCGACCAGCCGTGCAGCACCGGCGGCACGGCGGCGAGTTCGGTCACCGGGACGTAGCCCTGCTCGACGAGCAGCGTTAGGAACTCGTCGCCGGTGCCCAGCGAGCCCGGACGCACGATGGGCGCGGTCGGCTCGACGACCAGGGCGGGGTGCAACTCCCCGGTGATCAGGACGAGTCCGCTGGTCACCCCGAGCACGGCCTGCTCCGGCACCGCCATCTGGGGCGCGGCCTGCTGGGCCGTGGACCACTGGGGCGGGGCCTGCTCCGGCACCCTGCCGGAGGGGTTCGTGTCCGAGTGGATGGAGCGGACCGCACCCCGCAGCTGGTCCTCGGTGACCTGGACGACCTGCGAGGGCAGGCAGGTGGCGTGGGCGAAGGCGAGGACGGCGGTCTCGTCCCCGACGAACAGGACGGTACTGGTGCGCTCCAGTTCGGAGTCGCCGGGAGTGCGGCAGGAGGTGCAGTCGTAACTGCCCGGGGCGTTCTGTCCGGCGAGCAGCCGGTCGGCCTCTTCGTCGCCGATCTCGGCGCGTACGGCGTCACTGACGTCGAGCATGCGCGGCACGGGTGGCTCCCTCGGGATGCGGTACGTGGCGGAGCCGGGTGGCTCCCGGCCCATGAACCGGGAGGGACCCGGCTCATGAAGAAGACAACGGGCGATCTGTGGCGGGAGTCACGCCCTCCGGCGAACGGAATCGAACCATCCCGTGCGGAGGGTGACGCGCGGTGCGGAATCCGGCACTCACGGTCAACTGCCCCCAAGTTCAAGGGGGTTGGGTGGGTGAAGTGAGTCACAGATCGCCGGTGCTGGTGGTCGAAAAATCAGGAAATCAGCGAATTAAGTGGGTGGCCGAAAATTTCCGCTACCACCGGTAACTGTGAACTGGCCTGGCAGAACGGGCCGTTGGTTGCTCCGGACTCCGCCCGCTCCTTACATTCCTCAGCCATGTGCAACGAGCACCGCTCGGGAACGTCCGCCGACCGCACCGGGCCGAGTACGACTCGGCCCGGCCTCGTGCGGCGGACGGGGCGAGCGCGCCGACCGCGTCCATGCGCGGCGGGCGTGCCCGGCCTGGGGGACCCCGGGTGTTTCGAGAGGGATCCACATGTCCGAATGTGCCGATAAGAGCCACGACACCATGCGCGACAACGCCCGCAGGGCACGGACGACGGCGGCTCTCGCCGGGGCGGCGCTGCTCGCCCCGCTCGGGCTGCTGGCAGCCACCGGCAACGCCCACGCGGCGGACGGCGGCGTGTGGGACCGCATCGCCCAGTGCGAGAGCGGCGGCAACTGGCACATCAACACCGGCAACGGCTACTACGGCGGGCTCCAGTTCGCCGCCGGCACCTGGCGCGCCTACGGCGGCACGGCCTACGCGCCCACCGCCGACCAGGCCTCCAGGGACCAGCAGATCGCCGTCGCCACCAGGGTCCAGCAGGCCCAGGGCTGGGGGGCATGGCCGGTCTGCTCGGCCAGGGCCGGGGCGTACGGCGGCGCACCCGCGGCCGGATCGGGTACGGAAAGGACCGCGACCACCGGATCGGCGCACAGCACACGGAAGTCGGTGAACAAGCCGGTCCAGGAGGGCGACCGGTCAAGGGCACGGAACGCGGTTCCGCCGCGGCGGCCGTCGACGGCGCCGGCACGCGAGGCGGGCCACACCAACCGCGGTGCCTCCCGCGGCGAGCACATCGTTCGCGCGGGTGACACGCTGAGCGGCATCGCCGCCCGGCACGGAACCACCTGGCAGCGGCTGTACGCCGTCAACAGGTCCGTCATCGGCGACGATCCCGATCTGATCGTGCCCGGCCAGCGCCTCGAGATCTGAGCCGTTCCGGCTCGCGCCACGGGCACCAGGCCCCGTCCGGTCAACCGACCGGGCGGGGCCTTCGGCAGTCCGGCAGGGCACCGGCTCCGGCAGCGGAACAGCCGAATTCCTGTGCCGTGCCCGCTCCCTGGTGCGGCCGCGGATTCCGAATGCGCGGCAGTCCCGGGGAGGTCGGGGAACGCTTCTCCCGGCGCATTCGGCGGGGCTTTTCCCGGTGCTGCACCGGCTGCCGGAAATTGTGTGTGTACGACTGCGGAGGACGGGCTGAACCGCCCGTACGTGTGACGCAGCGAGACCGCTTCGGACGTGGGGACCTGTGACAGAAGCGTGACAGGAGGGACTGGAGCCATCGAAGTGACCCGTGTGTACGGGGCGGGCTTTCCCCGAGGCGGTCCGGCACCTAGCGTGGCGGTATGGCACCGAATCCCACTCCGCCCGCGGAACCCCAGGACAACCCCGACGCCTACGTCGGCCTCGAGGCCGGACAGGCCGAACGGCTCGCGCGCGAACGTGGCTGGAGCACGGTGCGGTCACTGCCGCCGGGCGCGATCATCACCATGGAGTACCGGTTCGGGCGGCTGAACTTCGAGGTCAGGGACGGCCGCGTGGCTCGGGCCTGGAAGGGCTGAACCGCCGCGGGCGCTCGCAGCCCCCACGGCGGTCCTTCGTCAACTGCCCGTCAGGGGGCGCGCCGCCGAGGCCGTGTTGCGCGTGACGCGCTCGGCGTGCGGCGGTCTGCGGCTGCCGGCCGGGGTGACCGGGGTGCGCTCCGAGCGGCCCGTGTGCCGGCCCTGGGCGAGGTGGGCCGGCGTCCGGGACGCGCGTCCCGCGCCGACCGTCTCGTGGGCCGCCGGGGACTCGTCCGCGGCCGGGGCACGCGGGGTGAGCACGACGGGGGCGCCGACCGGTGAGGCGGGCGCGGGCACCGGTGCCCGGCGGCCGCGACGGGCGCGCCAGCGGTCGCGCAGGTCGAACAGGGCGACCTCGGTCCGGGCGATCAGCGGCTCGAACCACGGCAGCGCCAGCAGGATCAGCAGCCCCGCGGCCCAGCCGAGGAGCACGTCGCTCAGCCAGTGCGTACCCAGGTAGACCGTGGTCAGGCCGACGCCGAGCGCCGTCACCGCGGACAGTGCCGACAGCCAGCGGCGCGCCCTCGGGGTGGAGGCCAGATAGGCCAGGATGCCCCAGGTCACCACGGCGTTGGCGGTGTGGCCGCTGGGGAATATATCGCCGCCCAGACCCATCTCGTTGGAGCCGATGACGGTCGCGTAGTGCGGTCCCAGACGCCCCATGCCGATCTTCGCGGCGCCGACCGTGGCGTTGAGCAGCAGCAGCGAGGCGGCGAGGGTCAGCAGCGGGCGCAGTGTGTGCTGCCGCCAGGAGCGCCAGCCCAGCCACGCGCACACCATCACGGCGGTGGGGCCGCGCTGGCCGAGCACCACGTAGTAGTCGAGGAACGCGTGGATCTGCGGCCACTGCTGGTACGGCCGGAAGAACATGACCTGCCAGTCGAGCCGGACCAGCCACGAGGTGGTGATCACGGCCCAGACGATCGCCAGGTAGAAGGCCAGGGTCGCCGAGAGGAGCACGAACCGGTGGCGGCTCATTCGCGGCATGTCGATGTGCGCCGGCCGTTGCGGCTCACGGTCCAGCCTGGCGAACACCCGGTCCAGGCGGGTGAGGGTTCGTTCGGTACGCACCCAATCGACGTTACAGCGAGTGAGGTGTGTTCCCTGACGACGCACGTGATTTGTGATGACCACGTGATGTGGGATTGCTCTCAACGGGGCTTTATATCCACGGAATCCGCAATCACTAACGAACCCGTCCCGCATTTCCTTTGATCATTCCGGCGGATGCTTATGCGGCGCTTATGAATGCGTTGATGCATCGACCGAACACCGGGATGAAATTCCGCGCGCCCTCGGCAGGACGGACCCGGTCACGGAGGACCGGAGCCGTTCAGCCAGAACGCCCCGTAGACCGCCGAGGCCACCGCGACGGCGCCCACGATCAGCGCCGCCCGGGCGACGCGCGTCCGGGCGAGCGCCGACGCCAGCGGCAGCAGGAGCGGGAAGGCGGGCAGCAGCAGACGCGGCTTGGAGCCGAAATAGCTCGACGCGCACAGGGCGAGCGCGGTCACCACTCCCGAGTACACCAGCAGCGCGAGCGGTTGCCGCTGCCGTACGCCGACGATGTACAGCCGGATCACCGCGGCGACCCCGGCGATCAGCGCGATCCCGGCGAGGGCCGAAGGGAAGGACGTGAACTTGTCGGCGACGAAGCGGGCGAAGGCGTACCCGCCGTCGAAGCCGTTGCGCCAGCCGGCCTGGACGTCGAGATAGCCGAAGGGGCCCTTGCCCGTGCGGTGGCCGACCCACAGGACGTATCCGGCGGCGCCGAGCGGGGCGAGCGCCATGCCGAGCAGACGGCGGGCGGTGGCGTGCCCGGCGACGGCCGGGGAGCGAACCGTGTCCCGTGCGCCGTCCGCCGCCGTCGCGCTCCGGTCTCCCACGAACGAGGCAAGCGCCGCCGTCCACACCGCGGCGACCACCGCGAGACCCACCGGCCGGGTCAGCCCCGCCAGCAGTGCCAGCGCACCCGCGGTCACCCAGCGGCCGGTGAGCACCGCGTACAGCGCCCAGGCGGCGAGCGCCGTGAACAGCGACTCGCTGTAGGCCATCGACTGCACGATCCCGACCGGCAGCACCGCCCACAGCAGTGCCGCGGCGACGCCGGCCTCGCGGCCGTACACGTGATCGGCCACCGCGAAGATCCCCCAGGCCGCGGCGAGCGAGGCGAACAGGCTGACGGCGAAGCCCGCGTCGGCGTACGACAGCGGGCTCACTGCGGCGAGCAGCCGTTCCAGCCAGGGCAGCAGCGGGAAGAAGGCCAGATTCGAGTGCACGTCACCGTTCGGCAGGCGTATCTCGTAGCCGTAGCCGCCTCCGGCCACCCCGGTGTACCAGAGCGAGTCCCAGCGGGCGGTCAGCAGTGTGTACCAGCTCTTGCCGCGCTCGGCGCTCCACAGAGCCAGGGTTATCAGGCCCAGCGTGCGCACGGCGGCGTACCCGAGGAGAGCCGGGGCGGCCCGCCGCAGGGCCCCGGCACGTACACCCGCCACGTGCGTCGCAAGATCGCTCACGGACTCGATTATCGGCGCTGCCGGAAACCGGAGCCGCCACCGGGGCACGCTCACAGGCCGCTCACCAGGCACGCAGGGAGGGCCCACGGACAAGCGGAGTGGCGTACGCCACACGGGTTGGGCGCGTGCTCTGAGAGGTGGGCCACGCGCCATCCGGGCGAATGAGCGTACGCTGACGTGTCACTCGCACGTCGACGCGCAGGTCGGGGGCCACCGCTCCGCTCCGGCCGAGCCGCGGGGAGTCCACGTCCCGCGGACCGTCGAACGCGAGGGTTCATCTGGGAGGTACGTACATGTCCGGGACGACCGCGGCCACCGACCGGCTCCGCCGTCGGGCGGCCGGGGCCGGTGCCAACCGCTGGGTCGTCCTGGTCGTCCTCTGCGTCAGCCTGCTGCTGGTGGCGGTGGACGCGACCGTGCTGCACGTGGCGGTGCCCGCGGTCACCGAGGACCTCCGGCCCGGCGCCATCGAACTGCTCTGGATCGTCGACACCTATCCCCTCGTCTGCGCCTCGCTGCTGATCCTGTTCGGCACCCTGGGCGACCGGGTGGGCCGCAGACGGATCCTGCTGCTGGGCTACGCCCTCTTCGGCATCGCCTCCGCCGTGGCGGCCTTCGCCCCCACCCCCCAGATGCTGATCTTCGCGCGGGCGCTGCTCGGCGTCGGCGGCGCCATGATCATGCCGGCCACGCTGTCGCTCCTGCGGCAGGTCTTCCCGGACCGGCGCGAGCGGGCGCTGGCGATCGGGATCTGGAGCGCGGTCGCCGCGGTGGGCGCGGCGGTCGGGCCGCTGCTCGGCGGCTTCCTGCTCGAACACTTCTGGTGGGGGTCGGTCTTCCTCGTCAACATCCCGCTGATGCTGGTCAGTCTGCCGGTGGGCCGACTGCTGCTGCCCGAGTCGACCGGCGAGCGTGACGGGCCCTGGGACGTCGTCGGCGCGTTGCTGGCGGCGGCCGGACTGTTCGGTGTGGTGCTGGGCGTGAAGCGGCTCGGCGGCGGCGAGACGGCGCTGAGCGTGCTCACCGTGGGGCCGCTGGTGGTCGGCGCGGCGCTGCTGGTGACGTTCGTACGACGGCAGCGGCGGCGGACCCATCCGCTGGTGGACCTCAGGATGTTCGCGCGCCCGGCGTTCAGCACGTCGGTGGGCTGCATCGTGCTGGCCATGCTGGCGCTGGTCGGGCTCGAACTGATCGCGGCGCAGTACCTGCAACTGGTCCTCGGCCTCTCGCCGCTCGCCACGGGGCTGCGGCTGCTGCCGCTGACGTTCGCCGCGATGGCGGCCGGACTGGCCGGAGCGCGGATGCTGCGGAGGTTCGGGCCGCGGCGGATGGTGTGCTTCGGGTTCTGCGTGACCGCCGCCGCGGTGGTGCTGCTCACGGCGATGGGCGGCCGGGACAACCCGGGGCTGCTCCTCGCCGGCTTCGCGCTGCTCGGCTTCGGCCTGGAGACGACGCTGTTCGGGGCGTACGAGTCGATGCTGAGCGAGTCGCCGGCCGAGCAGGCGGGCGGCGCGGCGGCGATCGGGGAGACGTCGTACCAGCTGGGCGCGGGGATGGGCATCGCCCTGCTGGGCACGGTGATGAACGCGGCCTACGCGCCCGGGCTCGCCGATGTGCCGGGGGTGCCCGCGAAGGCGTCCGGCGCGGCGGCGAACTCGCTGGGGGAGGCCTACGGGGTCGCCGACCAGCTCGGCGGGCCGGTCGGGGCCGCGCTGCGGCGGGCGGCCCGCGACGCCTTCGTGCACGGGCTGCATGTGACGCTGCTGGTGAGTGCGGGGCTGTTGCTGCTGGGTGCGGTGATGGCGCTGCGGCTGCCGCGGGTGATGCACT
The DNA here is from genome assembly GCF_035917575.1 of Streptomyces sp. NBC_01788. Taxonomy (GTDB): domain Bacteria; phylum Actinomycetota; class Actinomycetes; order Streptomycetales; family Streptomycetaceae; genus Streptomyces. Next base: position 1,908,273 of record NZ_CP109090.1, on the reverse strand, counting down.
GCGAGGAGCCGCCGGTCGAACTGCCCGCGCAGCGGGAGGCCGAGCGGCCCCGCGTCTCGGCGTGAGCGTCCTTCCTCTCCCGCGGCGCTGCCACGGCGGGCGGAGGAGCAGGCTGGACGTGGGCGGTCCCGCGTCGTAACGTCGGGCCGGAGTCGCACAACTAGCGCTGCTAGTTTCAGTTGCCGTCGCCGGAGGGGTCCTCATGTCCTCGCAGTCTCCGTTGTCTTCGTTGCCCTCGTTCGACCCCGCCGACCCACTCGGGCTCGACGACCTGCTGGAGCCGGAGGACCTCGCCGTCCGCGACACCATGCGGCAGTGGGCGGCCGACCGCGTTCTGCCGCATGTCGCCGAGTGGTACGAGAAGGGCGAACTGCCCGTCATCCGGGAACTGTCCCGCGAGCTCGGGAGCATCGGCGCCCTCGGCATGTCCCTGACCGGGTACGGCTGCGCCGGTGCCACCGCCGTCCAGTACGGGCTCGCCTGCCTGGAGCTGGAGGCCGCCGACTCCGGCATCCGGTCCCTGGTCTCGGTGCAGGGCTCGCTCGCCATGTACGCCATCCACCGGTTCGGAAGCGAGGAGCAGAAGCAGCGGTGGCTGCCCTCCATGGCGGCCGGCGAGGTGATCGGATGCTTCGGCCTCACCGAGCCCGACCACGGCTCCGACCCCGCCGCCATGCGCACCCACGCCAAGCGCGACGGCACCGACTGGATCCTCAACGGCCGCAAGATGTGGATCACCAACGGCTCCGTGGCCGGTGTCGCCGTCGTCTGGGCCCGGACCGAGGACGGCATCCGCGGCTTCCTGGTACCGGCCGGCACGCCCGGGTTCTCCGCCCCGGAGATCAAGCACAAGTGGTCGCTGCGGGCGAGCGTCACCAGCGAGCTGGTCCTGGACGACGTGAGGCTGCCCGCCGACGCCGTACTGCCGGAGGTCACCGGGCTGCGCGGACCGCTCGGCTGTCTGTCGCACGCCCGTTACGGCATTGTCTGGGGCGCCATGGGCGCGGCCCGTTCCAGCTTCGAGGCCGCCCTCGACTACGCGGTCTCGCGCGAGCAGTTCGGCAGGCCCATCGGCGGCTTCCAGCTCACCCAGGCCAAGCTCGCCGACATGGCGGTCGAACTGCACAAGGGGATTCTGCTCGCCCACCACCTGGGGCGGCGCATGGATGCCGGCCGCCTGCGTCCCGAGCAGGTCAGCTTCGGCAAGCTCAACAACGTGCGCGAGGCGATCGAGATCTGCCGTACCGCGCGGACGATTCTCGGCGCCAACGGGATCTCCCTGGAATATCCCGTGATGCGGCACGCGACCAACCTCGAGTCGGTGCTCACCTACGAGGGCACCGTCGAGATGCACCAGCTCGTGCTGGGCAAGGCGCTCACCGGGCTCGACGCCTTCCGGTGAGCCCCGGACGGGGCAGGGCCGGTGTACGGCCCTGCCTCAGCTCTGGTTGAAGAAACCGTCCGAACGGTGCACCGCCGGATCCCCGTTGACGATCTCGGTGTCGGCGGGGGACAGCAGGAACACCCGCGTGGACACGCGGTCGATGGAGCCGCGCAGACCGAAGACGAGCCCGGCCGCGAAGTCGACCACGCGCTTGGCGTCGGAGGCCTCCATGGCCGTCAGGTTCATGATGACGGGCACGCCCTCCCGGAACAGCTCGCCGATGGCACGGGCGTCCCGGAAGCTGTCCGGAGTCACCGTGCCGATCCGGCGGCCCCTGTCCTCTGCCGTGTCCGTCGCCACCTTCACCCGGGGATCGGTGACCCAGGCGTCCCCGTCCTCGGTCCCCTCCGTGTAGTCGTCGTCGTAGTAGCGCTCGTCATCGTTGTCGTCGACGAGGCCGAGCCACGCACTCGCCTTGCGTACCGATCCCATGGACGCCTCCTCTCACAGCGGTCTTTCGTGCATTCCGCATCCCTATGGTCATCCATGATGCTGACAACGCGCCAAGTGAACGCACGCCGCACGGGGGGTTTGTGACGGTACTGGTGCACGGCTAATACGTCGAGAGCCCGTGTGCCCCAAGGGTTCCGACCTACACGACTGCTGACTGAGAGTGAAATATGATTGTTCTCCGCACATGGGTGACGGACGGGGCGTACGGGTGAACGAAGGGGTCGATACGATGCCGCGACTCAACGCTCTGCACACCAAGGGGGATGGTCGTGTTCGGAATCGTCAGGCCCTGCCGCCACCGGCTCGGGGAGAAGCTCGGCGCCGAGTGGACAGCCCACTTGTGCGGACTGTGCCTGGCCCTGCGCGGTGACCACGGACAGTTCGCGAGGATCGTGACGAACTACGACGGGCTGCTCGTCTCGGTCCTGACGGAGGCTCAGGCACACCGGGACAGCCGGGCCGGCGGTCTGCGGCGCACCGCCGGGCCGTGTCCGCTGCGCGGGATGCGATCCGCGTCCGTCGCCCTGGGGGAGGGGCCTCGACTCGCCGCGGCCGTCTCCCTGGTCCTGGCCTCGGCCAAGGTGCGCGACCACGTCGCCGACGGTGACGGACTGCTGGCGCGCCGGCCGGTGGCGCTCGCCGCACGCCGGGTCGCCGACAACTGGAGCCGGGCGGGCGCCCGTACGGGAGCCGGCGTCGGATTCGACACCGCCGTCCTCCTGGACGCGGTGGACCGGCAGGCCGGCGTCGAGGCGCTCGCCGGCCCCGGCACGCCGATCCTCGCCGTCACCGAACCGACCGAGACCGCGACCGCCGAGGCCTTCGCGCACACCGCGGTCCTCGCCGGGCGGCCGGGCAACGCCGCTCCGCTCGCCGAGGCCGGGCGCCTGTTCGGGCGGCTCGCGCATCTGCTGGACGCCGTGGAGGACCGCGCGGCCGACGCCGCGACCGGCGCCTGGAACCCGCTCACCGCCACCGGAACCCCGCTCGTCGAGGCGCGCCGGCTCGCCGACGACGCGGTGCACGGCATCCGGCTCGCCCTGAGCGAGGTGGAGTTCGGTGACGGGCGGCTCGCCCACCGGCTGCTCGTGCACGAACTCCGGCGCTCCGTCGACCGCGCCTTCGGCACCGAGTCCTGCGGGCACGCGCCCGAGGGGGCCTTCGGCCCGCCGCAGGGGCCGCACGTCCCGCAGGCCCCGCACGATTTGAACCGTCCGAGCCACCCCTACGCCGGGGGCGGTGAGCCGCCACGACCCGGTGGGCGCGGATTCTGGGCCGGGTGCGTGATGGCCGTCGGGCTGTGCTGCACCTGCAAGGTGTGCTGCGCCGACGAGTTCGAGGGTCCGTGGTCGGGCAGGAAGCGTTCGGGCTGGTGCAACTGCGGCTCGTGCTGCGACGGCTGCGACTGCTGCTGTGACGGCTGCGATTGCTGTGACTGTGACTGCTCGTGCTGCGACTGCTGATCGCGCTCGCGGCCGACCGTGACGGGCTTCCGGCCCGGGCTTCGGGTCCGTGCGGTGGGCGGCGGCGGGGTTTGGCCGCCGGGCCGCGCATGGAAGGGCTCATCTCATGATGGACCCGTCCGATCAGTGGAAGCAGGGGCGCCGGCACCGCATGGAGGCGGCGTCGGCGCTTCGTGACCCGCTCGCGCCGATCGGCGCGAGCGGGCTCGGGGGCCATCCGGAACATCGAGTTCCGGACACCCCGCGAGCCTGGACGGCGAAGGGCGCGACGGTCGCGGCCGCCGCTGCCGGAGCGGACGAACCGGCCCTCGGCGAGCGGCCCTTCGGCGGCCGGGCGCGGCACGCCGCCGGCGACGTCCGGCCGGTGCCGGCCGGACGGGCCGACCTGGGCGAGTGCCGGTTCGGACGGCACCGCGAGGCCATATGGGGCGCGGCGGCCACGACGTCGTGACCGCGGCCGGGAAACGCGGTCCGGCCCGAGGCCGTCCTCCCGTTGCCGACCACACGTCAATTGGCCCTGATCACTCTTGGTTCACTCGAATCGCGCATGGCCGCACGGCCGAAAGGCGCCCTTGCGCCGACCGGTCGTTCGGCCGAATACTCCCCCACAGCGCTTGTCAGGGGCACGGCATGTTCGGAATCCGAACAGTCGTCCGCTGACTGCGCCTCACGGGCCCCGACCCCACGCGGGCCCCCGACTTCCTTTGTGGAGGAACGACAAGTGAGGATCAAGCGCACCACTCCCCTCGGCGGCATGACGAGACGGACCCGGCTGATCGCCATCGCCTCCGGTTTCGTGGCCGCGGCCGCGTTCGCAGTCCCCAACGCGAGCGCGTCCGACACTCCCACCACCTTCAGTGCGGCGCAGCTCACCACCGCGAGCGACTCCGTGCTCAAGGCCGACATCCCGGGCACCGCCTGGACTGTCGACAGCAAGACCAACCGGGTCGTCGTCACCGTCGACAGCACGGTCTCCCAGGCCGACATCGCCCGGATCCAGCGGCAGGCCGGGACCAACTCCGCTGCCCTGACCATCAAGCACGCCTCCGGGAAGTTCAACAAGCTCATCTCCGGCGGCGACGCCATCTATGCGAGTAGCTGGCGCTGCTCGCTGGGCTTCAACGTCAAGGACAACAGCGGCAACTCCTACTTCCTGACCGCCGGTCACTGCACCGACGGCGCGGGCACCTGGTGGTCGAACTCCGGTCACTCGACCACGCTCGGCACCACGGCCGGCTCCTCCTTCCCCGGCCACGACTACGGCATCGTGCGCTACACCAACACCTCGGTGGCCCACCCGAGCGCCGTGGGCAGCGTGAACATCACCAGCGCGGCCACGCCGTCCGTGGGCACCACCGTCTACCGGCGCGGCTCGACGACCGGCATCCACAGCGGCAAGGTCACGGCCCTCAACGCGACGGTCAACTACGGCAACGGCGAGATCGTCAACGGCCTCATCCAGACCACGGTCTGCGCCGAGCCCGGTGACTCCGGCGGCTCGCTGTACTCCAACAGCGGTATCGCCTACGGTCTGACCTCCGGCGGCAGCGGCAACTGCACCTCCGGCGGCACGACCTTCTTCCAGCCGGTCACCGCCGCGCTGAGCGCGTACGGGGTCCACATCGGCTGACCTCCCCCTGTGCCGGGCCGCGATGTGCGCGGCCCGGCGCCCGACAGCGCAGAGCCCCCGTACGCGACCGGCGTGCGGGGGCTCGCCGTTGTGCGCGCGCGATACGCCGGGCGCGGGTCAGCGACGCTCGGCGCCCCTCGTGGATCGCGCGCCCTGAGGGCCGAATTCGGGCCAGGACCAGGCCTGGTGGAACGGCGCCGGTCACCCGCCTCTGGTGTTTGCGCTGTGAATGTTGCGTGAACGCTCCCGTGGTGATCTCGGCGCGCGGGCCGATACGCAGGGGGAGTACGCCGGTTGACGTACACACGTCCAGAACTCGGCCTTGTGTGCCTCTGGGGGCATCGGAATAGTGGGCGCCGTTCAACCGCCTTCCGGCTCGCCGGGTCCCCACAACCTGTCGGGCCGACCCCCCACAGGAGGACGTCAGTTGAAGCATCGACGCATACCCGGACGCCGTGCGGCCGTGGCGGGAGCGGGCGTCGCCGCCCTGCTCGTCGCGGGATTCACCTTCCAGAGTGCGAACGCCAGTGAACCCGCCAAGGCCCCCGAGGCCCGGACCCTTTCGTCCGCGGCGGCCGGAAAGCTGGCCTCGACGCTCGTGCGGGACCTCGGCTCCGACGCCGCGGGCACGTACTACGACGCCACGACGAAGAGCCTCGTGGTGAACGTGCTCGACGCGAGCACCGCCGAGACCGTCGAGCGGGCGGGCGCCAAGGCGAGAGTCGTACGGAACTCCCTCGCCGAACTGACCGGCGCCCGCACCACGCTGGAGAAGGACGCGGCCATCCCCGGCACCTCGTGGGCGACGGACCCCGTGACCAACAAGGTCGTCGTCACCGCCGACAGCACGGTCTCCGGGTCCGAGTGGGCCAGGCTGGGCAAGGTCGTCGACGGGCTCGGCGCCAAGGCCGAACTCAGGCGTTCGAAGGGGGAGTTCAAGCCCTTCGTCGCGGGTGGTGACGCGATCACCGGCTCCGGCGGCCGCTGCTCGCTCGGCTTCAACGTGGTCAAGGACGGCCAGCCCTATTTCCTCACCGCGGGCCACTGCACGGAGGCGATCTCCACCTGGTCGGACGCCGGCGGCACGGTGATCGGCCAGAACGAGCGGTCCAGCTTCCCGGGCGACGACTTCGGCCTGGTCCGGTACACCGAGAGCGTCGACCACCCGAGCACGGTGAACCTCTACAACGGCTCGACGCAGGCGATCGCCAGAGCGGGCGACGCGACCGTCGGCGAGAAGGTGACCCGCAGCGGTTCGACGAGCCAGGTGCACAGCGGCACGGTCACCGGTCTGAACGCCACCGTGAACTACGCCGAGGGCACGGTCAGCGGTCTGATCCAGACCGATGTGTGCGCCGAGCCCGGTGACAGCGGCGGCTCCCTGTTCGACGGCGACACCGCGATCGGTCTCACCTCCGGCGGCAGCGGCGACTGCGCCTCGGGCGGTGTGACTTTCTTCCAGCCGGTCACCGAGGCCCTCTCGGCGACCGGCGCCCGGATCGGCTGATCCCGGCCCCGGCCTCCCCGTGACCGGCGAGAGCCCCGCCCTCCCGAGGGCGGGGCTCTCGTGTGACCGCCGGGTGTTTGCGCAGGTGGGAGACGCTCGAACGGATGTCGCACACACGTTCGGAAATTGGTTTATGGTGGGGGTGAGAGAGATGGGAACGGATGTTCGAGAGCGGTGACGCTCGCGAGTGCGGGAGGTGCGGATGCCGGACTTCACGCATCTGCACACCGCCTCCGGGTTCTCCCTGCGCTACGGCGCGTCGCACCCGGAGCGGCTGGCCGAGCGCGCCGCGGAACGGGGCATGGACGCGCTCGCGCTCACCGACCGCGACACCCTGGCCGGCTCGGTCCGCTTCGCCAAGGCCTGCGCGGCGGCGGGCGTCCGCCCGCTGTTCGGCGTGGAGCTGGCGGTGGAGACCATGGACCCCGTACGCCGGGACCGGCGCCGTGCCCCCGTGCGCGGAGGCGCCTTCGTCGACGAGTCGGCTCCCCGCGTCACCTTCCTCGCCCGCGCCGGCGCCCGCGGCTGGGCCGATCTGTGCCACCTGGTCACCGCCGCCCACGCCGGCCCCACCGCCCCGCGCGCACAGGGGGCGTCCCCGTCTCCGGGAACCCCGCTGCTGCCCTGGCCCGGCGACCGCGCCGACGGCCTGACCGTCCTGCTCGGCCCCGACTCCGACATCGGCCGCGCCCTCGCCGCCGGCCGCCCCGACCGGGCCGCGAAACTCCTCGTGCCCTGGCGTGAGACCTACGGCGACGCCCTGCGTCTGGAGGCCGTCTGGCACGGCCGCGCGGGCACCGGACCCGGCTCGCTGCGCCTGGCCGCCCGCACCGTCGGCTTCGCCGCCGAGCAGCGGATCCGGCCCGTGCTCAGCAACGCCGTCCGGTACGCCGACCCGGGGCAGGGCCCGGTCGCCGACGTGCTGGACGCCGCCCGCCGGCTCGTCCCCATCGATCCGGCCAAGGAGCTGGACTCCGGCGAGGCCTGGCTGAAGGAACCGGACGCCATGCTGCGCGCGGCCGAGCGGATCGTGGAGGCCGCCGGATTCCGCCCCGGGGCCGCCCACCGCCTGCTGGAGCAGACCCGGACCACGGCCGCCGAGTGCCTGGTCGACCCCGAGGACGACCTCGGCCTGGGCACCGTCCGCTTCCCCGAGCCGCACCTCGTCGGCGCCGGCCGCCGCACCGCCCAGCGCGTGCTCGCCTCCCGGGCGGCGGCGGGCATGGTGCTGCACGGCTACGCGGGCCGCCGGGACTACTGGGAGCGGATGCACCGGGAGCTGGACATCATCGCCCACCACGGCTTCGCCACCTACTTCCTCACCGTCGCCCAAGTCGTCGACGACGTAAGGGAGATGGGTATCCGGGTCGCCGCCCGCGGCTCCGGCGCCGGCTCCCTCGTCAACCATCTCCTCGGCATCGCCCACGCCGACCCGGTCGAGCACGGGCTGCTGATGGAGCGCTTCCTGTCCAAGCGGCGCACGGCCCTGCCCGACATCGACATCGACGTGGAGTCCGCGCGCCGGCTGGAGGTCTACCGCCGGATCATCGGCCGGTTCGGCACCGAGCGGGTCGCGACCGTCGCCATGCCGGAGACGTACCGCGTACGGCACGCCGTCCGCGATGTCGGGGCCGCCCTGTCCATGGACCCCGCCGACATCGACCGCATCGCCAAGTCCTTCCCGCACATCCGCGCCCGCGACGCCCGCGCGGCACTCGACGAGCTGCCCGAACTCAGGGCGCTGGCGGGGGAGCGGGACCGGTACGGCAGGCTGTGGGAGCTGGTCGAGGCCCTGGACGCCCTGCCGCGCGGGGTCGCCATGCACCCCTGCGGGGTCCTGCTCTCCGACGCCTCCCTGCCGTCCCGTACACCGGTCGTGCCCACCAGCGGCGAGGGCTTCCCCATGTCCCAGTTCGACAAGGACGACGTGGAGGACCTCGGGCTGCTCAAGCTGGACGTGCTGGGCGTGCGGATGCAGTCGGCGATGGCGCACGCGGTCGCGGAGGTGGCGCGGACCACGGGGGAGCGGGTCGACCTGGACTCCCTGCCGGCCGGCGACCCGGCGACGTACCGGCTCATCCGCTCCGCCGAGACCCTCGGCTGCTTCCAGATCGAGTCCCCGGGCCAGCGCGACCTGGTCGGCCGGCTCCAGCCGGCCACGTTCCACGACCTGGTCGTCGACATCTCCCTGTTCCGGCCCGGCCCGGTCGCCGCCGACATGGTGCGGCCGTTCATCGAGGCACGGCACGGGCGGGCGCCGGTGCGCTATCCGCATCCCGACCTCGAGGAACCGCTGGAGGAGACGTACGGGGTCGTCGTCTTCCACGAGCAGATCATCCACATCCTGCACCTCATGACCGGCTGCGGACGCGACGAGGCGGACCGGGTGCGGCGCGGGCTGTCCGACCCGGAGTCGCAGGGGCGGATCAAGGTGTGGTTCGCGCAGCACGCGGCGGCCGAGGGGTACGACGCGGAAACGATTCACCGCACCTGGGAGGTGATCGAGGCGTTCGGTTCCTACGGCTTCTGCAAGGCGCACGCGGTCGCCTTCGCCGTGCCGACGTACCAGTCGGCGTGGCTGAAGGCCCATCACCCGGCCGCCTTCTACGCCGGGCTGCTCACGCACGACCCCGGGATGTACCCGAAGCGGCTGCTGCTGGCGGACGCGCGGCGGCGCGGGGTGCCGATCCTGCCGCTGGACGTGAACCGGTCGGGCGTCGCCCACCGTATCGAACTGGTGCCTGAGTCGAAGCCCGGTTCCTCCGGTATGTGGGGACTCCGGCTCGCCCTCTCCGACGTGCACGGCATCAGCGAGGCCGAGGCGGCGCGCATCGCGGACGGACAGCCCTACGCCTCGCTGCTCGACTTCTGGGAGCGGGCCCGGCCCAGCCGCCCGATCGCCGCCCGGCTCGCCCAGGTGGGCGCGCTGGACGCGTTCGGCGCCAACCGCCGCGACCTGCAACTGCACCTGACCGAGCTGCACCGCGGCGCCCGCGGCGCGGGCGGCGGCCAACTGCCCTTGGCAGGAGGGAGGAAGACGGCCGCGGCCGGCCTCCCCGACCTGTCCGACGCCGAACGGCTCAGCGCCGAGCTGGGTGTGCTGTCCATGGACGTCTCGCGGAACCTGATGGACGACCACCGGACGTTCCTCGACGAACTGGGCGTGATCCCGGCACGCCGGCTGCGCGAGGCCCGGCACGGTGAGACGGTACTGGTCGCGGGCGCCAAGGCGGCCACCCAGACCCCGCCGATCCGGTCCGGCAAACGGGTCGTCTTCACCACGCTGGACGACGGCACCGGACTGGTCGACCTCGCCTTCTTCGACGACTCCCACGACGCCTGCGCGCACACCGTCTTCCACTCCTGGCTGCTGCTGGTGCGCGGCGTGGTGCAGCGGCGCGGCCCGCGCAGCGTCAGCGTGGTGGGCGCCGCCGCCTGGAACCTGGCCGAACTCGCCGAACTGCGCGCCGAGGGCGGACTCGACGAAGTGGCGGCGCGCCTGGCCGAACCGGCACCGGAGCGGCCCGGCGACGGCGCCCCCGCGCACGGCCGGACGATCCGCATGTCCACGGGGTACGAGATGCACCCCTGGGCCGATCTGCGTCCTGCGGGCGAAGGTCCGCCGGGTGGAAGGAAGTTGTGGCACCAGAGTCCAGGGAGTGCGGGATGACGGTTCTCTGTGTACGTTTCCAGCTGCCGCCGATGTACGAGGCCGCCCTGCCGGGGCTGCTCGGGCTTCTCGAGGAGTTCACCCCGGTCGTCGAGGCGCTGCCCCCGGACGGGGCGCTGGCCGATCTGCGGGGCGCCGAAAGGTACTTCGGGCGCGACGCGGTCGAACTGGCGTCGGTGATCCGGGTCCGCACCCTCGCGCTGCACGGCGTGGACTGCGTGATCGGCGCCGGACCGGGCCCGATGCTGGCCCGCATGGCCCTGCAGGGCGCCCGGCCCGGACTCACGCGCTCGGTGCCCGGCGAACCGGACGCCGTGGCGGGGTTTCTGGCCGAGCGGCCCGTCACCGCGCTGCCCGGAGTCGGCGCGGCGACGGCCCGCACCCTGGACGAGTACGGCCTCGACACCCTCGGCCGGATCGCCGCCGCGCCCCTGTCGACCCTCCAGCGCCTGGTCGGCGCGAAGGCCGGCCGTGAACTGCACGAGAAGGCGAACGGCGTCGACCGCGGCCGGGTGGTACCGAACGCCGTCTCCCTCCCCCAAGTTCTCGGCTGCGCTCGAGCAGGGGGGACCCCCATCCTCGCGGAGGAACGCCCCTTCGACCGGGACGAACTGGACCCCGACCGGCACCGCAGGGCGCTGCTGTCGGCCGCGGGGGAACTGGGCTCCCGGCTGCGCTCCCTGGGCAAGGTCTGCCGCACCCTGACACTCACCGTGCGCTACGCCGAAAGGTCCAGCACCACCCGCAGCCGCACGCTGGCCGAACCGACCGCGCACTCGGCCGCGTTGACCGGCGCCGCGTACGCCCTGTACGAGGCGCTGGGCCTCCAGCGTGCCCGGGTCCGTGCGCTCGCCCTGCGCGCCGAGGGCCTCGGATCCGCCGAACAGGCCTCCCACCAGCTCACCTTCGACCCCGTCGACGAGAAGATCCGCCGTATCGAGGAGGTCGCGGACCGCGCGCGAGCCCGGTTCGGGCCGCGGGCGGTGATGCCGGGCACGCTGGCCGCGTGACTCCCGTTCTTCTTGGCCGTGATGACGGTTCGTCAGAATCGTTATCACGACTTCTGGTTACCGGTTGAAGTTTTTACTGGCGCGTAACTTCACACGTGGGCTACTCGTCCGTAACTTGACGAGTGAACAGCATCCCGTGATCCGGATCACAGGGCGTAGTGCCGTCGTACCTCCCTTGAGCCGCAAGGAGATCACTCGATGCTGCCCTTCAAGCGCGCCCTCAGACCACTGGCCGCCCTGCTGCTGGCCGCAGCCCTCGCCACCGCCCCCACCGTCACCGCGCACGCGGCCAGTGCTCCGAGCAGCGGCTGGAACAACTACAGCTGCAAGCCCTCCGCCGCCCACCCCCGCCCCGTCGTCCTCGTCCACGGCACCTTCGGCAACTCCGTCGACAACTGGCTGTCCCTCGCGCCGTACCTGAAGGACCGCGGGTACTGCGTCTTCTCCCTCGACTACGGCCAGTTGCCGGGCGTCCCGCTCTTCTACGGCCTCGGCCCCATCGACAAGTCGGCCGAGCAGCTGGCCGCCTTCGTCGACAAGGTGCTCGCCGCGACCGGCGCCGCCAAGGCAGACCTCGTCGGCCACTCGCAGGGCGGGATGATGCCCCGCTACTACCTGAAGTTCCTCGGCGGGGCCGCCAAGGTGAACGCCCTCGTCGGCATCGCACCCGACAACCACGGCACCACCCTCAGCGGTCTCACCAACCTCCTGCCCTACTTCCCGGGCGCGAGCGACCTGCTCAAGGCCGCCACCCCCGGTCTCGCCGACCAGATCACCGGATCCGCCCTCCTCACCAAGCTCAACGAGGGCGGCGACACCGTGCCCGGCGTGCACTACACGGTCATCGCCACCAAGTACGACGAGGTGGTCACGCCGTGGCGGACCCAGTACCTGACCGGCTCCGACGTGCGCAACGTCCTGTTGCAGGACCTGTGCGCGGTCGAGCTGTCCGAGCACGTGGCGATCGGCACGATCGACCGCATCGCCTTCCACGAGGTGGCCAACGCGCTCGACCCGGCGCACGCCACCGCCACCACCTGCGCGTCGGTCTTCAGCTGACGTGCCTCGGGGCCTGCCCGGCCTGAGCCGCCGGACAGGCCCCGCGTTCGACGGGCCGCGTCAGCGGCCCCGCCCGCCGCCTGCAGCGGCGCGCCGGCGGACCGAGGCGAACAGGGCCGCCGAGCCGAGCGCCAGGGCGGCCGCGCCGGCGACCGCGAGATACGGGGTGCGACCGTCGCCGCCGGTCTCGGCCAGGTTCACCGGGTTGCCTGCGGCCTGCGGTCGGTTCGGCTCGTCGTCGGCGGCGGCCTGCGCGGCACGGTCCGCCGTCGCGTCCTCGTCCGTATCACCGGCCGACCGCACGGCCGGGTCCGTCGCCGTGTCCGACGCCGGGCTCGCGGCCGGGTCCGCCGACGCGGGCGCCACCGGGTCCTTCGTGGTCCGGGGGTCGTCGTCCCCGTGGCCGTGGTGCTCGACCGACGACTTGACGGCCCCGTCCTCGATCTGCCGCTCGGTCGGCGCGGAGGCGGCCGGTGCCGGGGCGGAGCCGCCGGACGCGCCGCCGCTCCCGCCGCCGAAGGTGACGTCCGAGCAGGAGTAGAACGCCTCCGGGCTGTCCGAGCGCTGCCAGACCGCGTACAGCAGGTGCCTGCCCGAACGCTCGGGGAGCGTGCCGGAGAAGGTGTAGAAGCCGTCCGCGGCGGCCGGGTCGGTGGCCGTCGCGACGGGATGCGACAGGTCGAGGTCGTCCCAGGCCAGAGGCTTGGCCGGATCGTAGCCGGGCTTGGTGAGGTAGACCGTGAAGGTGCCCTTGTGCGGGGCGGTCACGCGGTACTTGAAGGTGTACGCGCCGCCGCGCACGTCCGTCGCGGGCCAGTCCGCGCGGGGCAGGTCCAGGCCCTTGAACTCGTCGTCGCCGGCGCTGCACAGCCTGCCGTCCGGGATCAGCTCCTGGTGCCGGCCGCCCGCGTCGCCGATCCGGATGCCGTTCCAGTCGTACAGCGCCTGGGTGCCGCCGGCCGCGACGGCCGCCTTGCAAGCGGCCGACTTCGGGTTCTCCGGACCCTCCGCGTAGCACTGGGCCACCCGGCTGACCGGGTCCCCCATGGAGCCGTGCGCGGACGCGGGCGCCGCGGCGAGCGCGGTCAGGGCCAGCGGGGCCAGTCCGAGAACGGCGAAGGCGGCGGCCGTGCGGCGTGCGGGCATCAGGAAACTCCTCGGGGCGACAGTTCTGACACACGGTCGGGACGAATCCCGTGGGGGTGATCAGAAGCTAGCCGCAACGCACCGCGAAAACGCCGGTCGGAGGCGGTGCGGGGAGATCCTTATGCTCGCGTTAAGGAAGCGCTGAGACTGCGCTCAGGTCGGCGTGTCTCAGGGCCCGGTCGCCGGTCATGACTCCGGCCACCAGGTGCGCGCGATGTCCTTGCGGACCTCGGGCCGCCCGGCGGGACGCTCGTCGGCCTCCTCACGGACGCGGCGGGTCTCCGTCTTCCTCAGGGGCTTCTGCACTGTCACTCGGCGCATGGCTGCCTCCTTCGAGGCCTACCGCATCCGTCTTCGTACGGAGGTAGGACCTTTCGGGCGAGAGTTGCTCATCGGTGCGGTTCTGTCTGTGTCGGCTGTCACGATTCCGATGTCAGTGGCCGGTGTCACTCTGGGGTGCATGAGTGCGTATACGACAACCGACGGCGGCGACGGCGGGGCCCGGGCCGGGGTGGACTGGGACGCCCAGGCCGCCGTCTTCGACGAGGAACCGGATCACGGGCTGCGCGACCCGGGAGTGCGTGCCGCCTGGGCCGAACGGCTGCGCGGCTGGCTGCCCGGGCGCCCCGCCGAGATCCTGGACCTCGGCTGCGGTACCGGCAGCCTGTCGCTCCTCGCGGCCGAGCAGGGCCACCGGGTGACGGGCGTGGACCTGTCCCCGGCGATGCTGGAGCGGGCCCGCGCGAAGCTCGCCGGCCGCGACGCGGTGTTCCTGGTCGGTGACGCCGCGGACCCGCCGGTGGGCGGGCAGCGCTTCGACGCCGTCCTGGTCCGGCACGTCCTGTGGACGCTGCCCGACCCCGCCCGCGCGCTGCGGCACTGGCAGGGGTTGCTGCGGCCGGAGGGCCGGCTCGTCCTGATCGAGGGTGTCTGGGGCACGCTCACCCCCGTCGGCATACCCCCGGACCGGCTGACCATGCTTCTTAGGCCACTCGCCTCCCACATCCACCTCGAGTCACTGTCGGCCGACGCGCGGCTGTGGGGCGGGGAGGTGGACGACGAGCGGTACGCGGTGGTGGCCTCGGGCTGAGCGGGCGCCGCCCGCTGCGGGAGTCAGGCCAGCAGCGACTCGAAGCCGCCCTCGCGGGCCAGACCCTCCAGTTCGTCGAGGGCGGCCAGGGCGGCGGCCGCGGCCCCGGGGTCGGAGCGCGCCAGACCGCTCGCCTCGAACTCGTCCTCGTCCAGTCGCCGTATGTCCGTGCCGTCGGCGGAGCGCCACAGGTCCAGGTCGAGGTCCTCGACGACGAGGTCCGTGCCGGAGCGGGTGGCGGGTCGGGTGACGTCGCAGTACCAGCCCTTCAGCGCGCCCCCGGCGGCACGGACCTCCTTCACGGAGTACCAGCGGTCGCGCCAGTAGTGCTCGGTGAAGACGTCGCCCGGCTCGAAGCGCACGAAGCCGAAGTCGCGGACGCCCTCGCCCGCCCACCCGGCCCGGACGGTGACGCGCGTGCCGTCGTCGGACACGAGGACACCCCGGTAGCGGATCTTGACGCGGCCACCCTTGACGAGGACGACGTCCACCTCGGCCGGTGCCTGCGGGCGGCCGCGGGGCTCAGCCGAGTTCCCGGACATGGCGCACCTCCGTCGCGCAGACCTCGTACCCGAACCACTCGTTGATCGCGATCATCGGCGCGTTGCCGGTGTCGTTGCCCGTGAAGGCCTCCGTGTACCCGGCGGCGCGGGCGCGGTGCAGTGAGTCGTTCTTGGCGAGCTTGGCCAGGCCCCGGCCGCGGAAGGCGCGGGCGGTGCCCGTCATGCCGGTGCTGTAGCGGGTGCCACCGTCGGTACGGGCCGCGGTGAAGGCCGCGGGCCGGCCGTCGACCACCGCAACCGAGGTCAGCTCCGGATCGAGCAGCGGGTGCCGCCAGGTCTGCTCCAGCCAGGCCTCGTAGTCGGTGAACTCGAAGTCCACGTCGCCCGGTTCGTCCGAGGTCGTCTCCGCGTCCAGCTCGAACAGGGGACGCGGGTCGTCGGCGTAGTCCGAGCCCCGGCGCAGTTCCACGCCCGGGGGCGGGTCCTGGAGCGGGGGGAGCGTGCCGTTCGCCAGGTCCAGGCGCAGGAAGTAGGCGGAGCGGCTGGGGCGGTAGCCGTGCGACCGGGCGAAGGCGTGGTTGCCCGGCTCGTCGAGGACCCAGGAGTGCAGCCGGGCCGCCCCGTGCTTCGCCAGGTGCTCCTCGGCGGCCCGCACCAGCAGTGTGCCGACGCCGCGGCGGGTGTGCCCGGGATGCACGTACACGTTGATGTTGCCCTGGCCGGGCTCGGTGCTCTCGTGGGACAGGTGCACCTGCGCGGTGCCGATCACCTCGCCGTCCGCCACGGCCACCAGGGGCCGGTAGTGGGCGTCGGGGTGCAGGTGGGTGAGGTCGTGGACGAGCGAGTCGGGGGTGACGAGTATGTACGGCATCGCGAGGTGCCGGACGCGGGCGAAGCCCCCGAGGTCGGCCGGCGCGTCGGGGCACAGCTCCCGGATCATCACGGTCATGGTGGGGCACGCTACGGCGGGGACCGGCGGGGCGCCTCCCATTTTCCGTTGGGTCCACGCGTACGCGTGCGGGACAATCACCCCGTGACCTTGAAGATCCACATCGAGGACGGGGCGCCTCCCTACGAGCAGGTGCGGGCGCAGATCTCCGAGCAGGCGCGGTCGGGGGTGCTGCCGGTGGGCTACCGGCTGCCCACGGTGCGCGGGCTGGCCGAGTCGCTCGGGCTCGCGGCGAACACGGTCGCCAAGGCCTACCGGGCGCTGGAGGCGGACGGCGTGATCGAGACGCGGGGGCGCAACGGCACGTTCGTCGCCGCCGCGGACTCGGCGGCGGCGCGGGAGGCCGCGGCCGCCGCCCAGGCGTACGCCGAACGGGTGCGGCGGCTCGGGCTCACCGAGGACGACGCGCTCGCCGCCGTGCGGGACGCCATGCGATCGGCCTACGGGGAGCGGTAGGCCTTCTCGGAGCGGCGGCCGCGGCGTCACAGGCCCGGCGGGACCTTCTGCCGGTCACCGGTGAGCGCCGGGGTGCGGGTCACCGCCAGCCCCGCGCTCCTGCCCGCCCGCGCGAACACCACCGCGTCCTGGACCGCCGCCCCCGTCGGGTCGTTGTTGAAGTAGGCGTACACGTCCCGCTCGCCCGGCCAGGTGGTGGCGATCCGGTCGACCCATGTCTCCAGCGACCGCCGGCCGTAGTGCGGCCAGGCCCGGGCGCGGCCCACGTGGAAGCGGACGTACCCCCAGCCGGCCGTCCGCCACAGCGGCGTGACCGGGCGGGCGTAGGCGTCGGCCCAGCACAGGGCGGCGCCCCGGGCCCGCAGGACCTCGCGCACCCGCGGTGTCCACCACGAATCGTGGCGCGG
This sequence comes from Streptomyces sp. NBC_01788, assembly GCF_035917575.1. GTDB lineage: Bacteria > Actinomycetota > Actinomycetes > Streptomycetales > Streptomycetaceae > Streptomyces. Next base: position 1,891,486 of record NZ_CP109090.1, on the reverse strand, counting down.
CTCGACCGCGACCCGGGTGCCGGACGGGAAGCACGCCAGGCAGGCGTCGAGCAGCCCCGGATCCGCGCGCAGGGTCGGCGGGAGCTGGAGCAGCACCGGGCCCAGCCGGTCGCCGAGGCCCGCCGCGTGCGTCATCAGGCGGTGCACCGGCTCCTCGGGGTCCTTCAGCCGCTTGATGTGGGTGAGGAACCGGCTCGCCTTCACCGCGACCAGGAAGTCCGCCGGGACCCGCTCCCGCCAGTTCTCGAAGGTCTCCCGCGCGGGCAGCCGGTAGAAGGCGTTGTTGACCTCCAGGGTGGCGAAGGCGGCGGCGTACTCCTCCAGCCACAGCCGCGCGGGGCACCCCGGTGGGTACAGCACGCCCCGCCAGTCCTTGTACTGCCAGCCCGACGTCCCGACGAACAGGGTCATACGCCCATCAAAGCACCGGCACCGGCCCCCGGGGACCCGTCACAGGTACAGACCCGCGTCGGCCCCCTCGCGCGGCTCCGGCAGTGCCGTCGGTGACGTGCCCCGCCGCAGCGCGTACAGCTCGGCGAGGGTCGCTCCGTCGCGGCCCACCCCTTCCTCGGTGCCCAGCCAGCTCACCGCCTCCCGGCGGGTCAGCCGGCCCACCTCGATGCGGGCCAGGCACCGGCCCGGACGGACCACGGCCGGGTGCAGGCGCTCCAGGTCCTCGTTGGTCGTCACCCCCACCAGCACGTTGCGCCCCTGGCCGAGCAGGCCGTCGGTGAGGTTCAGCAGCCGGGACAGCGCCTGGCCCGCCGTGTGCTTGGCCTCGCCGCGGATCAGCTCGTCGCAGTCCTCCAGCAGGAGCAGCCGCCAGCGTCCCTTGCCCGCCGTGTCCTCCTCGCCGATGGCGATGTCCATGAGGTAGCCGACGTCGCTGAACAGCCGCTCCGGGTCCAGGACGCAGTCCACCTGGCACCAGTCGCGCCAGGACCTGGCCAGGGTCCGCAGCGCCGAGGTCTTGCCCGTGCCGGGCGGGCCGTGCAGCAGGAGCAGCCGGCCCGCGATGTCCTCGGGGGTCGTCTTCATCAGCCGGTCCATGGCGTCCGCGACCGGGGCGGTGTAGTTCGCCCGGACGTCGTCCCAGGTGCCCGCCGAGATCTGCCGGGTGGTGCGGTGTGGACCGCGCCGGGGCGAGACGTACCAGAAGCCCATCGTCACGTTCTCCGGCTGCGGCTCCGGCTCGTCCGCGGCGCCGTCCGTCGCCTCCTCCAGCTTCTTCGCGGCCAGCTCGGCGCTGGTCGCGGTGACCGTGACGTCGGCGCCCCGGTTCCACCGGGAGATCAGCAGCGTCCAGCCCTCGCCCTCGGCGAGGGTCGCGCTGCGGTCGTCGTCGCGGGCCGCGCGCAGCACCCGGGCGTCCTCGGGCAGCAGGGTGGCGCCGGTACGCACGCGGTCGATGTTCACCGCGTGCGAGTACGGCTGCTCGCCCGTCGCGAAGCGGCCGAGGAACAGCGCGTCGACGACGTCGGACGGCGAGTCGGAGTCGTCGACGGTGAGCCGGATCGGCAGAGCGTCGTGTGGGTTCGCGGACATGCCGCCATGATCTGTCACGCGGGCGCCGTGCGCACCCGGTTTCCCCCGCGCGTCCTGTGCCGGCGCCCGGAGGGAGCCCGTCGTGGGCCGAGCCTGCCGCACCCCTGTCCCGCGGATGATTTCCGCCCGTACTGTGGTCCTTGATGACACGTCATGGGGGGAATATGGGGGCGGGGCGGTGGCGGCTCACCGCGCTGCTCGGCGTGGGAGCGACGGCGGTGGCCCTGCTCGTGGCCCTGATCAGCACGCTGCCAGGTGGCGCGAGCACCGAGGGCACCACACGCGACGGCGACAGGGTGCACGGCACACCGGCCACCCCGCGCAACGCGGACGTGCCGGACGTCGGCTGGGGCTTCACCCACACCCAGTTCAGCGCAGACGAGGGCGACGCGGCCGCGACCGGCCGGGTCGAGGCGCTGCTGTCGAAGGACGGCGGCCTCCCGCAGAACCAGGCGATCATGGGCTGGGGCGCCGACAACCCCGAGCCGGTCAAGGGGCGTTACGACTTCGAGGCGCTGGACCGGCGGATCGACTTCGTCCGCGCCTCGGGCGGGACCCCGGTGATCACGCTGTGCTGTGCACCCGACTGGATGAAGGGCGGCCGGGCCGGCGCGGACAACACCGACTGGAGCCAGAAGGCCCTGGAGACCGCCCCCGACCGCGACCACTACAAGGACTACGCGGCCCTCGCCGCGACCGTCGCCAGGCGCTACCCGGACGTACGCCACTTCATCGTCTGGAACGAGTTCAAGGGTTTCTGGAACAACGCCGAGGGCCGCTGGGACTACGAGGGCTACACCGACCTCTACAACCTGGTCCACAAGGCGCTCAAGCAGGTCGACCCCGAGATCATGGTGGGCGGACCGTACCTGGTCATGGACAGCGTCGACCCACGGCACCAGGACGCCTCCACCGTCCTGCGCGGACCTTGGGGAGCCATGGACCAGCGGGTCCTGGACGCCTTCGCCTACTGGAACCGGCACAAGGCGGGCGCCGACTTCGTCGTCGTGGACGGCTCCAGCTACACCAAGGACGACGACCTGCTGCCCGACGAGTTCCACGCCACCGACAAGCTCACGGACGTCGGCCGCTGGGTACGGCGGCAGACGGGCGGACTGCCGCTGTGGTGGGCCGAGTACTACGTCGAGCCCGCCGACCGCAACGACGACCGCAAGGAGTGGTCCGAGCCGCACCGCGTCGCCGTACAGGCCGCCGGCCTGATCGCCATGGCCAAGGGCGGTGCCTCCACCGGCTTCTACTGGAACCCGGAGAACCGCACGGGCGACTGCCCCGGCTGCCTGTGGACCCCGACCGGCTCCTCCGGCGGCGGCCGGGCGCTGCCCATGCACGACCTGGTCTCCCGCTTCGGCCGGGCGTTCCCGCCGGGCACCGGGTACAGGACGGTGTCCGTCGCCCCGGACGACGTGCCCAACGTGCGCGTCCTGGCCGACGACCGGACGGTCCTGGTGGTCAACACCCTGAACCGCACGATCAGCGCGCAGGTCGACGGCAGGCGCTTCGACCTGAAGGCGTACGAGGTGAAGTGGCTGCGGCGGTAGGTCGCCGCAGCCGCTCCACCCGACGTGTGCTCAGCCGCCTCCCAGTGTCAGGAACCGCTGCACCAGCGAGGCGAACAGCACCGCAAGGAGCGGCAGCGAGAACCAGAAGCTGCTCCGGAGCCACCGCAGCCGGCGCACACTGGGCCGCATCGCGACCCGGACGAGCTCCCGGGCCGTCAGCATCACCGTCAGCGCCAGCGCCGCGAGTCCGCCGGCCACCGACCACGGCGTCCACGTCACCTTCGGCCCGATCGGACCCGGATGCGGCTCGGGCACGGGACCGCCGGGCCGCTCGCGCAGCTCGTACAGGGTCACGTCGTCGTTGGCGAGGACCTTCCTCAGCTCCCGCCGGTCGTCGAGGTTGCGCACGAGCCGCGACTCCCAGGCGGCCGAGTAGCCCACGTCCATCCGCAGATACGTCACCTGGCTGCGGTTGATCATCAGGTACGCGTTGGGCCCCGCGTCCTTCAGCGACTCGACCAGGCCGGAGACCAGCACCGGGTCGGCCGGCGCCAGGGTGGGCACGTAGTCGACGCGCTCCATGTCCCGCGCGCCCCACGGCATGGCCGGAGTGACGTTGGTGGCCGGGTCGTTGCTCAGCCACAGCAGCCGCACCGTCGGCCGGTCGTGGGCGTACACGTAGTCCATGGCCGCGACCTCGCCGGGCCGGATCCGCTCGAAGGTCTCGTTGCCCCACCGGGCGACCAGGAAGCCGCCCATCAGCAGCAGGCCCGCCATCAGCGCGGCCAGCGGCGCGAGGCTCACCCGGTCCTTGTCCCTTTCCTCCGCGGTGGCCCCGGTGCGCGGGAAGAGCGCGAGCGCGGCGAGCAGCGCGGCCCCGGGCAGCGCGAACATGAAGACCCGCAGCGCCATCTCGCCGCCGTAGGACTGCATGCCGAAGCCGAGGAACGGCACGAAGGTGAGCACCAGCAGCGACCGCTCCCGGTACTTGTGCTCGCGCCGCCGCCACCAGCCCCAGCAGGCGGCTGCCATCACGGAACCGGCCAGCAGCACGCGTGCGTACAGCACCAGTTGGTGGGTCGAGTCGCCGCCCTGGATGCGGCCCGAGACGGACGTCGAGACATTGCTGCCGACCCCGCCGACCCCGCCGAACAGCTCGTCGAAGTGCCCCGACCAGTACGGCTCGGCCATGAAGCCCAGCCAGAAGGCCGCCATCACCGCGAACAGCACGGGCAGGCCGCGCAGTTCGGACCTGCGGACCAGGACCAGCACGGCCAGCACACCCAGCATCACGAACGGGGTGAGCTGGTGCGCGGGGACGCTCGCGGCGAACAGGCCGATCACCACCAGGAGCAGCACCGCCCGCTGCCGCCGGTCGGCCGGTTCCACCTCCGCCTCGCCCGGCCGCGCCGTGGTCCACAGCATCCGCGGCGCCCGGAACCAGACGAGGAGGATCGCCACGAACGCCAGGTACAGCAGATAGGTGAAGCCCTGCGGGGAGAAGTAGTCCTGGCCCACCCAGCCGCTGAGCACGAAGATCCACACACCGGTCCATCTGGCCCGCCAGCTCGCCCGCAGCGAACGGGTGAGCAGGAACATGGGGGGCAGGTAGAGCAGTTGGACGGTCAGCGGCCACCAGCGGATGACCTCGGTGAAGTCGTTCAGACCGCAGGCGCGGGCGACGAGGGCGGCCACCGCGAAGAACCCGGGCCAGCTCCAGCGCGCGTCCAGGTCCGGTACGGCCGAACCGGTGCGGTCGATGAAGTCGATGAAACCGAGGTGCTGCCAGGCGGTGGCGAAGCGCGGCGCGCTCTCGATCACCGCGGGCAGCGCGTGCAGGGAGACGACGGTGGCGACCAGGGTGACCAGCAGCAGCGTCCGGTGCTCGCGGCGCAGCCACAGCAGCGCGGCGAACACCCCGGTCAGCAGCGCCGCGCCGGCCAGGGTCGGCAGCGGCAGCACCGAGATCAGGCCCAGGCCGCCCATCCGGTCCAGGTCGGAGTCGCCCAGGCGCAGCGCGGGCACCCAGTACAGCAGCAGCGCGGTGATCAGCAGGCAGCCGAGCAGGACACCGGCCCGGGTAGGGACGAGCCGCTCCCGCCAGGAGAGGCCGGGGCCGCCGCCCCGGGCGAGACCGGTCTCCTCCGCCGAGGCCTCTTCAGCCGGGGCCGCCGCCTCTACGACGGACCGGTCCGCGGAGGCCGCCTCCGGTACGTCGGCCGAATCGCCGGTGGTGTGTGTCCCGTCCGGTACGACGGCACGTTCCTCCGTGCCGAACGGGGCGTCCACCTCCGGTCCGCCGGCCGGTCCCAGCTCCTGGACGGGCAGCCCCAGGGCCTGCGGCCCGTGCGGTCCGGCCGGCGGCCGGCCGGGGGTGCCGGCGGGCGGCGTGCCCGGTCCGGGCCGTACGTCCGGGCGGCGCTCCACGTGGTCGAAGTCGGCGTGGATTCCCAGGGCGAGGGTGTCGGACTCCAGCGCCCAGGCGGGCGTTCGGTGCGGCGCGGTCCGGGCGGGGGCCTCGCGCGCCCCCAGATCGGCGAGGTCCCCGTCGGGTGCCGTGTCGTCGGGGACGCCCACGGCGGGCCTGGGCCTGACAGTCCGGTACAGCTTCGGCGCGGCGATCGCGACGATCACGGCGAGGCTGGAGATCTCCGCGACGCCGGCGCCGGTCAGCCCCATCCGGGGGAGCAGCAGCAGCGTCAGACCGAGCACCAGCGCGCACAACAGGCCCTGGAGCCAGGCCAGTCCGGCGGTGCGGCTCTGGGCGCGCAGCACCGCGAAGTACGTCTCCATCACGACCCGCAGCAGCGCGCCGACGGCGAACCAGCGCAGCAGCGGGGTGGCGGCGTTGGCGTAGCCCTCGCCGAAGACGCGCAGGATGTACGGGGCCAGCAGGAACAGCAGCCCGCAGATGGGCAGCATGATGCGGGCCATCCGCTTCAGCGCGGCACGGGTGTTGGCGGCCAGCCGGGCCGGGTCGTGCGACCCCTCGACGGTCAGCGAGGCGCCCATGTTGATGGCGAGCAGGTTGACCGTGCCGCCGATCGTGGTGGTGATGTAGAAGTACGCGTTGTCGGCGGAGCTGACCTGCGCGGCGATGATCACCGGCACCAGGTAGACGACCGCGAGGGAGAACAGGGAGCCGGTGTAGTCGCCCGCCAGGAACCGCCCGAGCTCCTTCGCCGTCGGCGGCTGGGCGTGGTCCTCGGTGGCCCGTACGTGCCGGGGCACCAGGCGCCGGAAGACCAGCCAGCCCAGCGGCACGATGGAGAAGGCGATCGCCGCGACCCAGGAGACGAAGACGCCGGTCGTCGGGATCGCGGCGGCCAGACCCACCAGCAGGGCCAGTTTCACCGCCGAGAACGCCGTGTTGCCCACCGGGACCCAGGGCGCGCTGCGCAGTCCGGTCAGCACCCCGTCCTGGAGGGTGAGCAGGTTCCAGGCCATGACGGCGACGACGAAACCGAGACCGTGGGCGAGTCCGTGCAGGAAGCGGTACGACGGTCCCCACACGTCGAGGGTGAGCAGGAACACCCCGGCCGCGCACGCCACGATCACCGAACTGCCCATGTACGTGCGGGCGATGAGATGCCGTGTGGCACGGCCGGAGATCGGGATGAAGCGGGCCAGGGCGCCGGTGAGGGTGACCGCGGTCAGCCCGGCGAGGAGCTTCATGGCGGCGATGGCGGCCGAGCCCTGGCCGACGGCGTCGTCGGAGTAGTAGCGGGCGGCGACCAGCCAGTAGCCGAGGCCCAGCACCGCGGAGATCCCGGTGTTGAGCATCAGCGCGTAGGCGTTGCGGAACAGCGGGTTGCCGCCGGGGGACCGGCCCCGGCCGGGCAGTCGCAGACGGCGCCCCGGCTGCTCGGGCGCCTCCGGCCCGGTGGCCGATGCCTCGGTGGTGGTGGTCGTGTCAGACACGGGTACGGATGGCCTTCCGGCGGACCTGTCGGGCTCTGCGGACCATGGCGTAGCCCTTGGTGAGGGCGCGGTCCCTGGCGAAGTTGCGGGTGATCGCGCGGCCCTGGACGATCCGCTCGAACTCCTCGGTGGTCGTGCTGCGGCGCACGGTGAGCCGCCGCAGGGCGTACGGGCCCTGACGCCGGCGGGCGAGGTCGTTGCCGACGGCGAGGGCCTGGGTGAAGCCGGCGGCCCGCACCAGGGTCCGCACCCGGTGGCTGGAGTAGCCGTAGGGGTAGGCGAACGAGGCCGGCACGGAGCCGAGTTCGGTGGCGACGATCTCCTTGCAGCGGATCAGCTCCGACCACAGGGTGTCGTCGTCGAGCTGGTCGAGCTGCGGATGGGTGTGGCTGTGCCCGCCGATCTCGACCCCGCCGGCGGCGAGTTCGCGCACCTGGTCCCAGTCGAGCATGGTGTCCAGGCCGCCTCCGGTGTCGTGGGCGCCGCGGATCCAGCCGGTGGAGACGAAGAGCGTGGCGGGGAAGCCGTAGTGGTCCAGCGTCGGCAGGGCGTAGCGGTGCACGCCCTCGTAGCCGTCGTCGAAGGTGATCAGGACGGGGTTCGCGGGCAGCGGGGGCAGGCCGGTGCCACGCCAGTGCCCTGCCAGCCGGGCCGTGGTGACCGGCTGGAAGCCGCGGTCCTTGAGCACGGCCATCTGCTCCCCGAACGCCTCCGGCGTCACGGACAGTTCCCGGGTGGCCCCGTTGGGCTCCGCCGAGACCGCGTGGTACATGAGCACGGGCACGGGGGGCACGCCGGCACGGCCGTTCATACGGAAGATCCCTCCTCGTTCCGCCCGGCCGTCCCGCCGGGCGGGGCCTGCGCGGTCCTTCCGCCGGGCGGGGTCTGTGCGGCCCCTTCGATCCAGGACACCGAGAACGTCGTGCCGGTCCGCCGGGCTCTGGCGGTGCCGACGGCGTAGCCGCTCGCGGCGGTGAGTACGCCGGCGACGATCGCGCCGGCGCGGCCCGCGGCGCCAGGGCGGGCCAGCAGGGCGTCCCGCAGCCCGCGGGCCAGACCGGCGGGCAGCACCCGGGTGGTGTAGCGGCGCTCGGACTCGAGGCCCTTGGCCGCGCCGACGCTCCGCGCGACCAGTGCCTTCGACAGGCCCTCGGCGTAGACGCGGGTGCGGAAGTAGCGGAAGTGCTCGCGTGCCTCGGGCACCCGGTGGTGGATGACCGCCCGGTCGTCGATCAGGAGGACCGCGTCGGGCCGGGCCCGGGTGAGCCGGATGCACAGCTCCGTCTCCTCGCAGCCCAGGGGCCGCTTGTCGCCGTCGCGGCCGATACCCGTGGCGAAGCCGCCCGCCGCGTCGAACGCCGTACGCCGGAAGGAGGCGTTGCCGCCGAGCACGTTGCGCACCCGGACCCGGCCCGGCGGCAGGCCGCGGTAGGTGCAGCCCACCACCCAGTCGAACTCCTCGGGGAACCAGGCCGGTCGGCGGCCCGACGCCCAGACCGGGACCGTCCGGCCGCCGACCGCCATCACGCGCGGGTCCGCGTACCCCTCGGCGAAGTGCCGCAGCCAGTCCCGCTCGGCCACGGCGTCGTCGTCGAGGAAGGCGACGACCTCGCCGCGGGAGGCGGCGATACCCGTGTTGCGGCCGGCGGACAGGCCGCGCGGACCGGCGTTGGCGAGCACCCGCACCTCGCCGCCGCCCAGGTCCTCCGCGTACTCCTCGGCCAGCCTCGCCAGCAGTGCCGGGTTGTGGTCCACCACCAGGAGGATCTCCAGGGCCGGCCGGGACTGCGCCCGCACCGAGGAGACCGCCGCGAGGATGTCCTCCCAGCGGTCCTCGGTGTAGACGCAGATCACGACGGAGATGCCGAGACCGCTCAAGACGCCTCTCCCCGCACCGCGTCGAGCATCGGCGACCGGCGGATCCGGCGCGCCTCGCGGCGCAGTTCGCGCCGGTTGGAGCGCTCCTCGAGGATCACCTTCAGCACCCGCAGCCCGTCCCGCACGGCACGCAGATTGCTCATGCCGTGGATGCGCAGGTACTCGTGGCTGGGGATCTCCTGCACCTTCAGCCCGGCCTTGACCACTCTGATGTTCATCAGCGTCTCGACCTCGAAGCCGGTGCAGTCCAGCTCGATCTTGTCCAGGCAGTGCCGCCAGAACGCGTTGTACCCGTAGCACAGATCGGTGTAGCGGGCGCCGAACTTCCGGTTGACCACGGTGCACAGGGCCCAGTTGCCGAGCTTGCGGATGAAGGTCATGTCGTCGGTGCCGCCGCCGTTGGCGAACCGGGAGCCCTTGGCGAAGTCCGCGCCCGAGACCAGGGCGGAGACGTAGGAGACGATTTCGCCGCCGTCGGCCGATCCGTCCGCGTCGACCATCACGATGATGTCGCCGGTGCACTTCTCGAAGCCGGTGATCAGGGCATCCCCCTTGCCCTTGCCGCGCTGCCCGACGACCTTCACCTCGGGCCACAGTTCCCGTGCCACCTCGACGGTGTCGTCGGTGGAGTTGCCGTCCACGAGAACCACTTCGTGGATCCAGTCCGGAAGCGTCTTGAAGACGTAGGGCAGGTTCTCCGCCTCGTTCATGGCGGGGATCACCACGCTCACCGGCGGGGTGATGGCCAAGTGCGAGGAGATGGGCCGGTATTCCGCGGCGAGCGTCGGATCCTGTTCCGACGAAGGCGAGCGCAGAACGGAACTCATGACTGGTGTTCCCTCTCGTCCGGCGGGCCGCCCGCCCCTCGGGCGGCCCGGCTGTGTATCCGGTTCGAAAGGGGGGTTGATCACCCGGGGCGCGCCGGAACGGTTCTGTCGGACACGCCGGGTGAGCTGGCAAAGCTGTCCGGCGTGCCGCGGAACGGCAGCCGGTCGCGCGGCACGGCTCGGTCACACCTGCGGTCACCGAGCACGGCACCCCCCTACCGCGCTCCGCGCCAGAACGTCCCGGCCCCTGAGCCCTCCCCTTGAGCCGCTTGCAGACGGTCCGATGCGGGTGAGATGTACGACGGTATTGACGATTGCACCAGTATGGCAAGACCTGGAACCAAGTCTCACGTTTTTGTTGGTTTTGTCGTAACGCAACCCTGTGTGTGCTGTTCAGTGCCTGGAGCGGATTTGTCCGATGCGCTTCAGAGCCCGGTCCGCAGGCTCGAACAGCTCCGGCCGCGAGAGCACCGCGTTGCGCAGCGCCCGGACCGGGGCGCGGCGCGCCCGGTGTCCGACCGCCACCGGGTGACGTCGTGTCACCCACCCTTCGGACACGTTGAGTTCGCGTGTCTTCAGGGAGTCCTTGTACTCCTTCTGGCCCCGGCCGAGATCCAGGTACGCGATGCCGTCGGCGGCAGCCGCCTCGGCCATGCGCAGATGCAGGATCAGTCCTGGGGAGAACTTCGCGTACGCCGGGTCGTAGGCCGGAAACCAGCAGGCCAGCACTCGTTCGGTGCGCAGTCCGAAGTGGGCGGCGACCGGCCGGCCGTCCGCGTACAGCACCGAAAGAATGCCCGCGAAGGGGTCCGAGCGGGTGTGGAAGAGCCGCGTGACCAGGCGGTTGATCCACTCGGAAGCGAAGCGGTCGTTGCGCCCGGTCCGCCGGTACTGGGCGGACTTCCAGGCCATCAGCCGGCGCAGTGCGGCGAGGTCGCGCTCGTCGTGGACGTAGCGCACCGGGCCCGCGTCGCGGCCCAGCTTCCGCTCCTTGGCGAGCGTGGTCCGGGTGAACTTCGGGGAGCGGTCCCGCAGTTCGCGCAGATAGGTGTCGTACCCCTGGTCGATGTCCATGACCGGGGACGGGAAGGTGCCGGAGGCTCCCGCCTCGAACGGCTCCTGGCCCGCCACCAGGTGGTCGAACTCCCAGACGGCCAGCGAGCAGGCCCGCAGCAGCTCACGGGCGTCCCAGGTGAAGCCGGGCCGGTGGACCAGGCCCTGGCAGTCGGAGACGCCGAGCCCGACGGCCCGGCCGACGCCGGTGGCCGATCTCTGGAACGGGAAGAACGCGGCGGGCTCGCCGTCCTCGCGGATCACCGCGATCCGCACGCCGCGTCTGCACCGGCCCACCGCGAGCGCGAACTCGGGGGACAGGAAGGGGTTCGCCAGCTCCTCCGCGCCGTGCAGATGAGCCTTGGACTGCATCGCGGTCCACGCCGCCCGGTCGGCGGCCGTCAGCTCGCCGGGGCGGTACACGCTGATGTCCACGTCAGGAGCCCTGTCTTCTCGCCGTACGGCCGTGCCCGCGCCGCACCAGAACCAGCAGGAGAACGAGGGAGCAGAACGCGGTGACGGCCAGCAGTCCGCCGCCGACGGACCACCGGTGCACGGCCAGCATCCCCTGGGCGACCAGCATGTCGAGGGCGACCGCGCCCGCGACCGAGGCGAGGGCGCGGCCGAAAGGATCCAGCCCGCGCAGCGCGGCGGCGATGGCCGCGGCCGGCGCCGCGAGCAGGAAGAACAGCGTCAGCGGGCCGCGCAGTGGAGAGCCGGAGCCGGTGAGCGCGAGCAGCGCGCCGATCCCCCCGGCCGTCGTCGCGGCGCCCGCGAGCAGCGGTGTCAGGTCCCTCCCCGGACCCGGCCGCGCCCGCTGTGTGCCCGGTGTCGCAACTGACTTGATGCGTATGGTCTGCATTGGCGACTTTGCCCCCCGAAGCGCCGGATGCCGGGCTTCAATGTCGCGCAGCCCCGCTGCCGCGTCAAGATGCGGAGGCGGCCGTACGGGTTCACGCGCGCCCGCGCGCCCCTCTTGAGCGTCCGGTTCCATACTTCCCAACCCACTTGTGCCACAGCGGATTTCGTTGATCGTTGAAAAGTTTTGGCATGGGCACTTCCAGTCAACACGCGTAGCTGCTACCACGGTTACGGCAGAGATCCTGCTAAAGGGAGGTTCCATGAGACGAAGTTCCCGAATTTCCGCCTATGTCGGCTCTCTCCTCCTGACCCTCGCCCTCGCCCTGACCGGGGCGACGACGGCGCAGGCGTCCCAACTGGCGGCGACCGGGCCGTATGTGGCCCTCGGCGACTCCTACTCCTCCGGTGTGGGCGCCGGCAGCTACATCAGCTCCAGCGGCAGTTGCAACCGCAGTACGAACGCGTACCCCTACCTGTGGAACGCCGCCCACTCCCCGTCCTCGTTCTCCTTCAACGCCTGCTCGGGCGCCAGGACCGACGACGTGCTGGCCAACCAGCTCGGCTCGCTCAACTCCGCCACCGCCCTCGTCTCGATCACCGTCGGCGGCAACGACGCGGGATTCTCCGACGTCATGACGACCTGTGTGCTGCAGTCCGACAACGACTGCATCTCGCGGATCAACACCGCCAGGGCGTACGTCGACTCGACGCTGCCCGGCAAGCTGAACAACCTCTACTCGACGATCAGCGCCAAGGCCCCCAACGCTCGCGTGGTCGTCATCGGCTACCCCCGCTTCTACCTGCTCGGACAGCTCTGCCTGGGCCTCAGCGAGGCCAAGCGCTCCGCCATCAACGGCGCCGCCGACTACATCGACGCCGCCACCGCCAAGATCGCCGCGAACCACGGCTTCGTCTTCGGCGACGTCCGCACCACCTTCACCGGCCACGAGATCTGCTCCGGCAGTTCCTGGTTGCACAGCGTCAACTGGCTCAGCATCGGCGAGTCGTACCACCCGACGGCGGCCGGCCACTCCGGCGGCTACCTCCCGGTGTTCACCAAGGCCGCCTGACCCACCGTCACCACCAGGCCGTCTTCCCGGCCCGAAGCGGAGACTCCCGCCCGCAGGGGTCTCCGATTCGGGCCGATCCGTTCCGGGACCCCCGGACGACGACGGCTCAGCCCAGCGCCGCCGCCGCCCCCTTGAGCATCAGCCCGGCTCCCAGCGCGACGACCACGCAGGCCGACCCGAGCGGCGCGGACCTGCGCACCAGAGCCGCCGCCGGGCCCGCGGTCCAGCGGGGCCGCCCGTCCAGCAGCCGGTTCATCCCGCTGCCCAGCCTGACCACGGCGAACCCGGCCGCGGTGAGGGTCAGGGCGAGCCCGACGCCGTACGCCACCACGAGCAGCAGCCCGAACCAGGCCTGCCCCATCGCCGCCGCGCCCACCAGGACCACCACGGCGGACGGACTGGGCACGAGACCGCCGGCGAAACCCAGGAGCAGGGTGCCGCGGAGCGTGGGGACGGCGGGGTGGGTGTGGGTGTGGCCGCCGTGGGTGTGTTCCAGGCCGTGGTCGTGATCGTGATCGTGGCTGTGGGTGTGCCCGTGTCCAGGACTGTGCCCATGCCCGTGGCTGTGCCCGTGGTCGCGGTGACGCCAGGCGCGGCGTACGAGGGCGGCGCCCCCCAGGGTGACCAGGACGCCGCTCGCGATGCCCAGCCAGGCGATCACCGACGGCGCGGCCGCGGAACCGGCGGCGACCAGCAGCCCGAGGGCGACCACGCCGAGAGTGTGCGTGACGGTCACCGAGGCGGCCAGCGGCAGCACGTCCCGCATGCGGGCCCGGCCGCCCCGCGCCGCAGCCATCGCCGCCATCACGGTCTTGCCGTGGCCGGGGGCCAGGGCGTGCAGGGCGCCGAGCCCGACCGCGACGGCCAGGGCGAGGGCGGCGAAGCCGAGGGTGAGGTCGTGCCGGGCGACCAGGTTGTCCAGGGCCCGCGTCCAGCGGTCGGCGCCGCGGGGCAGCACGGAGGCGGCGGGCGCGTCGCGCCGGTCGTCGGCGAGCGCGGGGCCGCCCGGCCGCACCCGCAGGGACGCGCCGGCGGTGTCGGCGGGGGAGGACAGCAACCGCGCGGGATACTCGGTCAGTTCACGGGACACGGAGGTCGTCGGCACGTCGGACGCGGTGAGCGTCATCCGGTCGCCGCGTGCCGTGATCTCCCGCCAGCCGGGCCCGGACGCCGCCTCCGCGCCCCGGAAGCCGACGGCGACGGTGGCGTCCTCGGGCAGCGGCGCGCTCAGCCCGCACTCCACCCGGAGGGTGTCGAGCCCCGCCTGGCCGGGGCGCACGCGCGCGTGGCTGCTGTGCGCGGTGAGCGCGACCGCGCGCCCGTCGACGGTGACGGCGCTGTCCCGCGCGGCCTTCTCGCACCGCTGCCGGGCCCACACGGCGAGGCCGGTCCGCTCGATGTCCGGCTTGGCCTGGGTCGCCGGGATCTCGGCGAGGTCCTCGACGTGTTCCACGCGGAGCGCGCCGGGGGAGGCGACCAGTCCGTCGTAGCGGTTGACGGTGAAGTTCCCGAGCGGGTGGGCGCTCGCTGCGCCGGCCGGGACGAGAACGAGCGCGCAGGCCGCGGTGAGGGCGGCCGCGGCGGCGCCGAGCGTACGGGGGTGCTTCACCGGGCCGCCTCCAGGGACTTCAGGGCCGTACGCGCCGCACGGGCTCCCAGCGGCGAGAAGCCCGGGTTCAGCCGCAGGGCGGCGGTCAGGTGGGTGCGGGCGTCGTCGTCGTGGCCGGTGGCGCGCTCGATCATGCCGCGGTGGTAGAGGAACGCGGCGTTGCGGTAGCCGGTGGCCGTGGCCTGCCGGGCGTGGGGGAGGGCCTCCTGGGCGCGGCCGTTACGGTACAGCGCCCAGGCGAGCGCGTCCGCGGTGTGCACGGTGTGCCGGCGGGCCCACTCGGCACGGGCCGCGCGCAGCGCCGCCCCGGTGTCGCCGTGGTCGGCCGCCGCGAGCGCGGTGTCGAGGTCCGCGTTGACGCCGCCCGCGCGGGCGAGCGCGATCCAGGCGTCCACGAGGGCGTACTGGTTCTCCGCCTTCGCCCGGTCCCCGGTGGCGGCGCGGGCCTCGTACAGCTCCCCGAGTTCGACGAGCGGACCGGGCAGCGGGTAGCGGGAGACGACGTCCTCCAGGTCCCTGACGGCGTCGGCGCGGTCACCGCTCGCCGCCCGGGCGCGGGCGCGGCCCTCCAGAGCGGGCAGGTAGCCGTCGTCGGCGGCCAGGGCCCGCGCGTAGTGGCCGAGGGCTTCCTTGTACTCACCCTGGTTCCAGGCGAGTTGGCCGAGCTGGGTGGCGACGTAGGCGATGTCGCCGCGGGCGGTGGCGGAGGCGAGCGCCTGCTCGAGGACGCGGCGGGCGGTGGTGACGTCGCCGCGCAGTTCGCGCACGTAGGCGTAGCGCGTGAAGACCGGTACGCCCGGGCGCCGGGCGTCGGCGGTGTCGGCGGCCTCGGACGCCTCGTCGTACCGGCCGAGTTCGACGAGGGCGTCGATACGGGAGCACAGGGCGCGTTCGCTGTAGGGGTTCTGCTTCAGGGCCTGGTCCGCCTGGGCCAGGGCGCCGGCGAAGTCGTGCCGGGCGGCGGCGAGGGCGGCGCGGCCGGCGAGGGCCTGCTCGTTTCCGGGCGCCAGTTCCAGCGACCGCGCCAGCGCCTTCTCGGCCTGCGGGTACCGCGCGGGGTCGCCCTTGGTCCGCGCCTCCTCGACGTAGGCGAGCCCGAGGGCGGCCCATCCGCCGTGGTCCTTGGGCTGCGCCCGGAGGTGTGCCTGAAGGGATGCGACGTCGGCGCCGCGACTTCCGCCGAGGAGCGGTTCCGGCGCACCGGCCGCGTGGCCGGCCGCCCCACGGCCGTCCCGCGCCGCCCCCACGGCCAGAGCGCTCCCGGTCATGACCACGGCCAGCAGCACCACCATGCCGGCCATCGGCCCCCACCGCCGCCGACGCCCCTTCCCGCCGCCGCGCCTATCCAGGGATGCCGGAGCGGTGACGGTGTTGCCGCGGGGGTCTTCGGCCCCGCGTTCCCGCGTGGCGGCGGCGGTGCCGTCCTGCGAACCTTCGGCCTCGCGCTCGGCGGGGGTGGCGGGGGCGTCGTCCCGCGGGTCTTCGGCTCCGGGATCTCCGTCCCGCGGGTCTTCGGCCCCGCGCTCCGCCGGGGCCGCGGGGGTGTCCTCGTGCGGGTGTTCGCGGTGGTCCTCCCTCGGCGGGGCCGCCGGGACGCGGTCGTGCTCCGGGGGTTGGGGTTCCGGGGGCGGCGTCGGGCCCGTGGCGTGTTCGTCGTTCGAAGGGGTGGGGTCGTCGCGCCGGGCCATGCCCTCTCCTTGGTCGCCTCAGTGGTTCGGGCCGTGTCCCAGGTACGGCCGTGGGGTGGGCGGCGCGGCCCGCGTCGTGGGGGATGGGTGGAACGCGGACCGCGCCGGTCGGTGGGGGTGTGGGTCAGTACGCGCGCTGCGAGCGGCGGCGCCACCAGGACAGGCCCGTGCCGAGCAGCAGGACTCCGGCCGCTCCCGCGGCCGCCGAACCGGCCATCAGCATCGTGTCGCCGGAGCCGCCCTTGGGCCGCAACGCGTCGGCCAGCCCGCTGCGCACGTCCGCGCTCGTGCCCGCGGCGGCCCGTGCCTGCGAACCGGACGCCGGCTCGGCCACGTACGGGAAGGAGTTCTCGAACTCCTTGTCGTTCGCGTCGACCCCGTCGCTCAGGTCGTTCTTGGCGCCGAGCAGCGCGCCCTCCATCACCAGGAGCGCGGCGTCGACCACGTCGTCGCTGAGCCGGCGGCCGTTCGGGAAGCCCGCGGTGTCGCCGTCGAGGACGCCAAGACGCTTCGGGTGCGGGCTCGGCGCGATCGAGGTGTTCAGCCGCAGCTGCTCCGAAGGCCTCACGTACGGCGGCTGGTTGAGTTCCTTCACGCCCTTGAGGAACACCTCCACGAGATCGTCGCGCGGCTCGGCGGGCGCCTTGATGTCGTAGATCTGCTCGATGAGCTTCGGCAGCTCGGGATGGGTGACGTTCCCCAGGAACTGCGCGTCGCCGTCCGGCGAGGACGCGTTGAACGTGTCCTTGTCCTTCTGCGGGTTGACGACCTCGTTGACGAGCGGGTTGCCCAGGCGCGAGACCTGCGTGAAGCCGCCGCGGGCGTTCTTGCGCTGCGTCGTCGACCAGATGCCCACGACCGGCTGCCCGGCCGACTGGCGGATCAGGTCGTTCGGCACCTGGAGGGCGATCGTGTTGACGTTGTAGCCGGCGAGCGTGTCGTTGCCGACCTCGGAGAGGTCCCCGCCGTACAGCAGGTCGAAGACGCGCAGGTCCGCGAAGAACGGGTCGTCGGCCTGCCCGGCGAACGTCGCCGCGCCCGCCGCCGTCCGGTGGACGGCCTGCTTGCGCAGTTCGCCGTAGTCCGGCATCGACGCCTTGCCGACGTTCGACGGTGCCACCGGCACAGCGTCCGCCAGCCGTGTCCTGGACACCTGCCTGTGGTGGCGGAACTTGATCAGGTCGACGTCGTAGGTCTGGGTCACGTTCAGGTTCGGGTCGTCCAGGCTGTGCACCGGACCCGTGTTGTAGAGGAACGTGTTCTTGTTCTTGACGTGCGTCCTGAACGTGTACCGGAAGATCAGGTCGCTCTGCGCGTCACCGTCGTTGTCGATGTGCAGGTCGTACTGGGCGTCGTCCGCGAACGTGTAGAAGTTCGGCCCCCCGGCCGGCTCCTCGAACGGTATCCAGTTCGCCACGACGGTCGTCGTGTCGGGCTTGTCCGGACTGACGAACGCGTACAGGTCCGTGTTGTCGTACTGCGGTGTGCCCGAGATGAGCGGCGCCTCCCGGTGGCTGGAGGCCGCGGCCCGCCCGGGTTCGAGCACGGCCGTGCCGGCGGCCGCGAGACTTCCGGCGGCCAGCGCGCCGCAGAGGAGAGAGGCGAGGCCTCTGCGTCCCTCCCCGGGAGCCGAACGCCTGGGGGCGCCCCCGCCGCGCCTGGGGAGACTGGGGAAACTTGTCATGCCGATCCGTCCTCAGTGCCGACTTGCCTGTCGCATGGGGATTCGGAGACCGGGCCGGTCCGGATGGGTCCGTCGCCGGATTTCTTTTCTTCCGGTCCGACCCGCGTTTTCGGCCCGCCGATCCGTACCTCTTCAGAGGGGCGCGCACGCAGCGCGCCCCGCGTGCGCGAGGACGGGCCCACTGCGGCCGGCGGAGAGGGGACGGCGGGTGGAGGCGGACGAGCTTCTGGTGCTCGTGGCGGGGGGCGACCACAAGGCGTTCGAGGAGCTGTACGGGCTGGTGTCCGGGCCCATCTACGGCCTGGTGCGGCGCGTGGTGCGCGACCCGGCCCAGTCCGAGGAGGTCGCGCAGGAGGTGCTGCTCGAACTGTGGCGCTCCGCCCCGAGGTTCGACCCCGGGCGGGGCAGCGCCCTGTCCTGGGTGCTCACCCTCGCCCACCGCCGCGCCGTCGACCGGGTGCGCAGCGCCCGCGCCGCGGGCGAGCGGGAGCAGCGCGAGGCCGCGCGCGCCGCGTCGCCCGCCTTCGACCACGTCGCCGAGGAGGTCGAGGCCGGCCTGGAACGCGAGTGGGTGCGGCGCTGCCTGGACCACCTCACCGCCCGGCAACGCCAGTCCGTCACCCTCGCCTACTACGACGGCTATACGTACCGTGAAGTGGCCGAGCGGCTGTCCCTGCCGCTGGGCACGGTCAAGACGCGGATGCGCGACGGGCTCATCCGGCTGCGTGAATGCCTGGGATGTGCCGCATGAGCCTGCTCGACCGCCTGCTGCGACGCGAGGACCCGCACTCCCTCGCAGCGCCCTACGCCCTGAACGCGCTGGAGCCGGCCGAACGGGTCCGCTTCGAGAAGCACCTGCGGAACTGCCCCGCGTGCGCCACCCAGGTGCGGGCCCTGGCCGAGGACGCGGTGCGCCTGGCCCGGTCCACCGCCGTACCGGCGCCCGCCGCGCTGCGCGAGCGGGTGCTGGCCGCGATACGCGACATCCCTCAGGACCCCGCGCCGGCGCGGGAGCGCACGCCCCAACTGCCGCCGCATGTCTGGGGCACCCGGCCGCCGCCCACGCGCACCCGTGCGCCCCGGTCGCGCCCCCTTTTCGTGCCGTTCGCCACGGTGACGGCCGCCGCGGCCCTCGTCGTGGCGGCGCTCTTCGCCGTCCAGGCGAACAGGACCCAGGAAGAGCTGGCGGCTCAGCGGAACCGGGCGAGTGAGATCGACCACGTTCTGGCGGCGCCGGACACACGGGCCGCCACCAGCCTGGACGCGCAGGGCCGCAGTATAGGAGTGATCGCTTCCGCCTCCCGGGGACGGGCCGTGGTGACCCTGGGCGGGTACGCGGACCCGCCCAGCGGCCGAGTGCGCCAGCTGTGGGTCATGCGCCCCGGCGCGCCACCACGCTCCCTCGGCCTGTTCGCGGATGACGCGCCCCTGGTCGTCGTGGGTCTCACCCGGTCGGCTGCATCACTGGCCGTGACAGTGGAACCCGACGGGGGGTCACCTCAGCCCACTACACAACCAATTGTTCAACTCACCTTGAAATCTGTCGGATTCGGAGAGTAATCGTCAACACCCCTCCAGGGAAGGTGAATCCTGGCACCGCGATACACGAGTGCCCCAACGGGGCGATAGGGTTACCCTGCCCGGGCCGGGTGGACTCGTACGGGTGGGGAGTGACATGGAGCAGATAACAGTGCGCAGCAGGGCCAGGATCCCTGCGATCACTTGCGGGAGCAGCGCGACCAGCTCGCGTCTCGACCGCCATCTGTCGGTGCTGGCCGGCCCAGCCGTGCCGCAGCGGGAGACGGCCGAGGCGACGTCGCTGATGCGCGAGCTGACCGCACGTGGTCCGCACGACCGCACGGGCAGGCGCGCCCGGGTCCACCGTGTGTCTCTGTTCGCACCGTTGCGCCGGCTGCGCCGCTCGTTGTTCGGCGCGCGCTGAGTCCCGGTCGGCGGCCGCCATGCCGGCTCATCCGACCCGCGTTCAGACCATCACGCCGTCCCGGCGCGGCGCCGCGATCCCGCCGCCCGTCATTCCCGCGGCACGCGGCGGCGCCCCGGTGTGCTGTCCGAGCGCGGGTACGTTTCCGTGCCCGGCCCGGTCCCGCCCGGCAGCGTGATCGGCGGCAGTGGCGCCCTGAGCGGCCGACCGGCGTCCCCACCTCCCGCCACCGCTCCCGGGCCGCCGGTACACGTCCCTCGGACACACGCAGGCGATGCCCGCGCCCTCCGGCCGGGCGCCATCACGGCCACGTACAACTACGTCCCCCCTCCGCAAGGGACGGGTTCGCGCCGCGTGCCTGAGGCAGCCCCTCAGAGCAGGGCGAACTGACCCTCCGGGCCCTCCTCGCGGTGATCGAGGACCGAGGCCGGGCGGCGGGCCGCAGCCGGTACCGGCAGGATTCCCGCGGAGCGCAGGCCGGCCGCGGTGATCGGCGCCGTCACCTCCAACGCCTCGCGCAGCGGCCGGAGTTCCGCCAGCAGGGCGAGGACCGTGATCAGCTCCAGCAGCTCGGACGTCCACACCTGCGGCCAGGTCGCGGGCCGGACGGCCGCGAGGGTGCCCGGTTCGCCCTGCGCGGTCCGTGCGGCGAACCACTGCTCCAGGACCCGCTCCGAGCCGGCCTCGAAGTCCCAGGCCTGCGGCGGGACGGGGGAGACGCGGCCCTCGTCGAGGTGCAGGGTCTCCTCGTCGCGGTCGTAGCGCAGGGTCAGCGGGCGTGCGGGCAGCGGGGCACGGACGTAGGGGCGGCGGCCGCCGGGGAGTTTGGGGCGCTCGCCGTCACGGCGCATCAGCCACAGCGTCCTGCGGCCCAGTTCCACTCCGGCCGCCCAGGCCCCGGCGTCCCCGGTGAGCGGGACCACCGGGCCGTCCGGGCCGGGGCGGGCCGCCGCGAGCGCCCAGGCGAGGACGTCCTCAGGGGCGGGGCGGTGCCCGAGGCGGGCGGCGAGGTGGTCCAGCAGGCCGGGCGCCAGGTTCGGTTCCGCCGCCGCCGGACGGCGGTACAGGGGCCGGACGCGGCCCGGGCGCAGGAGGGGGAGCAGGGACGTCGCCAGCAGGGGCGGTCCGGTGCCGGGCGCGGCGGCGGTCTCCGCCACGAAGACCTGGCGGGCGTCCGCCACCCGCCACAACTCGGGGCGGGCCGCGTCGATCAGGCGGTGGTCGGGGATCAGCCACTGCTCGTCGAAGGGCGCCACGAGCACACGTGCCGGCTCCGGGCACGGTCCGGAGGCGCGGATCAGCCTCTCGGTGCCGCCGGACCGGCCCGGCAGCTGCCCGACGGCCGTGTACGGCGTGCGCGAGCGCGTCGGCTCGAACAGGGCCTCCCGGCCGGGGCCCCGGGCCTTCAGCAGGGCCTCCCAACGGGCTTTGAGCGAGCCCGCGTCGGGGGCCACCGGCCACCCCCGGCCCAGCCGCGGCGGTGCGACGGACCACGGCATGAGGTCGGCCAGCGGCGGAGCGTCGTCGTGCGTCACGCCGGGCATCGTACGACCTGTCCCGGGCGGCCGGGTCAGGTTGCGTCGAGGGTGACCGAGAAGGAGAAACGGTCCCCCCGGTAGTGGATCACCGCCACGTCCAGCGGCCGCCCCGCCGTGTCGTAGGTGATCCCGGTGTAGTGCAGGATCGGGCTGAGCAACGGGACGCGCAGCAGCCGCGCCGTCTCCGGATCGGCCAGCCGGGCCTCGACGGTGTCCGTGATCCGGCTGATGTCCGCGCCCGCCACGTCCCGCAGCACCTTGGTCATCGGCCACCGCACCAGATCCTCCGGCGCCATCCGGCGGGCCAGCTCCGGACGGACGTAGTTGCGGGCGTGGTTGGTCGGCTCACCCGTCTTCTCGTCGCCGCGCAGCCGGTGGTACGCCGCCACCTCGTCCAGACCGGGGAAGAACTCGGCGAGTTCGGCGGGCACCGGCTCCGTGCCGTGGGCCAGCAACTCGGTGGTCATGCCGGACTGCTGGGCCACGATGGCGTCCACCGAGCCCAGCAGCCGCACCGGGGCGCCCCGCCGGGCACCGGGCTCGATGAACGTGCCGCGCCGCCGGTGCCGGGTGATCAGCCCCTCGTCCTCCAGCTCCTTCAGAGCCTGACGCATCGTCAGCACGCTCACCCCGTAGTGCCCCGCCAGTTGTTCCTCGGTGGGCAGGCGCAGCGGGTCCTGGGGTGAGCGGCCGAGGATCGAGGCACGCAGCGACTGCGACACCTGGTACCACAGCGGCAGCTTGCGGTTCAGCACGATCGAATCCGGAGCGAAGGAGGTCACGGGTCATCCGTACCGGTAGGTAATCGATCAAGGCAAGGGTCTCTCGTTTGGATCAGGCCGGATCAGGGCCCGCGAGCCCGGCATGATCCGAACGAAGGGCCCTAGGGGCGGAAGTTCCGCTCCAGCCCCTTCCACACGTCGTCGTACCGCCGCTGAAGGTGCTCGGCCCCGGCCGCGTGCGGCGTGAGCGTCAGCGGCCAGCGCGTCTCGAACATGAACGCCAGCCCGTCGTCCACCTTCTGCGGCTTCAGCTCCGCCGCGCTCGCCCTGTCGAAGGTCTCCCGGTCCGGGCCGTGCGCCGACATCATGTTGTGCAGCGAGCCGCCGCCCGGCACGAAGCCCTCCGCCTTGGCGTCGTAGGCGCCCTCGATCAGGCCCATGTACTCGCTCATCACATTCCGGTGGAAGTACGGCGGCCGGAAGGTGTCCTCGCCGACCAGCCAGCGCGGCGCGAAGACGACGAAGTCCACGCCGGCCAGACCCGGGGTGTCGGAGGGCGAGGTAAGCACCGTGAAGATCGACGGGTCCGGGTGGTCGTACGAGATCGTGCCGATCACGTTGAAGCGGCGCAGGTCGTAGACGTACGGCACGAGGTTGCCGTGCCATGCCACCACGTCGAGCGGGGAGTGGTCGTAGGTGGCGGTCCACAGGTTGCCGCAGAACTTGTTCACCACCTCCACCGGGCCCTCGGTGTCCTCGTAGGCGGCGACCGGCGCGCGGAAGTCCCGGGCGTTGGCCAGCCCGTTGGCGCCGATGGGGCCGAGGTCGGGGAGGCGGAAGGGGGCGCCGTAGTTCTCGCAGACGTAGCCGCGGGCGGTGGCGTCGAGCAGCTCCACCCGGAAGCGCACCCCGCGTGGGATGAGCGCCACGTCCCCCGGCTCGGCGCGCAGCAGTCCGAACTCGGTGCGCAGCAGCAGCCCGCCGCGCTCCGGCACGATCAGCAGCTCGCCGTCCGCGTCGCTGAAGACGCGCTCCATCGAGGAGTCGGCGTGGTAGAGGTGCACGGCCACGCCGGTGCGCTGGGTCGCGTCGCCGTTGCCGCCCAGGGTCCACAGGCCGGCGAGGAAGTCCGTGCCGCGGGCGGGCTCCGGCAGCGGGTTCCAGCGCAGCCGGTTCGGGTCGGGCACCGTCTCGGTGAACGGCGCCGTGCGGATCGTGCCGTTGCCGGTCCGGGTGAACGCCGGATGGGCGGCCGACGGGCGGATCCGGTACAGCCACGAGCGGCGGTTGTGGGCCCTCGGCTCGGTGAACGCAGTACCGCTGAGCTGCTCCGCGTACAGCCCGAGCGGGGCGCGCTGCGGGGAGTTGCGGCCGTCGGGCAGCGCGCCCGGAACCGCCTCGGAACCGTGCTCGTTGCCGAACCCGGAGAGGTAGGTCAGTTTCTCGGCGGTGCTGCGTGCGTCCCCGCTCATGATCGCTCCCTTGCAACCTGATTCCTATGGAACACCGTAGGATTGCGTTTTCCGGGGCGCAAGACCCCCTACTCCGGGCGGAGGACGGAACCCGACTTCCGGGGGATCCGCCGGGTCGGGCCGCTGCTCTACGCTCCCCGTCATGTCGTCGTGGACGCGGGGATCACTCGCTGCGCTCGCGGCCTCGGCCCTGTTCTTCGCCGGGCCGGCGGGCTGTGGACGGAAGGCTGGGCACGGGCAGGGGGACGAGAGGCCGCCCGAGCCCGTGGGCAAGCTGCTCGACCACACCGACGAGGAGGGCCGGCGCTACCGCGAGGTGGACCGGAAGACCGCTCCCGAGGTCCGTGTCGAGGTGCGCCCGGGGTCCGGCGGCGACTGGAACGTACGGCTGGCCGTGCGCCGCTTCCGCTTCTCCCCGGCCGGCACGCCGGCCCGCGCGACCTCCGGGCGCGGCCTCGCCCAACTGCTGGTGGACGGCCGGCTCGTCGTCCGCCTGCGCGCCCCGGAGTACCGCCTCTCCGGCGGGCTCGTGCCCCACGGTACCCATCACGTCACCGTCCGCCTCCTCGCCGACGACGGCACGGTCTGGGCGGTGGCCGGCGACCCGGTCCAGTCCACGGCCGACATCACGGCCGCGCCGCAGGACCAGGGCGGGTCGTCCCCGGCCGTGTCCGCGAGGCCGTAGCGGGGCTGCCGGGAGGCGCGCTTCACCCGCCCGCCGGGGGAAGGCATGATGAAGCCGTGTCCCACCCCGCCCCGCTTCGCCGCGCGCCCGTCCAGCGGCGCAGTGCCGAACGGCTGACCAGGATCCTCGACGCCTGCGCCGACCTCCTCGACGAGGTCGGCTACGACGCGCTGACCACGCGGGCCGTCGCGGCGCGCGCCGGTGTGCCCATCGGCTCGGTCTACCGCTTCTTCGGCAACAAGCGGGCGATGGCGGACGCGCTGGCCCAGCGCAACCTCGACCGGTACACCGAGCGCGTCGCCGGGCGGCTGAAGAAGGCACGGAAGGCGGGGAAGGCGGGGAACGGCGGATGGAGTGCCGCCATGGACACCGCCCTCGACGAGTACCTGGCCATGAAGCGGACCGCTCCCGGGTTCTCCCTCGTCGACTTCGGCAACCAGATCCCCGTCGGCGTCCGCCGCGCCGAACCCAACCACCGCGTCGCCGACCGGCTCACCGAGCTTCTGGCCGGCCACCTGGGCCGCGTGCCGGACGACGACCTCCGCCGCACCTTCCTGATCGCCGTCGAGACCGCCGACACCCTGGTCCAACTCGCCTTCCGTGTCGACGCGCAGGGCGACGAGCGGATCATCGAGGAGATGCGGCGGATGCTGCGCGCCCACCTGGCGCGGGCGCTGGACTGAGGCCGTTTCCCCCATGCCGTGAGGTGCCCGGCGGGGAGGGGTGGAACACGGTTGCTCCGGCCGGGCGAAAGCTGACGGCGCGTCGGGTGCGGGTCGCCTCGTGACGCGCGCGCATATGAAAGACAGTCAGTCGAAAGAACGATTTGTATGAAAATCGTCTGACTCGGAGGAACGCACATGCCCACCCTGACAATCCCACGCACCTTCGGCTCCCGTGCCGTCGCCGTCGGTCTGACGGCCCTGACCGCGGCCGGTGCCACGTGGCTGGTGGCGCCGTCCGCCATGGCCCAGGGGGAAGCCGGCGACATCAAGATCCACAGGGTGGGCGTGCCCTTCGGCGTCTCGAAGGACGACCCCGTCGCCTGCCGGTTCTACCTGGACGCCGTCAACTTCGACGTCCTGCCCAACGTGACCTACACCATCCACGCGCAGCCACCGCTGCCCAACAGTGCCACCGTCACCGGCGCCGTCGCCCTGGGCGGCGGCGCCGGCCACACCGAGCCGCTGGGGCTCGCCGACGGGCAGTACAAGCTCTCCTGGACCATCGACGGTACCTCCAAGGAGAAGATCTTCCGCGTCAACTGCCGCGGTGACAACGGCCGGCGCGAAGGGGCGCAGGGTCCGGGCCGCCAGATCGAGGACCAGGGCCGCGGCCGCGACGACCGGGGCCGCGGTCACGAGGACCACGGGCGCGGCAACGAGGTGTCGGGCCCGGTCCGCGACGACCGGGGCGGCCCGCGGGGCGGTGTCCAGGCGGGCGGCGGCGGCCTCGCCTCCTCGGTCGCGGCGTTCTCGCCGGTGACCGGGGCCGCGGCCGTGGGGCTGGTCGTGGTCAGCGGGGTCGTGTACACGCGGCTGGTCCGCCGGCGCCCGCATGGCGCCGCGTAGGCGCAGACGCAGGCCCTGGTACCGGACCCGTGCCTACCGCCTGGCCAGGACGACCGTACTCGCGGTCGTCCTGGTCACGGCCGGGAACCGGTGCGGTGGACAGCACGACGGCACCGCGCCGGAGCGAGCCGCAGGGCCGGGCGCGGTGGCCCCGGCCCACCCGGGCCCTTCCGGCGCGGCCGGCGACGGGGCGAACGGCGGCAGCGGCACACACCGCGGCGGTGTTGGCACGGACGGTGCGAACGGCGACGGCCCGGCCCGCGGCAAGTCCCCCTCGCCACGGCCGGGTTCTCCCTCCCCGCGCCGGCCCTCGCCGCTGCCCCGCTCTCCCGCGACCACCCTGCGCATCCCCTCCCTCGGCGTCACCGCGCCGATCATCCGGGTCGGCCTCGACGGCGACCGGGAGCTCCGGACGCCACCGGTCGACAAGCCCAAGCTCGTCGGCTGGTACGACGGCGGCCCCACACCCGGGGAGCCCGGCACGGCGGTCGCGGTCGGGCACCGCGACACCAGGACCGGCGCAGCCGTCTTCGCCGGACTCGGCCAGCTCGGTCCGGGCCACCGCATCGAGGTCCGGCGCCAGGACGGCCGCACCGCCGTCTACACCGTCGACAAGGTACGGGTCTTCGACAAGGCCCGCTTCCCGGACAAGGAGGTGTACGCCACGTCCCGCCGCCCCGAACTCCGTGTGATCACCTGCGGCGGCCTCTACACCCACAGAGCCGGCTACTCCAGCAACGTCGTCGTCTTCGCCCACCTGACGTCGACGATCTGACACCGCGCGGCGCGGGCGGGCGGGTGGCCCACGACCGGCCGCCCGCCCTTGAACATGATCGTCCGGTTTCTCGTCTGGTGGACGCCGGCTTCCGATCCTGCCCGGTCTCTTCCCCCCGGCGCGCACCGTCCGTTAACTTCCGTGACTCATACGCCCCGTACGACCCGCACGAGGCGTTCGACCCGCGGAGCCTCAGTGCTCTGGTGAGTCCCGGGGGAATGCCTCATGACACGCGCCATCTCTCTGCACGACGTGAGCAAGACCTACGCCAAGGGCGTCCGCGTGGTGGACCGCCTCTCTCTCGACATCGCGCCCGGCGAGTTCCTGGTGCTGCTCGGGCCGTCCGGCTGCGGGAAGTCCACCGTGCTCAGGATGATCGCCGGACTGGAGGAGATCACCGAGGGGCAGTTGCTGCTCGACGGCGAGTACGGCAACGAACTGCCGCCCTCCGGCCGGGACATGGCGATGGTCTTCCAGAACTTCGCGCTCTATCCGAACATGACCAGCCGCGACAACATCGGCTTCCCGCTGCGCATCGAGTCGCCCGGCACGGACCCCGGCCGCCGTGTCGACGCCACCGCCCGGATGCTGGGCATCGAGGACCTCATGGACCGCTTTCCCAGCCAGCTCTCCGGCGGCGAACGCCAGCGCGTCGCCATGGGCCGCGCGATCTCCCGGCACCCCTCCGCCTTCCTGATGGACGAGCCGCTGTCCAACCTCGACGCCAAGCTCCGCAACCACCTGCGCGCCGAGATATCCAAGCTGACCCGGGAGTTGGGCGTCACCACGGTCTACGTCACCCACGACCAGTCCGAGGCGATGTCCCTGGGCGACCGGGTCGCCGTCCTGCGCGGCGGTGTCCTCCAGCAGGTGGACACCCCGCGCGCGGTCTACGCCCTGCCCCGCAACGTCTTCGTGGCCGCCTTCATCGGCACCCCGCGCATCAACCTGCTGCGCGGCCTGATCCGCGCCCCGCTCGACGGCGCCATGACCATCAGCCTGGGCAAGCAGTTCCTGCGCCTGCCCGAACCCCTGTCCCTGGACCATCAGTTGCTGCGCGTGCAGCAGGGCCGCGAGGTGATCGTGGGGCTGCGTTCGGAGGCCGTCCGGATCGCCCCCAAGTTCTCGGCCTCCTCCCGGCGACCGGGAGTCCCCGCGCCCGCCGCCCGACCCGGGGAGGTGGCGATCACCGGGCTGGTGGAGCACATGGAGTTCCAGGGCCACGAGGTCCTCGTCCACTTCAACACCGGCTCCCGCCCCGCCGTCGTACCGGACCTGGAGGCCCCGCGTCCCACCCGGCGCCCGACCCGGCGGCGCCGGCGCGAGGGCACGGTCCTGAACCGGCTGCGGGGCCGGGCGGGCGGCCTGCGCGCGGGCCCCGTGGTGGTGCTGGACCACCCCTCAGGCCCCGAGCCGGATCCGGTCGCCGCCCCCGACCCGCGCCTGCCCGGCGACCTGGTCGTGCGGACCACGCCGGACATCGAGCTGCGGCACGGCATGCAGGTGCCGCTCCTGGTCGACCTCGCCCGCCTGTTCGTCTTCGACCAGCGCGGCGAGCGCATCTGCCCGGCCCCGGACCGCCTGCCCGACCTGGAGGAGTGAGGCGCCCCGGCGGGGCGAAGGTTGCCTGTCGGGGCGCTAGTTTGTGGACCGTCACCAGCTTGTCCGCGACAGTGATCACGCGGACGGGACCGACGACGGCCCCCGCCCCGGAGGAGCACGATGAAGGCACACGACGGCATGTACATCGACGGCGCCTGGCGTCCCGCCGCGGGCCGCGACGTCATCGAGGTGGTGAACCCGGCCGACGAGCAGGTGATCGGCACCGTTCCCGCGGGCACCGCCGAGGACGTCGACGCGGCCGTACGCGCGGCCCGCGCCGCCCTGCCCGGCTGGTCCGCGACCGCGCCTGCCGAGCGGGCCGCCCGGCTGGGCGCCCTGCGGGACGTGCTGGCGGCCCGCGAGGAGGAGATCGCCGAGACCGTCACCGCCGAACTCGGCTCGCCGCTCGCCTTCTCCCGGACGGTCCACGTGGGCATGCCGATCACGGTCGCCGGCTTCTACGCCGAGCTCGCGGCGACGTACGCCTTCGAGGAGAAGGCCGGCAACTCCACCGTGTTCCACGAGCCCGTCGGCGTGGTCGGGGCGATCACCCCCTGGAACTACCCGCTGCACCAGATCGTCGCCAAGGCCGCCCCCGCGCTGGCCGCCGGCTGCACCGTCGTCCTCAAGCCCGCCGAGGACACCCCGCTCACCGCCCGGCTGTTCGCCGGGGCGATCGACGAGGCCGGGTTCCCGGCGGGCGTGTTCAACCTGGTCACCGGGGCCGGACCGGTCGCCGGACAGGCGCTCGCCGAGCACCCGGACGTGGATCTGGTCTCCTTCACCGGCTCCACCGCCGTCGGCAGGCGGATCGGCGCGATCGCGGGCGGCGCCGTCAAGAAGGTCGCCCTGGAACTGGGCGGCAAGTCCGCCAACGTCATCCTGCCGGGCGCCGACCTCGCCAGGGCGGTGAACGTCGGCGTCGCCAACGTCATGTCCAACTCCGGCCAGACGTGCAGCGCCTGGACCCGCATGCTGGTCCACCGCGACCGGTACGAGGAGGCGGTCGAACTGGCCGCGACGGCCGCCGCCAAGTACGGCGAGCGCATCGGCCCCGTGGTGAACGCCGAGCAGCGGGCGCGTGTGCGCGGTTACATCGAGCAGGGCGTCGCCGACGGCGCCCGCCTCGTCACGGGCGGCCCCGAGTCCCCGCGCGAACGGGGCTACTTCGTCAGCCCCACCGTCCTCGCCGACGTCACCCCCGGCATGACCGTCGCCCAGGAGGAGATCTTCGGCCCGGTCCTCACCATCCTCCGCTACGACGACGAGGAGGACGCCCTGCGCATCGCCAACGGCACGGTCTACGGCCTCGCCGGCGCCGTCTGGGCGGCCGACGAGACGGAGGCGGTGGCCTTCGCCCGCCGCATGGACACCGGCCAGGTCGACATCAACGGCGGCCGCTTCAACCCCCTCGCCCCCTTCGGCGGCTACAAGCAGTCCGGCGTGGGCCGCGAACTCGGCACACACGGACTCACCGAATACCTCCAGACCAAGTCCCTCCAGTTCTAAGGGAGTCACGCCCCATGGCCGTACGTGCCGCCGTTCTGCCCGCCGTCGGGTCTCCGCTGGAGGTCACCGGGATCGAGCTGCCGGAGCCCGGGCCGGGCCGGGTCCGGGTGCGGCTCGCCGCCGCCGGGGTCTGCCACTCCGATCTGTCGCTGACCAACGGCACCCTGCGGGTTCCGGTGCCCGCCGTCCTCGGGCACGAGGGCGCGGGGACCGTCGTCGCGGTCGGCGAGGGCGTCACCCGGGTCGCGCCCGGCGACGCGGTGGTGCTCAACTGGGCCCCCTCCTGCGGGAAATGCCACGCCTGCTCGCTCGGCGAGGTCTGGCTGTGCGCCAACGCGATGAACGGCGCCGCCGACGTCCACGCCCGCACCGCCGACGGCACCGAACTGCACCCCGGCCTGAACGTCGCCGCCTTCGCCGAGGAGACGGTGGTCGCCGCCTCCTGCGTGCTGCCCCTCCCGGACGGCGTCCCGCTCACCGACGCCGCGCTCCTCGGCTGCGCCGTCCTCACCGGCTACGGCGCCGTCCACCACGCGGCGAAGGTGCGCCCCGGCGAGACGGTCGCGGTGTTCGGCGCCGGCGGAGTGGGGCTCGCCACCCTCCAGGCCGCCCGGATCGCGGGCGCCGAGAGGATCGTCGCCGTGGACGTCTCCCCGGAGAAGGAGGAACTCGCCCGCCGGGCGGGCGCCACGGACTTCCTCCCGGCCACGGCGGACACACCCCGCGAGATCCGCGCCCTCACCGGGAAACAGGGCGTCGACGCCGCCGTGGAGTGCGTGGGGCGCGCGGTCACCATCCGGGCCGCCTGGGAGTCCACCCGTCGCGGCGGCCGCACCACGGTCGTGGGCATCGGCGGCAAGGACGAGCAGGTCACCTTCAACGCGCTGGAACTGTTCCACTGGGGCCGCACCCTGACCGGCTGCGTCTACGGCAACGCGGACCCGGCCAGGGATCTGCCCGTGCTCGCCGAGCACGTCCGCACCGGCCGGCTGGACCTGACCACCCTGGTCACCGACCGGATCTCCCTGGACGACATCCCGGCCGCCTTCGAGAACATGCTGGCCGGCAAGGGCGGCCGGGCGCTGGTGGTGTTCTGAGACCCACGGCTCACGCCCGGATCAGGGCACGCGTTCCGGACGGGGTTCCTCGCGCGCCGTACGGGAGGTCCGGCGGTGCGGGCGGGAGCGGGAGACCGCCACTCCGGCCAGGCACAGGGCCCCGCCCACCAGGGTCACCGTCCCCGGCACCTCACCCAGCGCCAGCCACGACATCAGCACGACCAGGGCCGGTACGGCGTACGTCGTCGCGCCCATCCGGCTCGCGGTCGTGCGGGACAGCGCGTAGGCCCAGGTCGTGAAGGCGAGCGCGGTCGGGAACACACCCAGGTAGACCATGTTGAGCGTGGCAGGCAGCGGGGCACGGGCGGCCTCGTGGAACAGTTGGCCGGTGAAGGGCAGGCAGACGAGCGCGCCGACCAGGCACCCGAACGTCGTCACCTGCAACGCGCTCGCGCGGCCCAGCGCCGGCTTCTGGGCGACGACCCCGGAGGCGTACGCGACCGCCGCCAACAGGCACAGCACCACGCCGAACACCGAGGAGCCGCCCCCGCCCGACATCGACAGGCCCACGGTCACCGCGCCCGCGAACGACACCGCCATGCCCGCCAGCAGGCGCGGCGGCATCGGATCACCCAGCAGCCGCGCCCCGAGCAGCGCGATCAGCAGCGGGCCGACATTGACCACCAGGGCCGCGGTACCGGCGTCGACCTGCTGCTCGCCCCAGTTCAGGGCCACCATGTAGAAGCCGAACCACAGCAGCCCGGATATCGCGATCCCGCGCCAGGCCGCCCGCGGCGGCCACCCCTCCCGCCGCACCAGGCAGATCGCGCCCAGCGTCAGGGCCCCGGCCAGCAGCCGGCCGAGGGCGAGCGCGCCCGGCGAGTACGCGGCTCCCGCGCTGCGGATGGAGACGAAGGCGGAGGCCCACAGCACCACGGTGACCGTGGCAGCCGCGGCGGCCGCGCGGGACGGGGAGACGTTCATCATGTTTCCTGAGGCTAGGCGGGCAGGGCTGGGCGAGGCCGGCGGATTTCGGACGGCCAGGGCGGGCTGGCGGCGTGTTCCCAGCGGTGCGCAATCAAGAGTCCGGCGCCGCCCGGAGTTCTGAGTATGCGAGCTGAGTATTCCGACGGATGCGGCGGTGGGCCCGTGGGCCGACGCTGGTCGCCATGAGTGACACACCGGTCAAGCAGCAGAACACAGCGGCCTTCTACGGCCAGTCGGTCGCCTCGTTCGCCATCGCCATGGCGGCCACCACCATCGGCATCTTCAGACTGAACGCCGACGCCTGGGTGCGCGCCTTCCTCGCCATCGCCGTCCTGTACCTTGTCACCTCCGCCTTCACCCTGGCCAAGGTGATCAGGGACCGCCAGGAGGCCGGGCGGATCGTCAGCCGGGTCGACCAGGCCCGGCTGGAAAAGCTGCTCTCCGAACACGATCCGTTCGAGAAGCTGTGACGCCCCGGGCCGCCGCACACCACCGGCCAGAAGGCTAAGCGAGCGCTCACCCTCGGCGGTATGGTGGACCCCCTGACGCGAAAGAGGGCGAGCGAGCGATGACTACGGCGGAGGAGACGGCCGGCGGCGAGCCGCAGCCGTGGGGCGAGGTCACTCCGGACGCGGCCCGGCGGCTGCTCGTGGCCGCCGTGGAGGCCTTCGCCGAACGCGGCTACCACGCGACGACGACCCGCGACATCGCTGGCCGGGCCGGAATGAGCCCGGCCGCCCTCTACATCCACTACCGGACCAAGGAAGAACTGCTCCACCGCATCAGCCGGATCGGCCACGAGAAGGCACTGGAGATCCTGCGCACGGCCGCCCGGCGCGAGGGCAACGCGACGGAGCGGCTCGCCGACGCCGTGAGTTCCTTCGTGCGCTGGCACGCGGGCGGGCGCACCACGGCCCGGGTCGTGCAGTACGAACTGGACTCGCTCGGCCCGGACGCCCGTGCGGAGATCCTCGCCCTGCGCCGCCAGGTCGACGCCGAGGTGCGCGGGATCATCGAGGACGGCGTCGCCTCGGGCGAGTTCGACGTGCTGGACGTGCGCGGCACCACGTTGGCCGTGCTCTCCCTGTGCATCGACGTCGCCCGCTGGTTCAACGTCGACGGCCCCCGCACGCCCGAGGAGGTCGGCGCACTGTACGCCGACCTCGTGCTGCGGATGGTCGGGGCCGGACAGCCCCGTCCCGAGAGGGCCTAGAGGTAGTACCGCACCACCGACTCGGCCACGCACACCGGCTTGTCGCCGCCCTCGCGCTCCACGGTGAAGGCGACGGTGACCTGCGCCCCGCCCGGCACCTCGTCCACGCCGGTGATCACGGCGGTGGACCGCAGCCGTGAGCCGACCGGGACGGGGGCGGGGAAACGGACCTTGTTGGTGCCGTAGTTGACGCCCATCCGCACGCCCCGCACCTCGATCAGTTGCGGCCCGAAGACCGGGAGCAGCGACAGGGTCAGATAGCCGTGGGCGATGGTGGTGCCGAAGGGGCCCGCGGCGGCCTTCTCCGGATCCACGTGGATCCACTGGTGGTCGCCGGTCGCGTCGGCGAAGAGGTCGATCCGCTTCTGGTCGATCTCCAGCCAGTCGGTGTACCCGAGCGGCTCGCCCACCGCGGCCCTGAGTTCGTCGGGGGACGTGAAGATCCTCGGCTCCGCCATGTGTCCGGCCTCCCGCCTCGCGGATGAAGTCTAAGCAACTGCTTAGCATGGTCGGGTGAGGGGCCGCTGTCAACGGACCGGGCGGGTGGCACGGTGGGTAGGCTCTGAGAGGTGCCCCAGATTCCCGAGAAGATCCACGAGCTGAGCGTCGGCCAGGTGGCGGCGCGCAGCGGCGCCGCCGTCTCCGCTCTGCACTTCTACGAGTCCAAGGGCCTGATCAGCAGCCGCCGCACATCGGGCAACCAGCGCCGCTACTCCCGCGACACGCTGCGCCGGGTCGCCTTCGTCCGGGCGGCGCAGCGCGTGGGCATCCCGCTCGCCACGATCCGCGAGGCGCTCGCCCGGCTCCCGGAGGAGCGCACGCCCACGCGGGAGGACTGGGCCCGCCTCTCGGAGGCCTGGCGCTCCGAGCTCGACGAGCGCATCAGGCAGCTCAACCGGCTGCGCGATCACCTCACCGACTGCATCGGCTGCGGCTGCCTGTCCCTGGACACCTGTGTGCTGTCCAACCCGGACGACGTCTTCGGCGAACGCCTGACGGGCTCGCGCCTGATGGCGGAGCGGGGGAGCAGCCCCGGCCGCGCGTAGGCCCCTCGCACGGAACCGGCCGCCGCCGCCCGCCCGGACCCCTCGGACCGCCTCACGGGATACGCCGGTCCGACGCCCCGCGAGGCGCGCCGATCCGTACGGTGCCGGCGGCCGGCAGTCTCTCCGGCCGCCGGGCGGGCGGGTTCCGAGGCATCCCCGTCAGCCGCCCGGCGGGACCGGCGCACCTTGCCTCAAGCGCCTGCCGTCGTGGTCAGGCGGACATCAACAGCCGCCCCCGCCTGGCGTACGCCAGGGCCTCGGGGCCGAGAACGGGCAGCGGGACCAGTATCCCGCAGTTCGCGCAGACCGGCCCGGACGACGGCTCGTGATCCAGGTCGTGGGACCAGCCGAGCCGCTCACCGCCGCACACCGGGCACGACGCGCCCGGTTCGCGCTCCAGCGCGGCGATCAGCCGGCGCAGCACCTCGGCCAGCGGTTCGCGCGGGTGCACCCGCGGGTCGTCGCACCAGGCGACCCCGAATCCGCCCCAGGTCATCCGGTGCCAGTCGTCCACGCTGCCCGGCCTGCGCAGCCCGTCGTGCTTCTCCTGCTTGCGGCGCCTGGCGAACCCGGCCTCGTAGTCGAGCCACACCGAACGCGCTTCTTCCAGTTCGTCCAATGCGGCCACGAGCCGCACCGGATCGGGGGACCTGTCCTCGGGACCGAACCCGGCCCGCGAGCACAGATGGTCCCAGGTCGCCCTGTGCCCATAGGGAGCGAACCGCTCGAGGCACTTGCGCAGCGAGTAACGCCGCAGCGCCAGATCGCACCGCGGGTCCCTCACCTGTCTCGCCAGACTCCGGAAACCGGCCATCGCCCTGCACCTCCGTCACACCTGCATCCGCACTTCGGTCACTGCGGCGTCTTCGTGCGGAGCCGTCACGACGGCTCCGCCGGATAGACGTGCCGACGTCCCATCCGGCTCCATCCGTTTTCCGATGCCCGCCATAACGCCGCCCTGGTTGACCTTCACGGGGTGGCGCCGAAACGTGACGCACGTTCATCTTCCCCCTGGGGGGATACCGGCGGTAACGTCCGGCACCACCCCTCGGGAGGAGTTGCCATGCCACGGCGCACCCCACACAACGCGCTCGACAGACTGAGAACTCCCCGCACATTCCCCGGGTTCCTGAAGACCGCCTCGGTATGCGTTCTCATTGCCGGTCTTTTGTCACCCTTTTCTCAAGCGGCGGCGGCCGGAACCCCGGCCGGCGCCGCCGCCGCGACCGCCGCGGCCCCGAACGACTACTGCGGCGGCCAGTGCTCCGACATCCTGCCGCCCGGCGAGAACGGCAACGCCACCCTCGCCCAGGTCCTCCTCAACCAGGCCCTCGGCATCCAGCCCGACCACGCCGAGGACCAGCTCGGCCCGTACGCGAACCTGGCCACGGGCTACCCGGCGCTCACCGACGCGAAGATCGACTCCTTCTTCAACGACGCCTCGTTCGGCGTCCCCTCCGGACAGATCGCGTCCACCGAGAAGCCGGCGGGCCGCGCCGACGTGACGATCGTCCGCGACAAGAAGACCGGTGTACCCCACATCACGGGCACCACCCGTTACGGCACCGAGTTCGGCGCCGGGTACGCCGCCGCCCAGGACCGGCTGTGGCTCATGGATGTGTTCCGGCATGTCGGCCGCGGGCAGCTGACCTCCTTCGCCGGCGGCGCGGCCGCCAACCAGGGCCTGGAGCAGGAGTTCTGGCGCAACGCCCCGTACACCGAGGCCGACCTCCAGGCGCAGATCGACCGCGCCGTGGCCGGCAACGGCGCCCGCGGGCAGCAGGCGCTCGCCGACGTG
The DNA here is from genome assembly GCF_035917575.1 of Streptomyces sp. NBC_01788. Lineage (GTDB taxonomy): Bacteria > Actinomycetota > Actinomycetes > Streptomycetales > Streptomycetaceae > Streptomyces. The sequence goes on along the minus strand of NZ_CP109090.1, from coordinate 1,855,912 downwards.
AACGCCTACCTCGACGGCATCAACGCCTACATCGACGCCTCCGACTCCGGCCGCTACTTCCCGGGCGAGTACGTCCTGACCGGCCACAAGGACTCGATCACCAACGCCGGTACCATCGCCCACTTCAAGGTCACCGACATGGTCGCGCTGGGCTCCGTGGTCGGCGCCCTGTTCGGTTCGGGCGGCGGCGGCGAGGTGAACAACGCGCTGTCCCTGCTGGCCGCCCAGTCCAAGTTCGGAGTCGCGGAGGGCACCAGGATCTGGGAGTCCTTCCGCGAGCGCAACGACCCCGAGGCCGCCCTGACCGTCCACGACGGCAGGAGCTACCCGTACGCGACGAAGCCCGACGACCCCAGGGGCCGGGCCCTGCCCGACGCCGGCTCGGTGGCCCAGGAACCCCTGGTGTACGACCGCACGGGCAGTGCCACGGCCAAGACGGCGCGGGGTGCCACCTCCTCGGCCGCGAAGAGCGCCCTGTCCTCCGCCCGGCGCGGCATGTCCAACGCCCTCGTGGTCGGCGGCGAGCACACCGCGAGCGGCCACCCGGTCGCCGTCTTCGGTCCGCAGACGGGCTACTTCGCGCCCCAGTTGCTGATGCTCCAGGAGATCCAGGGTCCGGGCATCAGTGCCCGCGGCGCCTCCTTCGCCGGGCTGAGCATGTACGTCGAACTCGGCCGCGGCCAGGACTACTCGTGGAGTGCCACGACCTCCGGCCAGGACATCGTCGACACCTACGCCGTCGAACTGTGCCAGGACGACTTCCACTACCTGTACCGCGGCACCTGCACGGCCATGGACAAGGTCGAGCAGGCCAACTCCTGGAAGCCCACCGTCGCCGACGGAACGGCGGCCGGCTCCTACACCATGCGCGTGTGGCGCACGAAGTACGGCCCCGTCGAGTACCGCGCCACCGTCGGCGGCAAGAAGGTCGCCTACACCACCCTGCGCTCCTCCTACCTGCACGAGGCCGACTCGATCATCGGCTTCCAGATGCTCAACGACCCCGACTTCGTGAAGGGCCCGGAGGACTTCCAGAAGGCCGCGCAGCACATCAACTACACGTTCAACTGGTTCTACGCCGACTCCCGGCACACCGCGTACTACAACAGCGGCGACAACCCGGTGCGGGCGAACGGCGTCGACGCCGAGTTCCCGGTGTGGGCACAGCCGGCGTACGAGTGGCGCAACTGGGACCCGGCGGCCAACACCGCGGACTACACACCGCCCTCCGCCCACCCCGCCTCCGTCGACCAGGACTACTACATCTCCTGGAACAACAAGCAGGCCCTCGACTACTCCGCGGCCTCCTGGGGCAACGGCTCCGTGCACCGCGGCGACCTGCTGGAGGACCGGGTGAGCAAACTGGTCGCGGCCGGCGGTGTGACGCGCGCCTCGCTGGTGAAGGCGATGGCGGACGCGGCCGTGACCGACCTCAGGGCCGAGGACGTGCTGCCGAACCTGCTGAAGGTGATCAACAGCTCGTCCGTGACCGACTCCACGGCCGCGGCGGCGGTGGGCAAGCTCCAGGCATGGCTGGCCGCGGGAGCGAAGCGCACCGTGACCTCGGCCGGCTCCAAGGCGTACGCCAACGCCGAGGCCATCAGGATCCTGGACGCCTGGTGGCCGCTGCTGGTGAAGGCCGAGTTCGAACCGGGGCTCGGCAGCGAACTCTACGGCGCCTTCACCGCCAATCTGCCGGTCGACGAGTCACCGTCGGCCGGACACGGCCCGACCGGCTCCCACGCCGGAAGCGCCTTCCAGTACGGTTGGTGGAGCTATGTCGACAAGGACATCCGGGCGGTGCTCGGCGAGTCGGTGCAGGGTCCGCTGGGCCGGACGTTCTGTGGCGGCGGCACTCCGAGCGCCTGCCGCGACACCCTGATCAGCACGCTGAAGCAGGCGGCGGGAGCGAAGGCGGCCCAGGTCTACCCCGGCGACGACGAGTGCTCCGCGGGCGACCAATGGTGTGCCGACTCGATCGTCCAGCGTGCCCTGGGCGGCATCAAGCACGGCAGGATCAGCTGGCAGAACCGCCCGACCTTCCAGCAGGTCGTGGAGTACACCGGCCACCGGTAGGGCCTCGCGAACGCGGGGTCCGAGCCAGGCGGCGGGCCGGTGTCAGTGGACTCGGCCCGCCGCCAGCACCACCCGCGCCAGTTCCGGGTGCAGGATGTCGCTGTGCGCGCCGGCCGGCGGGCCGCCGCGCCTGACCACCTCGGACACGTCCACGTTGACGCATCCCGACACAGGGAACGGCCCGGCCAGCGCGGCGGCGAGGGCGCACGCGCGCGTGCCGGGCACCGCCCGCACCCCGTCGTGCCCCATCGCGCCCCAGGCGGGCCCGAGCAGGGCGCCCACGTCGACGCCGAGCACCGACCGGTCGTCGTCCGCCATCCGCGAGGCCAGCGGATACAGCGTGCCGAGGGCCGTGTCGAAGCGGGAGTGGCAGCACACCAGGGGGCCGTCGACACGGCGCTCCCGGCCCCGCAGCACCCCGCCCGCGCGCGGATCGCCGGGCAGCCGGGACGCGAACGCGTAGTGCGAGAAGGCGCCTTGGAGCAGCGTCACGGACTTCACCGGCCGTGCGCCCTCGGGCAGCCCGTTCAGCGCGAACGACACCAGCCGCCCGCCGAAGCTGTGCCCCACCAGATGGACCCGTACCCCGGGCGCCGACTGCGCGAGCCGCCCGAGCACCGGGCCGAGTCCCCGCTCGCCGACGACGCCCGCGCGCCGCTTCATCGTGTAGTACGTCGCCTGCCGCAGCAGTTCCTTGGCGCCGTTCCACGGGTTCGGCAGCGTGAACGACCGCTGCCCGCCCGGGTCCTGGAGTCCGGCGAGGGCGCCGGCGAACTCGGCGCAGACCTCCGCCGCGGGCCGTGCGAACATCGCCGGCTCGCGCTGCGGCACGCCCTCCGTCACGGTGTCCGCCGCGAACCGGGCAGCCGGCCCCGGCGACACGTCCTCCGTCAGCCGCCCCAGCAGCCGTCCGAACTCCTCCAGCGCGGCCGGCTCCCGCGCGGGGCCGTCCAGCATCCGCGCGAGCGCGTCGACCACCTCTGCCCGCCCGGGGAAGGTGTCCCGCAGTGCCTTGCGGGTGTCCTTGCCGAGTGCCGTCGACGGCACCGGTCCGGCGGCGGTGGAGCGGGGGAAGTCGGGGATGGGCTCGTCGCAGAACCGCATCGAGGGCCACACCACCCCGACGTACCCGATCCCGGCCGCCGGGGCGAGCCAAGGGATCGGCGCGAAGAAGCGGCCGTAGAGCCGGGTCGCGCTGGAACGGTCATTGTTCCAGCCGTGCGCGAAGACGATCAGGTCGCGCACCGCCCGCCGTCCGGCTCCGGCGAGCAGCCGGTCCCGCTCGGCGCCGTCCACGTCCCCGTCGGCGTCGAAGGTCAGCTCCCAGTAGGGCGCCACACCGATGTCCGGATCCGCCATGACCGGCCCCCTCGTCCCCAAAGGCTCAGCGATGTGTCGGGCATCGTCCTGCCAACGGGGGAGAGGGGCCAGGGGTCACGGCACCTCAGTAGAGGAGGTACTGCTTCCGGATCCTCCGGAACGCGGCCAGCTCCTGCCGCCAGGCCGCCACCACCTCGTCGGTGTCCGCGCCGGCGTCGATCATCGTGCGCACCCGGGGGGAGCCGGTGAGCTTGTCGATCCAGTTGTCCGAGCGCCAGGCGAAGCCGCTCCAGACCCGCTGGGCGGTCACGAGCAGGCCGATCCCGGTCCGCACCGGATCGAAGGCGTCCCGGTTGTGCACATGGATCTGCACGCCGCCGACGGTCCTGTCCTGGAACTTGGAGAAGGTGGGCGCGAAGTACGCCTCCCGGAAGTGCACCCCCGGCAGGTGCAGCGCGCCGGCCGCGGCCGCCCAGCGCCCGTCGACGCCCTCCGCGCCGAGCAGTTCGAAGGGGCGGGTGGTGCCCCGGCCCTCCGACAGGTTGGTGCCCTCGAACAGACACGTCCCGGAGTAGACCAGGGCGGTGTCGGGGGTCGGCATGTTCGGGCTCGGCGGCACCCAGGGCAGTCCGGAGGCGTCGTAGAAGTCCGAGCGCCGCCAGCCGGTCATCAGGACGGTCTCCAGCGGGACCGGCGTGGTCAGGAACTCGCCGTTGAACAGCCGGGCCAGCTCGGCGACGGTCATGCCGTGCGCCTGCGCGATCGGCTGCCGTCCCACGAAGGTCGCGAACTCGGGGCGCAGCACCGGACCGAGCGCCTCCCGGCCGCTCACCGGGTTGGGCCGGTCGAGCACCACGAACCGCTTGCCGGCGAGGGCCGCGGCCTCCATGCAGTCGTACAGCGTCCAGATGTAGGTGTAGAAGCGGGCACCCGCGTCCTGGATGTCGAAGACCACCGTGTCCACGCCGGAGGCCGTGAAGACGTCGGCGAGCGGCTGCCCGCTCTTGAGGTACGTGTCGTACACCGGCAGCCCGGTGGCCGGGTCGTCGTAACGGCCCTCCGAGCCGCCCGCCTGCGCGGTGCCGCGGAAGCCGTGCTCGGGGCCGAAGACGGCCACCAGGTTCACCCGGCGGTCGGCGTGCATCACGTCCACGATGTGCCGCACGTCCCGGGTGACGCCGGTCGGGTTGGTGACCACCCCGACCCGCTGCCCGCGCAGCGAGGCGTAGCCCTCGGCGTCCAGGCGCTCGAAACCGGTGCGCAGCGGGCGGTTGCCCCCGGGGGCGGCCTGGGCCGGGGCCGCCACGGCTCCGGAGGCCGCGGTGGCGGTGGTGGCGAGCAGGCTCCGTCTGGACAGCTTCATACAGTGACCTCCGTGATCGCTGCGGGTGTCATGTTCACGCACGCTAGCGTGCGCCCGTCCCCCAGGGAACGAAGCGGACGGCGCCTCCTGCGGAACATGTCTTCCAGCACCACATACCGACTGGTTAGTCTGGAGCGGCGGAGTCGTTCCGTGTCATGCCACAGCCAGGCCGAAGGAGACCGATGGTGCAAGCCGTGCAGGGTGCGGGAGTGGTGGTCACCGGAGCCGGCGGCGGGATCGGTGCCGCGCTGGCCCGCCGGTTCGCCGCCGAGGGCGCCCGCGTCGTCGTCAACGACCTCGACGCCGACCGGGCGGCGGCCGTCGCCGCGGAGATCGGCGGCACCGCCCTCCCGGGCGACGCCTCCGGGGTCGTCGCCGCGGCCCGCGACGCGCTCGGCGGCACGGTCGACGTCTACTGCGCCAACGCGGGCCTCGGCGCGGGCGGCTCCGAGGCGGCAGGCGAGGAGGTGTGGGCGCACGCCTGGGACGTCAATGTCATGGCCCACGTCCGCGCCGCCGAGACGCTGCTCCCCGGCTGGCTGGAACGCGGCAGCGGCCGGTTCGTCTCCACCGTGTCCGCGGCCGGGCTGCTCACCATGATCGGCGCCGCCCCCTACAGCGTCACCAAGCACGGCGCGTACGCCTTCGCCGAGTGGCTGTCGCTGACCTACCGCCACCGCGGGATCAAGGTGCACGCGATCTGCCCGCAGGGCGTGCGCACCGACATGCTGGCCGCCACCGGCAGCGCCGGCGACCTGGTGCTCCGGCCCACCGCGATCGAACCGGAGGACGTGGCCGACGCCCTGCTCCAGGGCATCGCCGAGGACCGCTTCCTGATCCTGCCGCACCCCGAGGTCGCCAAGTTCTACCGGGCCCGGGCCGCCGACCCGGACCGCTGGCTGACCAGCATGAACCACATGCAGCGGACCTGGGAGGAGACCGGCTGACACCCGGGGAACGGGGGCGACCGGGGCCGACCGGGATCCTGCCGGACGCGCCAGGGGCGGCAAATGGGAAGATCCTCCGTCGGGAACCGCGTTCCCCCAGGCAGTGAGCGAGCAGGAACACGGAAGGCAGGTGGCGGCAGGTGCCCAGGACGACGGACTCAGGCGGCACGCCGGTGCCGCAGCGGCTCCTGGCCGCCGCCACCCGGCTCTTCGCCGAACAGGGCTACGACCGCACCTCGGTGCAGGAGATCGTCGAGGCGGCCGGCGTCACCAAAGGGGCGCTGTACCACTACTTCGGCTCCAAGGACGACCTCCTGCACGAGGTGTACGCGCGCGTGCTGCGCGTCCAGCAGGAGCGCCTCGACGCCTTCGCGGACGCCGACGAACCGGTCGAGAAGAGGCTGCGGGACGCGGCGGCGGACGTGGTGGTCACCACCATCGAGAACCTCGACGACGCCATGATCTTCTTCCGCTCGATGCACCATCTCAGCCCGGAGAAGAACAAGCAGGTGCGCGCCGAGCGCCGGCGCTACCACGAACGCTTCCGCGCGCTCATCGAGGAGGGCCAGCGGGCCGGCGTCTTCTCCACGGCGACCCCGGCCGACCTGGTCGTCGACTACCACTTCGGCTCCGTCCATCACCTGTCGACCTGGTACCGCCCCGACGGCCCGCTCGGCCCCCAGCAGCTCGCCGACCATCTGGCCGACCTGCTGCTGCGGGCACTGCGGCCGTAACCGGTCTGCGTGCCGTCACCGGTTCACCCCGGTGACCGGTGCACCTTCAGGCGCTCGTAGGCGGCCAGCCCGTCCGGTACCCACTGCCACTCGTCCAGGCGGCGTTCCACCTCGTCCTCGGGGAGGAAGTCGTACCAGGCGACCTCCTCGGCCTGCGGCCTCACCGGCAGCTCGCAGCGCACCTGGTAGACCGCCGACCACCAGGTACGGCCCGCGCCGTCGTCGTACAGGAACTTGAAGAGGTACTCGGGGCGGGGCAGCCCCGTCACGCCCAGTTCCTCCTCGGCCTCGCGCAGGGCCGCGTCGTCGTAGGCCTCGCCCGCGCCTACCACCCCGCCGACGAACATGTCGTGGAGCGAGGGGAAGACCAGCTTGGTGGAGGTGCGCCGGTGGACGAAGAGGCGGCCCTCCGCGTCCCTTGCCTGCACGAAGACACAGCGGTGGCGCAGCCCCTCGGCGTACACGCGGCCGCGCGGGGACTGCCCGACGACGCGGTCGTGCTCGTCGACGACGTCGAGGATCTCGTCTGCAGCGCTCATACGGCCATCCAAGCAGGCCGCCGTCGCCGTCGGCGCGGCGTGGGACTCAGCGTGGCTGCAGGTCGCGTTTCTGTTCCGGTACCGCGCCGCACGGCATCGCCGGGTGCATGCCGAGCAGGACGATGCCCGTCACGATCGCCGCGAGCCCCGAGGCCTCCCAGGCCAGCGCTCCGGTGTCGGTGCGCAGCCGGTCGCCGAGGAAGCCGACCCCGCAGGCGATCCCGGCCAGCGGCTCGGCCGCGGTCAGCGCCGGCAGGGACATGCGCAGCGGCGCCGTCTCGAACGCGCTCTGCACCAGGATCAGCCCGGCGACGCCGATCACCAGCAGTCCGTACGGCTGCCAGCCGGTGAACAGCTCCGTCCAGCCGCCCGCCGAGAACCGCTGCCCGCTCACCCGGGTCAGCGCGTCCTGCACGCCGTACAGCAGCCCGGCGGCCACCGCCAGCAGGACCGGTCCCCAGCTCAGCCGGGAGCGCTTGGCGTAGGCCGTCAGCAGCAGGGCCAGGCCCACCATCACGCCGATGATCAGCCAGTGCCGCAGCGGGTCGGTGACGGCGCTGCCCGCGTGCGGCCGGCCCGCCACGATGAACGCGGTCACGCCACCGGCCAGCAGCGCGAGCCCCGCCCAGCCCTGGCCGCCCAGGGGCTGTCTGGTCTGCCGTCGGGACAGCGCGAGGGCGAACAGCAGGTTCGTGGCCAGCAGCGGTTCCACCAGCGAGATCTCGCCCCGGCCCAGGGCGAGGGCGCCCAGCACCATGCCGCCGATCATCAGCCCCAGACCGCCCAGCCAGCGCGGCACCCGCATCAGGTCCAGCAGCAGCCGGGGCGAGAGGAAGTCGCGGAGCGGTGCCCGCTGGGCCGCGTTCTGCTGGAGCACGAAACCGAAGCCCAGACAGCAGGCCGCGCTCACGGCGAGAATCACAACCAGAACCGACACGCTGCGTACCTCGATCATCCGGCCGGGCCACGGGGTGCGTAATGGCCGACTGTAGCGTTCCGGGACCCGGTCCGCCGCCGGGATGGCCCGCATTTGGGCGGATCGCGCGGTCACGACGCCCCGCGGCCGGGGGCGTCGGCGTGGCCACTGGCCGTGCCGGGACCCGCGGCAACCGCCGCGCCGTCGCGTAGGCCACAGGAGTGACCCTCCCGCCGGAGGGACCGCCGCCACGACCCGGTGACCCGGCTTCTTCACAAGTGGCGCCTGGGCAGCGGCAGTTGACGCGTGTAACGCACGGCTGACCCTTGACGGGGTGCGTTGGCTGGGGGTTTGCTGTCCGTGATCAGCCGATGGCAAGCCGATGACCGACGAGCAAGCCGAGGCCGGTGAGCCGAACGGGGGCCGCTCCCGGGGCGTGCGCCGGGCCACGAAAACAAAGAGCGCGTGAGGAAGTTCCGCGGTGTCCCCACCCCCGCCTCCCCTCGGACGCGGCCGCAAGCGCGCCGCCCAGGCCTTCGACACCGCGCTCGACGACACGGAACTCCGCGAGGCGCGCGCGGCGTTGGCGCAGGGAAGGTGGCAGGCGGTGCGCTCGCTGCTGGTGCGCACCAAGGACGACTGGGACCGCCGCGGCCACCGTGTCACCGTCCTCGCGGAGGAGTCCCACACCGCGGCCTGGACCCGTGACTGGCTGCTCGCCGAGCCCGAGTCCGCCGACGCCTCCGTCCTGCTCGGTATGTCCCTGGTGCAGGGCGCCCTCTCCGGCAGGGAGAAGCCCGACCGGGCCCGCGAGGCCTGCCGGACGGCGGCCGGGCTGGCGCCCGCCGACCCCACGCCCTGGCTCGGCCTGCTCCTGCTGGAGCGGGGCCTCGGCGACGAGGAGGAGGTCGTCCGCCTCTTCGACAGGATCCGCCAACGCCATCCCGACCACCACCACGCCCACCACCTGATGGTGGCCCAACTGGCCGAGCGGCACGCCGACGCCGGCCCCGACCCGCTGCACGAGGTCTACGACTTCGCCAACTGGGCCGCCGAGCAGGCGCCCGCCGACTCGCCCCTCGCCATGCTCCCGGTGGTCGCGCACGCCGAGCGCTACCGCGTCCTGGCCGGCGCGGGACACGCGCAGGCCGACCCGGCCGCCTCCGGGCACTGGACGGGCCGCAGGGCCCGGCAGGTCATGAAGGCCGCCTTCGACTGGTGGCTGGAGTGGGAGCAGGAGGACCATCCGCGTCGCCTGGTCGATCTGAACTTCCTCGCCCACGCCAAGCACTGCGAGGGCCGGGGTGCCGAGGCCGCCGCCCTGTTCCACCGCATCGGCGACCATCCCGCCCAGGCGCCGTGGGCGTACCCCGACCGAGATCCGTACACCGCCTTCCGCATCGCGCGCGCCGCCGCGCTCGGTGCGGTGTAGTGCCCAGCAACCCCGTACGCACCACGACCCCGACGCCCGAAAGGACGAACCCCCGATGACGACGGGCAGTTCGAGCACGAACAGATCCACCGCCGACGGTGGCGGCATCAGCACCTTCAAGGGGCAGGAGCGCGCCCTGCGCGCCGACCGCCTCGGCACGGGGGGTCTGCTGCTCTCCGTGCTCGCCGCGACCGCCCCGCTCATGGTGGTCGCGGGTGTCATGCCCACTACATTCGCGGTGATGGGGATCGTCGGGCAGCCGCTGCTCTTCGTGCTCCTCGGCACCGTACTGATCCTCTTCAGCTTCGGTTACGCCGAGATGAGCCGCCACGTCCACAACGCGGGCGCCTTCTACGCGTACATCTCCCGGGGCCTCGGCGGCACGGCGGGCGCCGGCGCGGCGCTCGTCGCCCTCGTCGCCTACAACGCGCTCCAGGCCGGCATCTACGGGATCTTCGGCTTCGAGGTCTCCAACCTGTTCGCCACCTACGCCGACCTCACCGTCGCCTGGTGGATCCCCGCGCTCGTGGCCGCCGGTGTCGTCGGCGCGCTCGGCTGGCTGAAGATCGACGTCAACGCGCGCGTGCTCGGCGTCCTGCTGGTCATCGAGGTCGTACTCGTCGTGATCTTCGACGTGGCCGCGATCGCCGACCCGGCCAAGGAGGGCCTGTCCCTGCACGCCTTCAACCCGGACACGCTCGCCGGCGCCGGCATCGGCACCGCGCTGTGCTTCTGCATCGCCGCCTTCCTCGGCTTCGAGCAGGCCCCGGTGTACGCCGAGGAGACCAGCCGCCCGCACGTCCTGGTCCCGCGCGTGATGTTCCTCGCCGTCGCCGGCGTCGCCGTCTTCTTCGCGATCAGCAGCTGGGCCCTCACCATCGCCACCGGCCCCGCGGCGATCATCGGCACGTCCCAGAAGGAGAGCGCCGGACTGCTGTTCACCCTGACCGAGTCGCGGCTCGGCGGCACCTTCACCGACGTCCTGCACGTCCTGTTCGTCACCGGGATGTTCGCGGCCATGCTGAGCTTCCACAACGTCGTCGCCCGGTACGCCTTCGCCATGGGCCGCGAGGGCCTGCTCCCGGCCGCCTTCGGACGCACCTCAAGCTCCAGCGGCGCGCCCGCGACCGGGTCCCTCTCGCAGACCGTCGTCTCGCTGGTCATCGTGATCGCCTTCGCCGTCACCGACGACAAGCCGACCGGCGACCCGACCGCGCCCGTGCTGCACCTGTTCACCTGGTTCGGCAACCTCGGCGCGCTCGGCGTCATCGTGCTGATGGCGGCGGCCAGTGTGTCGGTGATCGTCTTCTTCGTACGGCGCGGCGCCGCGGCCGCGCAGGCCTGGCGGCTGGTCACCTCCGCCGTGGCCGGCCTGGCCCTGCTGGTGATCGCCACCTACACGGTCAAGGACTTCGACGTCCTGGTCGACGCCGGCCCCGGCTCGCTCCTGAGCCGGGTGCTGCCCGGCATCATCGGCCTCGCCCTCGTCGTCGGCCTGGTCCAGGGAGCCGTACTGCGCTCCCGCCGGCCGGAGGCGCACGCCCGCATCGGCCTGGGCAACGAGGCCTTCCAGCTGGAGAAGGCGGCCGAGGCGGCGGAGACCGCTGAGGCGGCTGAGACGGCTGAGACGGCTTCCTAGGCCCGGGTGCGGAAACCCGGGTACGGAGACCTCGGGTACGGAGACCCCGGGTACGGAAAAACAATGACGGAAGTCTGACGAGCACCCGCGATCCCTGGCCCCCGGGGGGCGCGGGTGCTCGAATGAAGACGTGAACCCCGAACTCCCCCATGACGACGGGCGGCCAGAGGAGGAGGGCCGCCCCGTCGGCCGCCGCGTCTTCCTCGCCACCCTCGGCCTCGGCGCCCTCGGCGTGGCCACCGCGCCCACACTCCAACGCGGCATGGAGGGCCTGCTCGGCGCGGTGTCCGGCAAGGACCCCACCGGTCTGACCGGCCTGCTGCCGAACGGCGGCGGCTTCCGCTACTACTCGGTCGCCGCCTCCGTCCCGCACAAGGACGCCACGGACTACCGCCTCACCGTCGACGGCCTCGTCGACCACCCCGCCACCTACACGCTGGACGACCTCAGGGCCCTGCCCCGGACCCGGCTGGTCCGCGACGTCCAGTGCGTCACCGGCTGGCGGGTGCCCGGCACCCCCTTCGAGGGCGTACGGCTCTCCCGGCTGCTCGACGCGGCCGGAGTGCGGGCGGGCGCCCGGGCCGTCCGCTTCACCTGCTTCGACGGCACCTACACCGAGAGCCTCACCCTCACCCAGGCCCGCCGCCCCGACGTGCTCGTCGCGCTGCGCATGCAGGGCAAGGACCTGGCCCACGCGCACGGCGGGCCGGTCCGCCTGTACGTGGCCCCCATGTACTTCTACAAGTCGGCCAAGTGGCTCTCCGGCATCACCGTCACCGACCGCGTCGAGCCCGGCTACTGGGAGAACCTCGGCTACGACGTCGACGCCTGGGTCGGCCGTTCGAACGGACGCAGCGATGTCCCTACGAGCTGACGCCCCGGCCCCGCCCGGCACCCGCGTCCATCGCTTCACCCGGGCCGAGCGGTGGGTGCACCGGACCACGGCCGCGCTCATGGGCGTGTGCGTGGTCACGGCGGCCTGTCTGTACATCCCCCAGCTCGCCGAGCTGGTCGGACGGCGCGAACTGGTCGTCCGCGTCCACGAGTGCGCGGGCCTCGCCCTGCCCGTACCGGTCCTGTTGGGCCTGGCCTCCCGCGCCTTCCGCGCCGACCTGCGCTTCCTCAACCGCTTCGGCCGGCACGACCAGGTCTGGCTGCGCGCCGCCCTGCGCCGCGACCGCCGGCCCGCCTCCCGCCCGGCCGGGAAGTTCAACGCCGGCCAGAAGATCTACGCCGCCTGGATCGCCGGGGCCGGCCTGGTCATGCTCGGCACGGGACTGATGATGTGGTTCACCCACCTCACCCCGGTTGCCTGGCGCACCAGCGCCACCTTCGTGCACGACTGGCTCGCCCTGACCATCGGCGTCGTCCTGGCCGGCCACATCGGCATGGCCCTCGGCGACCCGGAGGCACGCCGCGGCCTGCGCACCGGCCTGGTGACCCGCGCATGGGCGGACGAGCAGCACCCGCTGTGGCGGCCGTAGAAGCCACCGCGCGGGCCCGAGAGCCGACGGCGCGGGCACGAACGGAAGCGGCGGCCGTGACCGGGTGGTGCCCCGGTCACGGCCGCCGCCCGACCACGTACCCCTAGGGCCTCTCGTTTGGATCATGCCGGGCTCGCGGGGTCTGGCACCGCTCCCCCAAGCTCTTCGAGCAGGGGGCACCCCCAGCCGCGTTGTCGTCGGTTGGCAGGGCTCCGCCCTGCCGCCCTCCTCCGCCTTGCGATCCACGGCACCAGACCCCGCTCCCTGATCCGGCCTGATCCAAACGAAAGACCCTAGATCACCAGGGACAGCAGCAGCACCAGGGCGCCCGCCACCACCGAGATGATCGTCTCCATGACCGACCAGCTCTTGATCGTCTGGCCGACGCTCAGCCCGAAGTACTCCTTCACCAGCCAGAACCCGGCGTCGTTGACATGGCTGAAGAACAGCGAGCCGGCGCCGATGGCCAGCACCAGCAGAGCGGCGTGGGTGCTCGACATGTCGGCCGCGAGCGGGGCGGCCAGACCGGCCGCCGAGATGGTCGCCACGGTCGCCGAACCGGTCGCGAGCCGGATCGCCACCGCGATCAGCCAGCCGAGGAGCAGCGCCGGGATCGACCAGTCCTTGGAGATGTCCAGGACCATCTGGCCCACACCGGCGTCGATCAGCGTCTGCTTGAAGCCGCCGCCCGCGCCCACGATCAGCAGGATGCCGGCGATGGGCATGAGGCCCTTCTCGACGGTCGAGGAGATCCGCTCCTTGCTGAACCCGGCCGGCATCCCCAGCGTGAAGACGCCGAGGAGCACGGCGGCGAGCAGCGCGATCATCGGGGAGCCGATGACGTCGAAGACACGCTGGGTCATGTTCGCCGGGTCGTCCACGACGATGTCGACCAGGGCCTTGGCCAGCATCAGCACCACCGGGAGCAGCACCGTGGCCAGCGTGGCGCCGAAGCCCGGACGCCGCTGGAGCTCCTCCGACGGGCGCTGGGGCAGCATCCGCTCAGGGACGGGAACGTCCACCCAGCGGGCCGCGACCTTGGCGAACAGCGGACCGGCTATGACCACCGTGGGTATGGCGACGAGGATGCCCAGCGCCAGCGTCACGCCCAGGTTGGCCTTGACCGCGTCGATGGCGACCAGCGGGCCGGGGTGCGGCGGGATCAGGCCGTGCATCACGGACAGACCGGCCAGCGCCGGCACACCGATGCGCATCAGGGAGTAGTTGCCGCGCTTGGCCACCATCAGCACGACCGGGATCAGCAGCACGATGCCGACCTCGAAGAACAGCGGCAGACCGATCACGGACGCGATCAGCACCATCGCCCACGGCATCGCCCGGCCCCTGGCCTTCGCCAGGATCGTGTCGACGACCTGGTCGGCGCCGCCGGAGTCGGCGAGCAGCTTGCCGAGGATCGCGCCGAGGGCGATCAGCACGCCCACGCCGGCGACGGTGGAGCCCAGGCCGGCGGTGAAGCTGGCGATCGCCTTGTCGAGCGGTGCCCCGGCGACCGCGCCGAGCACCAGCGTTCCGATGGTCAGGGACAGGAAGGCGTGCAGCTTGAACCGGGTGATGAGCAGGACGATGACGGTGATGCCCACGAGTGCGGCGATGCCGAGCTGGGCATGGCCGGCCGAGGTGATCGGCGGGGGCGCGTCCGCTGCCAGCATCTCGACGCTGAGTCTGGTCACGGTGTTCCCTTGCTGGTGAAGAGGGACGGTGGGGAGAGGTGTGCCGCAGTCGGCGAGCGTGGGGGTGAGGTGCCGCGGCTCAGGGCCGCTGCTCCTCGGCGGACTGCGAAGAGCTGTCGAGGCCGTCCAGCGCGGACAACGCGCGTGCGGTGATCTCCTCGGGCGACCCGGAGACGTCGACGTCGACGCCCCGCTCGTCCCGCTGGAGCGGCTCCAGCGTGGCGAACTGGGAGTCCAGCAGCGCCGTCGGCATGAAGTGCCCCTGACGCTGCGCCATCCGGTCCTCGATCAGCTTCCGGTCGCCCGTCAGGTGCACGAAGACGACGCCGGGAGCCGCGGCCCGCAGCCGGTCGCGGTACGACCGCTTCAGCGCCGAGCTGCTCACCACCCCGCCGAGCCCCGCCCGCCCGTGCGCCCAGGCGCCGATGGCATCCAGCCACGGCCACCGGTCCTCGTCGCGGAGCGGGATCCCGGCCGTCATCCTGTCGATGTTGGCCCGCGGGTGGAAGTCGTCGCCCTCGGCGTACGGAACGCCGAGCCGGGCGGCGAGCAGGGGACCGATCGTGGTCTTGCCCGTGCCGGCGACGCCCATCACCACGACGACGTGGGGGGTGCGCATCACTGCCTCGCTGTCTTCCTCGACATGGGACGCCGACATCCGGCGTCCGCCACACTGAAACCTATAGGTACGACTAATTCAAGGGTGTGTGACATATAAGTCTGACTTTTTGAGATCGTGATCCGCCCCGTACGCTGAGTGCATGAGCACACCGGGCCGAGGGCTGCACGGCCGCGTACTGGACACCCTCGGCCCCGCCATCACCGCGGGCGAGTACCCGCCGGGCAGCGTGCTGCGTACCGACGAACTCGCACAGCGCTTCGACGTATCACGCTCCGTGATGCGCGAGGCGGTGCGCGTCCTGGAGTCCATGCACCTGGTCGCCTCCCGCCGCCGCGTCGGCGTGACCGTGCTCCCCCGGACCGAGTGGAACGTCTACGACCCGCAGGTCATCCGCTGGCGCCTGGCCGGCGCCGACCGGCCCCGGCAACTGCGCTCGCTGACCGTGCTGCGCTCCGCCGTCGAACCGGTCGCCGCGGGCCTGGCCGCCCGGCTCGCCACCCCCGAGCAGTGCGCCGAACTCACCGAGTGCGCCCTCGGCATGGTGGCCAACTCACGCGGCCACCACCGGCTTCAGGCGTACCTGGTCCACGACATCGCCTTCCACCGGGTGATCCTCGGCGCCTCCGGGAACGAGATGTTCGCCCGTCTCGGCGACGTGGTCGCCGAGGTCCTGGCGGGCCGCACCCACCACGAGGTCATGTTCGAGGAGCCCGACCCCGCGGCCGTCACCCTCCACGTCCAGCTCGCCGAGGCGGTCCGGGCCCGCGACGAGGACCTCGCCGAGCGGCTGACCCGCGAGATCACCACGGGAGCCCTCCAGGAACTTGACGTCCTGGCGCCGTAGCCCGGCGCTCGCCTCACTGCTCGGGGAAGTCCCCGTCCACGTACACCCACGCCCCGTCGACCCGCTCGAACCGGCTGCGTTCGAGCAGCGAGCCGCCGCGGTAGGACGCCCGGAACGTCACCGTCCCGGTGCCGTGGAAGGCCGAACCGTCCGTCGTGCCGAGGATCTCCAGCCCCGTCCAGCGCATCCCGGGATCGAGGTCGAGCCGCGCCGGCCGGGTCCGCGGGTGCCAGGTCCGCAGCAGATATCCCGCGTCCCGCCGCACGAAGGCGCAGTACCGCGACCGCATCAGCGCCTCGGCGGTCGGTGCGGCGGCCGCACCGCCGTGATAGCGGCCGCAGCAGCTCTCGTACGGCTCGGTCAGCCCGCACGGGCAGGAACGCGTGGTCATGCCCCCCATTCTGCCCGCGGCGGCGCACCCGTCCGCCGCCGGTACGGCCGCTGCCCCGGTTCGTCCCCTGTCCGTACGCCCCCCGCTCCGTCGCGCCCGTGCGGCACGGGCGTGCGGCACGGGCGTGAGGGAGGCACAGTGGAAGCACGGAGGCTACGCCGGGTCGCTCGTCGCCTCGACGCCGTGGCCTTGCCTCCCACCGGAGTTGAGGAGACACGGACGATGACTCGACCCGTCGGCAGCCGGCCTCCGTCCGTCAAGGAGTGGCGGCTCAGTCTGTATCTTTCGGAACACGACCCGGACACCACCGCCCGGATCGTCCTGGACACCGGCGACAACGTCATGGAGACCCGCGCGGAGGCCCGCCGCAATCCGTATGACAGGGCGGTGCCCGAGATCGGCGACGAACTCGCGGCAGGCCGCGCGCTGATCGCACTCGGCCGCGAGCTGCTGCGCGCCGCCGCGGGCGACATCGACGCGGTGGGAGCGCCCGAGGCCACGCCTCCCGCCCCCCTGTGGACCTCCAGGGAGTGAAGGAGCCGCACGGTGCTCTTCACGGACCGTATCGACGCGGGACGGCGGCTGGCCGCCCGCCTGGACCACCTCACAGGCCAGGACGTCGTGGTGCTAGGCCTGCCCCGGGGCGGCGTCCCCGTGGCCGAGGCCGTCGCGAACGCCCTCGGCGCACCGCTGGACGTGTGCCTGGTACGGAAGCTGGGCGTCCCCTCCCACCCGGAGCTGGGCATGGGGGCGATCGGCGAGGACGGCGTACGCGTCCTCGGCGAGGACGTGCTGCGCGAGGCGCGCGTCACACCCGGCGAGCTCGCGCGCGTCGAGGAGCGCGAACGCCGCGAGCTCGACCGGCGTGCCGCGCGCTACCGGGGCGAACGGCCGCCCGCCGCCGTCGCGGGCCGGACCGTCGTGGTCGTCGACGACGGCGTGGCCACCGGCTCGACCGCACGCGCGGCCTGCCGGACGGTACGCGCCCGCGGGGCCGCGCGGACCGTACTGGCGGTCCCCGTCGCACCGCCGGACTGGACGTACCGGCTCGGCGGCGAGGCGGACGAGCTGGTGTGCCTGGACACCCCGCCGGACTTCTTCGCGGTCGGCCAGTTCTACGCCGACTTCGCCCAGCTCGACGACGAGGACGTCGTCGCCTGCCTCCGCCGGGCGGCGGCCCGCTCCCGCGGGGTCCCCGTCGACCGCGAGGTGGAGGTGGCGGCCGGCTCCGTGCGGCTCGGCGGCCACCTGACCGTGCCCCCCGGTGCCGTCGGCGTCGTGGTCTTCGCCCACGGCAGCGGCAGCGGACGGCACAGCCCGCGGAACCGGTTCGTCGCCGAGGGCCTGAACCGGGCCGGCCTAGGCACCCTCCTGTTCGACCTGCTCACCGAGGAGGAGGCGGAGGAGCGGGCCAACGTGTTCGACACCGAGCTGCTGGCCGCCCGGCTCACCGCCGCCACCGACTGGCTGCGCGGCCGGCCCGGCACCGAGCGGCAGGCGGTCGGCTACTTCGGCGCCAGCACCGGCGCGGCCGCCGCCCTCCGGGCCGCGGCGGAACCCGGCGCGGACATCGCCGCCGTGGTCTCCCGCGGCGGCCGTCCCGACCTTGCCGGGCCGCGCCTGCCGGACGTGACCGCCCCCACGCTGCTGATCGTGGGCGGTGCCGACGACCTGGTCATCGGCCTCAACCGCGAGGCGCAGGCCCGTCTGCGCTGCGAGAGCCGCCTCAGCGTCGTTCCCGGCGCCACCCACCTCTTCGAGGAGCCCGGCGCCCTGGAGACGGTGACCGAACTGGCCCGGGACTGGTTCACGGACCACCTGGCGGCGGCGCACGTGTAGCCCGGGGCGGTTACGCGGTGTGTGCCGGTGCGGTGCGCGGTGGGAACGCCAAAAACGGTGTCGACCGACAAGCGGTCGACACCGTCTTCTGGTGGTGTCCGAGGGGGGACTTGAACCCCCACGCCCGATAAAGGGCACTAGCACCTCAAGCTAGCGCGTCTGCCATTCCGCCACCCGGACGAGGTGTCTGTCGTGCGGGCCTTCCCGCGGCGACGAAGGAAACATTACCAGGCTTTCGGGCAGGTCCGATCACCTGCCCTGCCCCCAGGCCGCGCGGGCGCGGGCCGGGGCGGGAGGCTCTCTTGGGGTTGGCGCGGGGGAGGGGGAGGATGAGTGGACCACCGGCACACGGGGTGGCCACCAGCACACAGCGGGAGGAAGCAGCGTGAGCGAGACGGGCACGGCCAGGGGCGTCACCGGC